>JAGRBZ010000921.1 GCA_020433805.1 Anaerolineae bacterium
ATGGACAAAGTCTCGACGCTGCGTTGGGACGGAGCCACAGCCCAGGCACGGATGGACAACCTGCTGAGCGCCAACTACACCGACAAGCAAGTTGATGCGGTACTGTCACCGTATGATGGCTTGAGCATCGGGATTATCTCCTCGCTCAAGGGCGTTGGCTACGGCAGCGAAGATTTGCCGATGCCGGTAGTGACCGGTCAGGATGCGGAATTGCCTTCAGTTAAATCAATCCTGGCAGGAGAACAGACCTCGACGGTGTTCAAGGACACGCGTGAGCTAGCCAAGCAAACCGTAGCGATGGTGGATGCGCTGTTGAGTGGTGGCGAAGTGCCTGTCAATGACACCGAAACCTACGAAAACGGCGTGAAAGTCGTTCCCTCTTACCTGCTCAAGCCGATCAGTGTCGATGTCAACAACTGGCAAGAAGCGCTTGTCGATACCGGTTACTATACCGCCGACCAGTTTAGCGATGTGGAAATCGTAGCCCAACCGGCTGCCGAAGCAGAGTCAGAAGAAGTAGAAATAACGGGTGAAGGCTACTCGATTGGCATCTCGATGCCGACGAAATCATCGGCACGCTGGATTTCGGATGGGGAGTCGATGGTCCAGTTCTTTGAAGAAAAGGGCTACGAGACCGACCTGCAATACGCTGAAGATGACATTCCCAACCAGTTAGCTCAAATTGAAAATATGGTGGTCAAAGGCGTCGACGTCTTGATTATCGCCGCTATTGACGGCACGACGCTGTCTGACGTGCTACAACAAGCCGCCGACCAGGGCATCAAAGTGATTGCCTATGACCGCTTAATCCGCGACTCCGGCAACGTCGATTACTACGCCACGTTCGACAACTTCCAGGTGGGTGTCCTCCAAGGTAGCTACATTGTCGATGCGCTTGATCTTGAAAACAGCGATGGCCCCTTCAACATCGAACTGTTTGGCGGTTCACCCGATGACAACAACGCCTACTTCTTCTATGATGGCGCGATGTCGGTGCTGCAACCTTACATTGATGAGGGCAAACTGGTGGTTCAAAGTGGTCAGATGGGTATGGACAAAGTCTCGACGCTGCGTTGGGACGGAGCCACAGCCCAGGCACGGATGGACAACCTGCTGAGCGCCAACTA
>JAGRBZ010000922.1 GCA_020433805.1 Anaerolineae bacterium
ACATCGGCGGTATCGAAGAAGTTGATGCCTAATTCGAGCGCCCGGTCCATAATTTTGAAGCTGTCCTCCTCGGAGGTGTGCCAGCCGAAGTTCATCGTGCCCAGGCAGAGGTTGCTGACCAAAACCCCATGTTTGCCTAAGCGTTTGTGTTCGATTGCCATGTTATCTCCTTTTTGCTTCCTGCCCCAGACAAATGGGTCAGTTTGATTACGGGCCTATCTCCAATTTTCTAACGCCCTTGACGTTCGTAAAACTTGTTTTAATTAGCAACAGCTTAAAATCAACAAATGTTTTGACAGGCCCGTTCTATTTTCTTACAATTCAACTAAACAGCTCGATAAAATGTCTGGATAAATTTAGCGAAAGTGAGTACAAAATTGTTGACGAAACTTTCATCTGACGGACAAATTATTATTCCCAAAGCAGTAAGACAAGCTTTAGACTTGCAGCCTGGAGCACAGTTCAATGTCAGACTGAGCGGAGGTAATATTTTATTAGAGCCGATAGTGGATTCTTCTATTGAAACCCTGTACGGAAAATTTGCCGACATCGATCTTCTAAGCACTCAGGAAGAGGAACACCGACAGGAGCTACTCAATGACACCTCGGCTAGTGCTTGATGCCTGGGCTGTTTTAGCTTTCCTGCAAAAAGAAGAACCGGCTGCGAGTCGGGTAAAACAACTGTTGACTGCTGCAAAAGAAAACAATGTCCAGTTATTTATCTCTATCATAAACTTGGGCGAAGTGATTTACCGTATTGGAAAAGTTAAAGGTGAAGCACAAGCTCAAGAAACGCTTGAAACTATTTACCTCTTACCCTTACAAATAATTTCTGCCGATGACGAAATTGTATTTGCCGCTGTTCGTTTCAAGATGCAGTATGCAATTTCCTATGCCGATGCTTTTGCAGCGGCTCTATCTGAACGTTTAGAAGCTGTTTTGGTAACGGGTGATCCAGAGCTTTTGAACTTAAAGCATCAAATCCAGCTTGAGCCGTTAGAACGATATTAAGCTAATATGCCCCCGCAGCAGATATATTAGACAATATCGGAAATAAGAAAAAAAGAATAAAATGGTCAGCAAATAAGAGAAGAAAAGAGAGCAAAAATGCTG
>JAGRBZ010000923.1 GCA_020433805.1 Anaerolineae bacterium
GAAGACGGATATTTAGCGCCATTTCTAGACAAAATCATGGTCAAAACCCTAAAGGTCTGGAAGGGTCACAACTTGCGTTAAGATAACGAACGCCACAACATCGAAAAAACTTGTCATAACGAGCAAAATCGAGCGACTTTTTGTTAATTTTACTTAAAAGTATGCGTTTTTTTTCACAAACCCCTTGACAAAACCGAAAATATCAGTTACCATGCTATTGTAATCGTTTTCAAAGCTGTAGCGAAGAAAGGTATAACTGCTATAGCTGGCGAAGTAGCTGAATAGACATCGATGTAGTGACTGGCACAGCTCTCTTTATGGCGTTAAACTCAGTCACTTTTTTTATGCCAAAATTTCATAAATCTGACAACACCAGAGCTTGAAAATTTTTTTTAAGGAGTTTTATTATCATGGAAAACAATATTTCAATTCTTGGAGCGAAAAAGCGTATTGCCCTTATCGCTCACGATAACAAAAAATACGACCTGATGGAATGGGCCAAATTCAATCGCCACATTCTGGCAGAGCATACGGTTCTGGCAACCGGTACCACCGGCAAATTGCTGGAAGAAAATTTAGGAATCGAGATCGTAAAGCTGCAAAGCGGCCCGCTAGGCGGTGACCAGCAAATCGGCGCAAAGATTGCCGAGGGCGATGTTGACTTTGTCATCTTCTTCTGGGATCCGCTGGAGCCGCAGCCCCACGACCCGGATGTGAAAGCGCTGCTGCGTATTGCGGTTGTCTGGAATATTCCGATGGCCTGTAACCGCGCTTCGGCTGACTTCTTGTTTACATCACACCTGATGGACCAGGAATATCCCCGCATTTTACCGAACTACAATCTGTATCGGGAGCGGGTACTGGGAAACAAGGTGCCGAATAAAGATGAGGCAAACGACATCGAACCGATTCCCGAAGTATTTCTCGAAGGATAAGTTCACACTTTATAACTGAATTACACGGATAGCAATTACGCTATCGACATGATCAAACCGTCAGATGCTCACTACAAACGGGTAGTGCGTGAACCTGACGGTTTTTTGTTTTTAGGAATACAAGCACTCCCTTTGCACTTTAAAGAATTATGGCAAGAAACCAGG
>JAGRBZ010000924.1 GCA_020433805.1 Anaerolineae bacterium
CGGCGCTCAAAGAAAGGCGCTGTTAGACGAGCTTGTTGCGGGGCAGATCGATATTTTAGTGGGCACACACGCCATTATTCAAGGTAATGTGGGCTTCAAAGATTTGCGCTTGGCGATTATCGATGAGCAACATCGCTTTGGGGTTGAGCAGCGAAGTGCCCTGCGCGAAAAAGGGTTCAATCCCCACATGCTGGTTATGACGGCCACGCCTATTCCGCGAACGCTGGCGCTGACCCTGTATGGCGATCTTGATCTGTCTATTATCGATGAGATGCCGCCGGGTCGGAAGCCGATAAAAACACGCTGGCTTACGCCTCAAGAACGTGAGCGCGCTTACAGCTTTATCAAGTCTCAAATTCAAAAAGGACGGCAAGCCTTTATTATCTGTCCTTTGGTAGAGGAGAGCGAGAAAACCGAGGCCCGTTCGGCTATCGAAGAACATGAGCGTTTACAGAAGCAGGTCTTCTTTCGGCTTAATCTCGGCTTGTTACATGGTCGGATGAAAAGCGCCGAAAAAGAAAAAGTCATGAAAGCGTTCAAGGATCAGAAGACCCAGATATTGGTTTCAACATCGGTGGTTGAGGTTGGCATCGATGTGCCAAATGCATCGGTTATGTTGATTGAAGGGGCTAACCGATTTGGGCTGGCCCAGTTGCATCAATTTAGAGGCCGGGTAGGGCGCGGTCAGCACGATAGCTTCTGCCTGCTGCTGGCCGATAAAGTAACCACCGAAGCCAAAGAGCGTTTGCAGGCTGTACAGGACACCACGAATGGTTTTGAACTGGCCGAGTCGGATTTGAAGATGCGCGGGCCAGGTGAATTTTTTGGGACACGCCAGAGCGGGCTACCGGATTTGAAGCTGGTGCAACTTACCGACGTTAAACTGTTGGAGTTGGCCCGTGAGGAAGCCCAAATTATCTTTGAGAAAGACGAAAATTTAGATCAACCCCAACATCGGCTGCTGGCTCGACAGGTAGAAAATTTCTGGAACAACAAAAGTGATTTAAGCTAATGGCTGAGGCAATTTACCCTGCAACGTTCGATCCTATCACCAACGGGCATGTTGAAATCGCTGAGCGCGCTGCGCGTCTG
>JAGRBZ010000925.1 GCA_020433805.1 Anaerolineae bacterium
TACCATTTACTATTTACTAATTACCCAAACGCAAATGGAGAAGTTGTTTTGATTCTCGATCCCTATTCTTCCAAGGAAAGAAAATGAAAAAATCAATCTTAATCATCACCCTGTTCCTGCTGACCATGACCATCACGCCCGCCTTCGCCCAGGCCCCCGACGGCGAGGAATACATCGTTCAAGCCGATGACTGGCTCAGCACCATCGCCGAGAAACAATACGGCAACCCGCTGGCCTACGCGGCCATCATCGAAGCCACCAACGCCAAAGCCACCGAGGATGAGCGTTTCATCGTCATCGATGACCCCGGCGTCATCGAGGTGGGCCAGAAGCTGTGGCTGCCTACCGAAGCCGAAACTACAGGTGCGGTGGCGACAACCCCGCTACCCCCCGCCAATTTTGGCGAAGCCTGGACACCGGTTGCCTGCACCACATTTAACCTCCCTGATGACGTTGCCGCCCAATCGGACTGCGGCTATGTCACGGTGCCGGAACTGCACAGTCAGCCGAATGGCCCGACCATTCAGGTGGCGGTGGTTCGCGTTCGCAGCAGCGGCGACAATCCGGCCCCCGACCCGCTTTTTATGGAGCAGGGCGGCCCCGGCGACTCGACCATCGCGGTCTTTCCGGGATCGGGGTTATCGGCGCTCACCAGCCTACAGCATATTTTAGCTACCCGTGATATGGTCTTTGTGGAGGAGCGTGGCACCTTCTATTCCCGGCCCAACCTGGTCTGTACGGAACAAATTGAGCACGAAATTCAAGTCGCCAAAGGGCTGGCTGAAGAGACAGACCACAGCTTTGTGGTCGCCTGTCGTGACCGCCTGTTGGCCGAAGGGGTGAATTTCAATGCCTTCAACAGCGTCGAAAATGCGGCCGATATGTATGTTGTGGCCGAAACGCTGAGCTATGACAGCTTCAACTTTTACGGCGTCTCCTATGGGACCCTGCTGGGCCAATATGTCATTGATCAGGCCGAAGAACATACCGCCCAACTGCGCAGCGTCATCCTTGATGCCGTCGTCACCCCTAATATTGAATTCAATGCCCCTGCCAGCGCGACGAGCAGTTA
>JAGRBZ010000926.1 GCA_020433805.1 Anaerolineae bacterium
CTCCTCTCTGTTGCCCTGAGTTAATCTCTCTTTCTTTCTGAGATTACCTCATACCTACTTAATCATACAAGTCATATCGCTAACAAAAATAATACTTTTCGGGTAATACGCCTCACCGACATCTCCCTTACACTAGGTGCAATGTAACAACCCTTGGCGGAGCACAAGCGTTTATGACCATACAACTGCCCCCAATCAACCTAGATGATCCGGCCCAATATCGCATTTGCGCTCAGGGCCGATTTAGTCCCGGCTGGCTGGAGATGCTTAGCGGCGAGTGGGCCATCGCCGCTGACTCGACGAGCCAACCCGGCGCTACGATCCTGGTCGGGCAGGTGGTCGACCAGGCGGCGCTGATAGGCGTGCTGGAGCAGCTCTACAGCCTGGGGCTGCCCTTGCTGTCTATCGAGTGCCTGCCGCTCGACGCCGATTCCGGCTGCCGCCTGACCAAGCCATAAAGGCCGTTGCTCCCCAAACGTAATCGCCCGGATCAATAACGACAACGTGACGGCAGCCAAACCGTTGACCCCAAAATAAAAGGAGTACGAAGATGAAGATCAAAGCTCTACCCCTCTATCACCAGGCGGTTGCTATCGAGCCGACCCCCACAGAAAGAACCTGGGCCGTCCCGAATGAGGCCATCTCCGCCAACCTGGCTTTGAGCAGCGTCGGCGGCCTGGGCTGGGATTTGCTGTGTCCCTATGCCGTTGAAATAACCTGGAACGGCGGCCCCAACCCGGAAGACATCGACATCCGGCTCGACCGGCCAACCGACGATGCTCCGGCCTTTGTGCAGAGCTATCTGGGCCAGGGGCTGCTGACCTTCTACCCCGGCTATCAGCTGCAAATCGAAGGGCCAAACAGCCTGTGGCTGCGCGGCCCGATCAACCGGCCCAAAGATGGCCTCTCTCCCCTGGAGCAGATCGTCGATACATCCCTGCTGCCGGCCACCATCAGCCTCGCCTGGCAATTGACTCGTCCTGATAAGACGATCCGTTTTGACGCCGGGGAACCGTTTGGAACGCTTGTGCCTTATCCTACCCACTTTGCCGAACAGTTTGAATGGGAG
>JAGRBZ010000927.1 GCA_020433805.1 Anaerolineae bacterium
CCCGCTAGACAAATCGTGATAGACAATGCCCAAATTAAGCCACATTTCGGCGCGGGTTTCGGCCAAGCTCGATGATTGGAGCAGTTTTATGGCTTCCTGATAGAGTTGGACAAGGGTAAAGTCGGGGCCGTAATAAGTGTATTTGGTTTGGGCCAAAGTGCCGATAATTTGAGCCGCGAACAAAGGGGAGATGGTTCGGCACAGGTCGGCGGCTTCGGTTAGCAATTCAATGGCCCGAGCGCCGTCGTCACGCTCTAAGGCATCGGTGGCGTGCGTCATAATAATCAAAGCCAGACATTCGCCTTGGGCGTCGCGGCGACGGGGCGGCATCGCCAAATAGCCGATGGTGTAGGCGGCCACATCGAGCAGTTGGCGTAATTCGCCCTTGAAAATGCGTCGCAACGTGGCGTAATCTTCGGGACTGGACTTCAGCACGAAGCGATTATAAGCCGCTTCAAGGCTGTCGTCGGCGGCTAAAGCGCGATAGGCGGCGTCGATGTCACCGTTTAAAGCCAACCGAAAAAAGGCCAACGATTCCGGACAATTGTCCGGAATTTGGCCCTGCATCAACGCCGATTGAACATCCGCAACGCCTTCAACCGGCGGCAGGAGCAAATAACCGGCCGGGAGAGGAAAAATACCAAGCGGTTGAGGATTTACTGCTAATGTTGATTGTGTCATAATGCTAAAACCCTAGTGGCGGTTGTCGTAAATCTTTTTTGGCCGCTCGTTCAATCCAGTAGGCAGCGATCTCCGCGGCGCGTCGTTTGGGATAGGATTGAATGCGACGGCGCACGGTTTGGATGTTGTCCGGCTCGTTGGGTTCCCAAAAACCGACTTCGATGTAAACGACAAAACGTCCTTTTTCTTCTTCGATAAATGTCTGCGCATAAACGGCGTTACGGGTTGGAAAACCATCATCCGGCTCGTCACTCATCGGACGTACCGTGTAAGGCAATGCGCAACGCGCCTCGATCTTCGTCCCAAAAGGCCGGATAGTTTCCCGCCGCCGTTTTGTCCGGCAAATGCTCCCAAATTAAAACGCTGCGGTCGCCTTTTAAATTTCG
>JAGRBZ010000092.1 GCA_020433805.1 Anaerolineae bacterium
GAGAGTACATCGACGGCTAATTTTTGTGTCTAACCGGGACACGCGATTTTTCATGCGCGAAAATGTTGGACGCAGATGAACGCTGATTTTCTCAGCGTTTATCTGCGAATATCTGCGTCCTGATTTATAGGTTAGCTGTTGACCTTTTGGGTTTGGCGGGTTTCCAAATGCGCTTTGATGATGTCGTAATGTTGGGGTTTGTCTAAATCCATACCCAACTCTGCATATTTAGTGGCGATAACCCGGCCATCGAGATTGGCTTTGGCCGATACTTCAATCGCTGCCTGATGAACCGTAAGTCTACGCAGTAAAAATCGAAATATGAAGCTCCAGCCAATGAGACGAATCTGCTGAAGATAGTTTTTGCGTGCCCCGGTGGCGGCTTTCGCTAACGTAATATTTCCGCGCACGGCTGAACTGTTCATCAGAAAGATATCGCCCCCGGTATAACGACCGCCCTTAAAGGGAATATAGGTTCGTTTTGAGATCGGAAAACGGCTTTCCATCAACTTTTCCTCGACCATCGCATAATAGACTTCGGCATCGTGAACACCGCACTCCTCAACAAAACCGCGTATCGTTTCCGGTGTAATAAGGGGTATATCCGATGAAACTAGCAAAAAATTTTTCACCTGAGGCGAAATCGTTTGCAGACGATCTAATCCGGCAAAAACATTGTCGATGATGTCACCGGCAGCATCGGTGAAATAAAGATGAGGATAATCGGGCGCGAGATCCTGTGGCTTGAGGCCCACAATTACAATATTATCGACAATCCCTGAAGCTTGGATGGCTTCGATGATCCAGCCGATCATGGGTTTGCCAACCAAAGGAATCAGGGCTTTTTTATCAACGCCCGTAAGTTGAAAAAGTGGATCGGTGGGTTTTAGTGTTCCCCCGGCGGTTATAATGGCATCCATGCACGCTCTCCTAAGCATAAGAGTAGTTCAATTTTACCATCAGAGCCAAGGGGATACAAACCGGTTAAAAATCAAAAAGACCGGTCTCTTATTCGTGAGGCCGGTCTTTGAAAGCAAATATAGAGAAAGGTTACTTACCCAGGGCAGCCAACATCTCTTCAACGCTGGTTAGTTTAACGCGTGGCCGGCCCAAGTCTGAACCGCTTTTGGTTTCAATTTCATCGAGCTTAAGCCAGTCTTCATAGGAGACATATTTTGGCTGGCGTTCGGCAATGAACTTCTCAACCGCTTCAACTTCGGGATGAGCGGGTGTAAAGGTTTTGCCTGCCGCCATATCTTCTAACATTAAGGTAACGGTCTCAACCGCACAGGGTTTGTTGGTGCCGATGATGCCGCTGGGACCGCGTTTGATCCAGCCGGCGGTGTACAAGCCGGTAACCTGTTCATGGGTTTCCGGATCGGTGACGCGGCCAAGCTCATTGTGGATGACGCCCCAGCGTTCTTGGAAAGGGATGTCGGGCAGAGGAATGCCCCGATAGCCGACCGAACGAAAGATCAGGCCAACCGGAATCTCTTCAAATTGATCGGTGGTCGTGGGCCGAAGCGTGCCGTATTCGGTTTCGTACAGCTCGTTTTTAACCAGCCGCATGGCCTTGACCTTACCCGCTTCATCACCAATTAGCTCAACCGGGGAAACCAAGAAGCGCAGGATCAGTTTGCGTGACTTTCCGGCCGGTTCGCGCTCGGCGTATTCTTGTATAATACCCACTTTTTTTAGGGTGGCTCGGTCTTGGCTTTTATCCAGCTCCTTTTGGCTGAGGGGATCGAGTTTGGCTTCTTCTAAAGGTACTGTAATTTCGGTGTCTTCCAACTCGCCCAATTCTTTGATCTCGGGGTTGGTGAAGGCGGCCTGGGCCGGGCCACGTCGCCCCAGAATATAGATGGTTTTGATGTTGCTGTTTTTTAAGGCCTCAAGCGCATAATCGGCAATGTCAGTAACGGCTAACTCCTCGGCCGTTTTGCTCAAAATGCGGGCGACGTCCATCGCTACGTTGCCGACGCCGACCACCGCCACATTTTCCTGGCTGAGATCAAACTCGTAATCACGGTAGCCGGGATGGCCATTGTACCAGGCCACAAACTCTGTAGCGGGATGACTGTTTTTGAGGTCTTCGCCGGGGATGCCCATTTTTCGATCCGACTGAGCGCCGGTGGTAAAGATAATCTGGTGGTAGTACTGCTTGAGATCATCCAGAGTGACATCGGTGCCGTACTCAACGTTACCAAAAAAACGAAATTCGGATCGCTTGGCGGTTCGCTCATAGGCTTTGACAACCGATTTTATCTTTTGGTGATCGGGCGCAACACCAAAGCGAACCAATCCATACGGCGTGGGCAGACGATCATACATATCAACCCGAACCTGAATATCCTTTTGCTTGAATAAATGATCTGCCGCGTAAAATCCGGTTGGACCAGAACCAATGATCGCGACGCGTAGGGGATTAGTATCTGTACCAATCTGGGGGGACATCGATCTCTCCTCTATAATAGGTTAGGTAGATAAATCGCTCGATGGTGTAGTTTTAAGTCAGCGGCGACTTATCCTAAAAGGGTACTTTTTGGTGTCGAACTTGTTTTGCCCGTCACCGTTGACGATAGGTATTTTTCAAACAAAAGCGTACCTAAGCTCGCTCTTAAGTCGATTGCCTAAGTACGCTATTCCAGCGTGGAGTATAAAATTATTCCGACAAATTGTCAACCAACGTTATTGATCCTCTAGATTGGTCCAGTTTCCTTACCAGCATCATACTACCATCATTATAGTCTAACCCTTTGTGGCAAGTTTTTGACCGAGTAGCGAAAACTGGACCAATCTTCAGTTAACTTGCAATACTCAGATATTTTTCGCCGCCGTCGGGAAATACGGTTACAATAACGCTGTCTTCCGTAAGGGTTTTGGCGACTTCAAACGCTGCCCAGGCGGCGGCTCCGGCTGAGTAACCGACAAAGATGCCCTCCTCTTGAGCTAGCCGGCGCGTCATTTGGTGTGCTTCCTCCGGGAAAGCCTCAATCGAGCGGTCGGCCAGCGCCGGATCATAGATGCCCGGAACAATGCTGGTCTCCATATGCTTCAGCCCCTCAATGACCGCCAGTTCATCGGCCGGTTCTACGGAAATAACCTCGATGTTTGGATTAAACCCTTTCAACCGGCGACTGGTCCCCATAAAGGTACCGCTGGTGCCGAGACCGGCTACAAAATGCGTAATATGCCCTTGGGTCTGCTCCCAAATTTCAACGCCGGTGGTGTGGTAATGCGACTGCCAGTTAACCGGGTTGTTGTACTGATCGGGGCGGAAATAAACATCCGGTTTTTCTTCGGCCATCTTTTTTGCAGTCTTGATAGACAGATCAACGCCTTCAAAGGGGTCGGTCAAGACCAGTTCCGCGCCGTAGGCTTTGAGAATCTTTTTGCGCTCATCGCTGACGTTGCCGGGCAGTACCAGCGTTACTTTGTACCCTTTGGCCGCCCCGATCATCGCCAGCGCAATGCCGGTGTTCCCGGACGTGGCGTCGATGATGGTTTTATCGGACGTTAGCAAGCCCTGGCGCTCGCCATCTTCAATCATCGCCAGAGCAGGCCGTGCTTTCACCGAACCGCTGGCGTTAAACCACTCCGCCTTGGCGTAAACAACCACATTGCTGGGCAGCCCTTCTGCCGCACCGATGCGATGCAGCGGCAACAGCGGGGTATTGCCAATGCGTGAGGTGATCGAGTCTCCCAGCGTGCGGAGATCAGCCGGGCGTTTGAGGGTGAAAAGTGGTTTCACTTCCGTGTTATCCATCGTGTTTAGAAAAGTCATGCACCTGCTCCTTGGGGTGATTCTTACTGTAGACTGCGGTTATGTTCTACATTTCTAGATGCGAGACACTTGCAAAAAGATTGTCTAAAAATTGCTTGTCGATGCCGATATCGACAAGCAATTGTGTCTCGCATCTAATGCGTTGGTTTCGTCTAAGCTAGCGCAGCTTCTTTAACTGCGCCGTTGATACCTACCGGCTCTGCACTCGGAACACCACAGAACTGGTGGTAGTCGATCAATTCCGTAACGGTCGGATGCTCACCGCACACCGGGCAGTTTTTGTCCTTAGCGACCTTCAGTTCACGGAACTCTGCTTCAAGCGCATCATAGGCCAGCAGGCGACCGGCCAGGGTGGTGCCTTCGCCTAAAAGCAGTTTTATGGCTTCGACGGCTTCCAGGCTGCCGATGATACCGGGCAATACCCCAAAGACACCGCCTTCAGCACAGCTCGGCACTTCGCCGGGAGGGGGTGGATCGGGATAGAGGCAGCGATAGCAGGGGCCATCGTTGGCGGTATCGTAAACCGTCACCTGGCCCTCGAAGCGGAAGATGCTGGCATCAACCAGCGGCTTGCCCAAAATGACACAAGCGTCGTTCACCAGATAGCGGGTCGGGAAGTTGTCCGAGCCGTTGATGACTAAATCATACTGGCCGATGATGTCGAATGCGTTTTGGCTGGTAATTTGGGTGCGATGGCCGATGACTTTGACATCAGGGTTGAGTTGAGCGATGGAGCGTGCCGCCGACTCAACCTTGGGTTTGTCAACATCTTCCATTTTGTGAATGATCTGACGCTGCAAGTTGCTGGTATCCACCACATCGAAATCGACAATGCCGATGGTGCCAACACCGGCAGCGGCCAGATAAATGGCGGTCGGGCTACCCAGACCACCGGCCCCGATGATAAGCACTTTCGAGTCGAGTAGTTTGAGCTGCCCTTCTTCACCCACCTCAGGCATAATAGTGTGGCGGCTGTAGCGCTGGCGCTGTTCGTTGGTCATCACGCGGGGGACCACAAAGTTGAAACCGGCATTTTTCCAGCCGTTAAAGCCACCGGCTACAGAAAATACGTTGGTGTACCCCATCGTTTCCAGGTCGCGTGCGCCTAACAAGCTGCGCACACCCCCGGCGCACAACACGGCCACAGGCTTGTCGCGGTCGCGGGCGTGGGTTTCAATGTTCAGCTCTAAAAAGCCGCGTGGAATATGGATAGAACCCTTAATATTGCCCTGATCCCACTCATCCAGGCCGCGAATATCGACCACGGTCAGATCTTTGTCACTTTCCATTTGTTCGGCCAACTCATGCACGCTGATCTCTTTGATCTCTTTGCGCAGTTTGGCCATTAATTGATCACGGGATAAATAACTCATCGTAGCTCCTTAGGCTTGCCCGCCGGCCATGGCCGGAATGATAGATACTTCGTCTTTTTCGCCAACGGGAGTGTCGCCGCCTTGCAGCGTGCGAATTTCTTCATCGTTGACAAACACATTAACGTAACGCTTGATCTGGCCGCTGTCATCACACAGTCGGGCTTTTACGCCGGGATACTGCGCTTCAAGATCATCGATGATTGCGTTAATGCTTGTTCCGCTGCTCTCTACTTTGCTTTGACCATTTGTATAGCGCCGTAGAGGGCTGGGTATTCTTACCGTTGTCATAATGTAAATCTCTCCTTGATAGAAGTTTTAATTTGCAACAAAAAAGGCTCATCATAGACGATGAGCCTTTCAATATACTTGGAAGGGTTTTTATTTTTTTATCTTGCCGATGGCAAGCCGTTGCAGAAATTTATTACTGAGAGTCTCATCGTCCGGAACCAGGGCGATGCGGGCTACCGCAGCCAGACCCTCGACCGTTGAGAGCAAAGCTACCGCGCCCGCTTAATACAGGTACAACAACACGTGTGTACAATTCTCAGTAAATTGCTTGCCGTCATATTTTCCTGCTTAACGTTTTCTTTAGTATGCATTAAAGTAGACGCAGTGAATAGTGAATATCTTACCTGGTTTACTTCTAATCGGCAAATTCATAAAAGTTCATTTCGGTTGAGTATACAAAAACAACCGGTCCATATCATAATAGCCGATGAGACTCAATTTTGACTCAAATTTTTCTTTAAAGCCGTTTTCTAGAAAAAACCCAGCAGCGTCGGATCTTCCATCATTTCAGGTGTCCATTGCTCCGGCACCACTTCTACTTTGGCCTCGCGTTTGGCTGCAAATTCTGCCGTTTCTTTAACCTGCTGCACCAGCCACGGCCCGTATGGGCAAAATGGCGTGGTCAGCAGCATTTTTACGTGAACCGGATCGCTTTCGAGATCGACGGATCTAAGCAGACCCAGGGTCACAATATCAAGGTGAAGTTCAGGATCAACAACGCCACGCAGTGCTTCGCGTACCGTTTCTTCCGTTATTTCCATATCACCATTTGCTTGCGTTGTTTCTTCAGACATGATGCCTCCTAACGACTAATCATCTGCCGGCGCGATCAAAATATCATCGCCTTCAATTTTTACTTTATAAAGCGGAACCGGAGAAAAGGCCGGCATAGTTTGCTTTCCGGTTTTAATATTAAAGCGAGCGCCATGACGGGGGCAAATAATACACTCGCCATCCAGCGTACCCTCAACTAAGGGGCCATCATCGTGGGTGCAAACATCGGAGATGGCGTAAAATTCGCCATCGAGATTGAACAGCCCCACATCTTCATCGTCATACTCAACCAACATCTTCTCACCGGGTGCCAAATCAGATGTTTTGGCGACCTTGATGAATTCACTCATAGTTTGTTTTGTTCTCCCTATTTTTTCTGGAACTCTACCAGTCGTCGTCTTTGTTCCACTCTGACTCGCTCAGGCCATAGGCTCCGGCTTTAAGCACTTTAAGAGACAACAGCGCGCATTTTAGACGCGTCGGGCCAATTTCAATACCCAATGCCTCTAAAATTTCTTCTTTGCCGATGGCTTTGGCTTCGTCCAGCGTTTTGCCTTGAATCATCTCCATAAGCATGCTGGCACTGGCTTGGCTGATAGCGCACCCTCGTCCTTTGAAGGCCACTTCATTAATAACATTGTCATCATTGACATGGAGATCGATGCGAATTACGTCGCCGCAGAGAGGGTTGTTTTCCTCATGCGTGTGGGTAGCATCCTCGAGCGTCCCGGCATTGCGGGGGTTGCGATAATGGTCGAGGATATTTTCTCGGTAGAAATCATCCATATCGTCCTACGCTTTCTTGCGTTTCATAAGGTTGGCTAAAATCAAGCCATCAAATTAAGACATTTATCCAGACCGATGACCAGTCGATCCACATCAGAGTTGGTATTGTAAATGTAGAAACTGGCGCGCGTGGTAGCGGCCAGGCCAAATTTTTCGTGCAGCGGCATAGCGCAGTGATGGCCTGCCCGTACAGCTACGCCTTCGCTGTCTAATATGGCCGAAACGTCATGCGGGTGAATATCGCCCAACGTAAACGAAATCGATCCACCCCGATTTTCCGGCGTCTTCGGACCAAAGATACGCAGCCCTTCAACCTGATTAAGCTGGTCGAGGGCATAGGTCACAATGTCGATTTCGTGCTGGCGAATGTTGTCCATCCCCAAAGTATTGAGATAATCAACCGCATAACCTAAGCCAATGACTTCAGCAATAGCCGGAGTACCGGCCTCAAATTTCCAGGGTAAGTCGTTCCAAGTTGATCCTTCAAACGAAACGTGCTTGATCATATCGCCGCCGGTCATAAAGGGCGGCATCGCGTTCAAAATTTCTTCACGTGCCCACAAAACGCCAATGCCTGTTGGGCCTAACATCTTGTGGCCGGAAAAAGCGAGAAAATCGCAATCAAGCGCCTGGACATCGACCGGCATATGAGGCACCGATTGCGCACCATCTAACAGGACCAGTGCCCCCACCGCGTGCGCTTTTTCGATGATGTCGTCGATGGGTGGTATCGTCCCCAGTACGTTACTCATTTGGGTGACGGCCACCAGCTTTACCTCAGGCGACAGCATCGCCTCGAAAGCGGCCATATCCAGATAGCCCTGTTCGGTGACGGGAATGTATTTGACCGTGGCTCCATTTCGAGCGGCAAGCTGCTGCCAGGGAATTAAGTTGGCGTGGTGTTCCATCTCGGTGGTGATGATGACATCACCGGCTTTGATGTTGGCCTGCCCCCAGCTATAAGCGACCAAATTCAGGCTTTCCGTAGCATTGCGGGTGAAAATAATTTCCCGCCAATTTCGAGCGTTGATAAACCGCCCTACTTTTTTGCGGGACTTTTCGTAAGCATCGGAGGCTTTTTCGCTAATCTGGTAGATACCGCGATGGACATTGGCATTATATTCGCGATAATAGGTATCCATCGCCTCAATAACCGCCGTTGGTTTTTGAGAGCTGGCCGTGCTGTCAAGGTAGGTTAGGGGCTTACTCGTACCACCTTGATTGAGAATAGGGAAGTCTTGGATAATTTTTTCAACGTCAAACATGGCTTCGGCTCCATTTACTTGGTCAGAGCTACCGATACGGCCTTGTCACTCTAACGAACGGTCTCTCTCTTTTACAACTTTTGCCAAAGTTACGGGCATTATAGTCTATGCCCTGTAATTCAGCAAGGGTTTTGTATTTCAGCCCCCCATTTGAGGGTAAAGACCTGACAGGTTTTTGAAAGTTTAGCCATTTTGACAACAATATTCCATTCGTAAATTGTTTTCGTCGCAAGATATTGGTGAAAACCTGTCAGGTCTGGTCATAGTGTAACTTTGTTTTATTGCAGCAGAGACGACCCGAAGGTCGCCTCTTGTAAACAGCATAAGTTTATTGTGTTAAAGCGTGAGCGAACGTTGTTAGTCGCCAATTTTGGCCGATACGGCCTGGAACAACTTCTCTTTCACGCGATTGTTATACATCCGGTCGAACACTTTGTAGAAAAAGCCTTCGACAACCATGCGGACGGCGGTGTTGCGCGGAATACCGCGACTCATCAAATAGAATACATACTCCTCAACAATCTTGCCGATGGTAGCTCCGTGCGAGGCGCGGACATCGTTAGCGTCGATTTCCAAACTCGGAATCGAGTCGGCCCGGGCGGTGTCATCGAGCAGCAGGTTCTCGTTTTTTAGGTACGAGTTGGTCTGTTGGGCGCTTGGATCGATTTTGATGAGGCCGGTAAAGACGCTGCGACCGTGATCTTTAAGAGCACCGTGTAACAGCAGGTCACCGTTAGTATAAAGTCCCGTATGGCGGATCAAGCAGTCCGTATCGAGGTGCTGCTTGCCTTCCATAAAATACACGCCATTGAACTCCATACTGGCCCCGTTTCCGGGCAGCAGACTGTCAAAGAACGTTTTGGTCAGTCGACCGCCTACCTGGCCGGTTTCCCAAATCACATTGCTATCATTTTGGCCCACCGAGCGTTTGACGTTGAAGTTATACACATCTTCACCCCAGCGTTGGACATCGACATATCGAATTTGCGAGTCGGGATTAGCGTAAATTTCAACCACGCCAACATTAAGCCCCTGACCATGCGCATCAAGCGAAATCGACTCTTCGATGATGGTGGCGCTCGACGATTGTTCGCCAATGATCAACGTGCGCGGCAGAGAAACACTGCCTTCACCTTCAAGGACATAAGCGACCTGGAACGGTTCGTCGACTTCAACGCCTTTGGGGACGTAGAGAAAGACCCCGGCTTGCCACAACGCCCCGTTGAGCGCCGCAAATTTACTGTTTGAAGGCGGCACGGCTTCGGTTGCCAGATATTTCTGAACCAATTCGGGATGCTCGGCAATGGCCGTCGTCAAGTCGGTGAATATGACTCCCTCTTGGGCCACATCTTCGTTGATTTCAACATAGGCGACTTGATTGTTGGCGATGACCAACCGACCGGAGGCGGGGTAATCCCCTTCCAAAGCACTTTGGACCTCTGCCGGTAGATCGGTCAGGGCTTGAACGGTCTGCACCGAGGTCGGACCGTTTAGCGCAAACTTGCCCCATTTGACCTTCTTGATATTGGTGCGCCGCCAGGCTTCATCCGATGTCGTGGGCATGGGCGTTTCTTCAAACACCGTCCAGGCGGTTTTGCGCATCTCTTTCGCCCACGCCGGTTCTTTCAGATTAGCTGAAAGCGCATCGACATCCGAGCCTGAGAACACACCGGAGTCGAGCAGGGCATCTTTTCGTTTCGTAGTAGTAAGTGCGACAGCCATCTTAACCTACAGAGCCCTCCATTTCCATTTCGATCAGCCGGTTCATCTCCAGCGCGTACTCCATCGGCAGCTCTTTAACAATCGGCTCGATAAAGCCGCTGACGATCATGTTCGAGGCGGTATCTTCTTCAATGCCCCGGCTCATCAGGTAGAAGAGCTGTTCTTCGGATACTTTCGATACGCTGGCCTCGTGGCCGATGCTGACATCGTTGTTTTCAATTTCGATGTAAGGGAAGGTATCGGATGATGACTCATCATCTAAGATCAAAGCATCGCACAACACGTTGCTCTTACTGTTGGTGGCGTTGGGTGCCACTTTAATCAGACCACGATAGGTGGTTCGACCACCGCCTTTGCTGATCGATTTGCTGGTGATAACTGAGCTGGTATCGGGTGCGGCGTGAACAATTTTACCGCCGGCATCTTGCAACTGGCCCTTGTTGGCGAAAGCAATCGACAAGACTTCGCCGTGAGCGCCTTCATCCATCAGCCATACGGCCGGATATTTCATGGTCAGTTTCGAGCCGAGGTTACCGTCGACCCATTCCATCGTTGCGTTTTTGAAGGCTTGGGCGCGTTTGGTGACCAGGTTGTAAACGTTGTGGCTCCAGTTTTGGATGGTTGAGTAGCGACAGCGACCGTTCTCTTTGACGAGAATTTCCACAACAGCGCTGTGCAGGCTGTCGGTAGAGTAGGTCGGTGCGGTACAGCCTTCAACGTAGTGAACGTAGGCCCCTTCATCGACAATAATTAAGGTTCGCTCAAACTGACCCATGTTTTGGGCGTTGATGCGGAAATAGGCTTGCAGCGGCAGATCGATATGAACTCCCGGCGGTACGTAAATGAAGCTGCCACCTGACCAAACAGCCGTATTCAGGGCCGCAAATTTGTTATCTTCGGGCGGGATAATCGTGCCGAAGTATTCTTTCACGATTTCAGGATGCTCGCGTAAGCTGGCGTCCATATCAAGGAAGAGAACGCCTTTTGATTCGAGGTCCTTAATAATGCTGTGGTAGATGACTTCTGACTCGTACTGAGCACCAACCCCGGCCAGGAATTTTTGTTCGGCCTCGGGAATACCCAGTCGATCAAACGTGTTTTTAATGTCTTCAGGAACGTCATCCCACGACTCAAAAGCTTTGTCGGCCCCAACCGGTTTGATGTAGTAGTAAATATCATCAAAGTTGAGGGTGTTCAGCATGCCACGACCACCCCACTGCGGCATTGGGCGCTCCAAGAAATGTTTGTAGCCGCGCAGCCGGTAATCGGTCATCCAGCCAGGCTCGTTTTTCATTTCGGAAATTTGCTTGACGATTCGTTCGTTTAGCCCTTTTTCGGCTTTGAAAGCGTAATTTTCGGGGACGCTAAATCCATATTTATATTCATCAAGATTGACATCAACAGTTGCTGCCATACTATGCTCCTCCGTTTCCGTTTTGTGCTACGCTTTTTAGAATGTTGTCATAGCCTTCGTCTTCGAGGCGCAGAGCGAGTTCAGGCCCACCGGATAAGATGATTTGACCATCGTACATAATGTGAACGTAGTCGGGTTTAATATAGTCGAGAATGCGCTGATAGTGGGTAATAACAATGAAGGCACGCTCTGGACTCAACATTGAGTTAACACCTTCAGAAACAATTTTCAGCGCATCGATATCAAGACCGGAGTCAGTTTCATCAAGGATAGCTACTTTTGGTTCAAGCAGAGCCATCTGTAAAATTTCGGCCCGTTTTTTCTCACCACCGGAAAAACCTTCATTAAGGTAACGGCGCGCGAAGCTCTTATCCATTTTGAGAAGGTCCATCTTTTCCAGCAGTTTGTTACGGAATTCCATGATAGGAATTGGCTTTTTCTTGCCGTCTTCACCTTCTTCGCCTTTGACGGCGTTGTAAGAGGTACGCAGGAAGTTAGCCATACTGATACCGGGGATAGCGGTAGGGTATTGGAAACATAGAAATAGACCCATCTGAGCGCGCTCGTCAGGAGCCAGTTCTAATAAATTGATGCCATCCATCCAAACTTCACCGCCTTCAACCTCATAGGCAGGGTGACCGGCTAAGGCATACGCTGTTGTGCTTTTACCGGACCCGTTCGGCCCCATAATGGCGTGAACTTCACCCGGTTTAACCTCAAGATTGAGACCCTTCAAAATGAGTTTGTCATCAATACTCACTTGCAAATCTTTGATAGAAAGAGACGTACTCATTACGCTTATTACACTCCTAAACTTAGTTTGTCATCTAAATTAAAAATAATTGCGGACGTTTTTAAGAATTCGTGGGTATTCTAACATGCCGGGGGTACTTTGTCAACTAATTGGTTATTAAATATTGCAAAGTTTGAAAATTTATGGTATACTCCTTCCTGACTTAATCTCATACTTTACATAGTATATTTAGTAACGAAATTCGTTGTTGGGAGTGTTGGCTATAATATGAGTCGAGAAAGTAACCCTTTACTACACAAACACATGCCCACGACCAGTCGCCGGATTCTAACGCTCTTAAAGCGAGAAGGCACCCTTACTGCCGATGAGTTAGCTTCTTATTTGGGCATTAGCTCTGTCGCTGTGCGGCGTCATCTCACCAAGTTAGAAGCAGACCAACTCGTAGATTATGAAGAGGTTCAGCGCGGTATGGGGCGGCCTAGTTTTGTCTATCGGCTGGGTGAAGCCGCTTCCAGTTTTTTCCCTCGGCGGTATGAAGAGTTGGCTACTGACGTTATCGAGACCATACAAAATTTGTACGGTTCGGAGGCTGTCAGTGCCATCTTTGAAAAACGCACGGAAAATATTATCGATGAGTACCGAACTGCGGTCAACGGCAAAACTTTAGACCAGCGTTTAGACCAGTTGACAAAGCTCCGTGAAGCCGACGGTTATATGTCCAGTTGGGAAGCCAAGCCGGGAGAAATTTTTATTTTGCGCGAATCGAACTGCCCCATTATCCATGTGGCTGAAGAATGTGGTACGGTTTGTGCCTGCGATCAGGTTATTTTAGAAGAGCTGCTTGACGCCAAGGTTGAGCGCAAAAATCATCTTATTCACGGTGATGGTGCCTGTGTCTATGAGGTTCGTGCCAAGGCTGAATAAGGTGACTTTATTTTTGAGTGAGGGCGGAGAGGCTAGCACAGCCGTGCTTTTCTCCTGCTTATCCGTCCTTTTTCCATCTGTTTGCATGTCCCCTCTCTTAAAATTTGCCATCGCCTCTCGATTGTATTTTAATTCACACTAAATCCATTTTTATGAGGAGCTAACTTGTGGCCGATGTTACGCAAGCCCACGTCTTAGAAGCACTACGTCAGGTGATTGAACCAAAGCAAAATAAGGATGTTGTTTCGCTTAACCTTGTGAAGCATATCGATATTAAGGGTTCAACCGTTGATCTGACGATTTTATTAAACCGAACCGTTGCTTCCTTTAAAAACCAGATTCAAGCAGCAGCAGAGAAAGTGGTTTTAGCCGTTCCGGGAGTAGAAAACGTCAATGTCAAAATAGACCGGCCTATTTCAGGCGATCCACGGTTGATGAGCCGGGCGGATTTGGGCGTACGCAACGCTATCGCCGTTGCCTCCGGTAAGGGGGGGGTTGGTAAAAGCACCATGTCAACCAATATTGCCATCAGCCTTGCGCTCGATGGGGCCAATGTGGGGTTGTTGGATGTTGATGTCTATGGCCCCAACGTGCCGATTATGATGGGCGTCAATGAGCAACCCAAAGGGCGGAATAACAAAATTATGCCGCTCGAAAGTTATGGGGTGAAGTTGATGAGTATGGGCTTTCTGGTCGATCCGAACCAGGCCATCATCTGGCGCGGACCTATGTTACACAACGCCATTCGTCAATTTATTGAGGATGTTGAGTGGGGCGATCTCGATTATCTGGTTATCGACCTGCCGCCGGGAACAGGCGACGCCAGCCTCAGTTTGGCCCAAAGTCTGGGGTTGACCGGAGCGGTGATCATCACCACCCCGCAGCAGGTAGCGATAAGCGATGTGATTCGCAGCGTCTCGATGTTTGAGCAGCTTAACGTGCCGCTTTTGGGTATTGTTGAAAATATGAGCTATTTTGTAGCCCCGGATACCGGCAACCGCTATGATATTTTTGGTCACGGTGGTGGCGCAAAGATGGCTCAAGAAGTCAATGTCGATTTTCTCGGCGAAGTGCCGCTTGAGCCTGAAGTTCGAGCCGGTGGTGATGAAGGTGAACCTATTGTCGTCCGTGATGGAGAAGCCGCTGCCGCGAAGGCTATCCGCGAGATTGCGCGTAAGGTCGCTGCCGCCGTTGAGGCCAAAAATCTGTCGAGCGGCGGTTCCGGTCCTCAATCGGATACGGTGCTGTCGGTTATCAATTAATTGAACGACCGCGTAAAAAGAGGATATATAAGGTAGCGCGTAAAATGCGCTACCTTATTTTATTGGAAGAGGGTAGTGACGATGTCTGAATTGAAAACATCTGAAGCGATTATTCAAAAAATAGAAACGGATCGGGCTAAGTTGGTGCGCTTGTATCGAAGTGTGCCGGTTACGGCTGTAGAAAAAGCAGAGTTGCCCAACGGCTGGTCGGTGAAGGATGTGTTGGGCCATCTGGCGGCCTGGGAATGGTACTGCGTCGATCGGTTGCAGGAGTCGCAGCATACGGTTGCCCCCACGGAGACGGAGATCGATACCGATTCTATTAACCGGAATTTTTACGAAGAGCGAGCAGAGTGGAGTTGGGAAGAAATCGAGTACGATTTTAGAGCAGCCCACGCCGAACTTTTACGCACCATTCGTGCTTTTCCTCAGGAAATGCTTGGGCATGAGCAGGTGCAAGAATGGATTGGCGAGAATACTTGGGAGCATTATGAGGAGCATTTTGATGATTTGCAGCGGTGGCATCGACGTCATACGGGCAACAAATCGCGTTGATGTTGAAAGCGTTTACATAGCCTAATCATATTTATTCAGCAGACAAGGTGACTGGCACTTAATCGCAGTAATAGCAGCGTTGTATTCCATTCAATGTTCTCGATTTGAGTAAAAGTGCCAGTCACCTGAGTAATTACGCCTAATCAATAAAAAACGCCGCAAGCTCTATCTGCGGCGTTTTTTGATCGATTCAAACGATATTTTCTCAAAACGGTTAGTTGCTACTCCAGCTTATTTGCTCATCCCACCAGAACCGTTTTTCGTGTTCATTGTAAGGGCGGCGATCTTCAGGGGTGAGGTAGCCGTTATCAAATGTAATGGTTTGATGCAACTTGCCGCTGTCTACGTGTAAAATCCACAACCCCCAGTCATCTTCGCGATTGGAGACGAAAGCTACCCACTCACCGTCAGGCGACCAGGCCGGCAAACCATCGATGGCCGGATCATCGGTTAAACGTCGTACATTGCTGCCGTCGCTATCCATCATATACAAATCCCAATTATCATCAGGGTTGGCCATATAGACGATCTGTTCACCGGTCGGTGACCAATCGGGCGATTTTGCCAATCGATCTTCTAAGATGACTTTGTACCCGTCTTCGCTGGTATCATAAAGATGACCGCTCCACAAGCCACAGTGATTGCCGAATTTGTCACAGCTTTCAAAGGCAAAGCGTTTGCCGTCGGGCGCAAACGTGGGTGATCGTCCATCGCGCCAGAGATTATCTTCACGAGAGCCATCACCCCAGGTTGTATAGAGACGCCAATTTCTGTCACTTTCACGCTGCGAGGCAAAAATAATGCGATTTTCTTTTGGCGACCAGTCGGCCTGGGCATCTTCCCAGTAGTTCGCCACAGATTGTCTTTTCTCACTTGAGAAGTTACTGGTAAGGATAGTACGTGGGTTTGATTTTTCTTCCCAAGTTCGTATCGCCAGTGCATAATCATTATTCGCATTGGGATGAAGGGCCGGTTCAGAGACATCGAGCAAGGCATATGGGCGCAAGTTATCACCGTTAGGGCTGATAAAATAGGTGCGATACGCCTCGATACCCGGTGTTGTATCGTAGAGAGCGTAAGCGATAGTTCCGCCCGGTAAGGCTAGCTCATCTTGTACTTTACGGGGGGTAATATATGGCTGGCTTGGTGTCACGAGCGGATAGTAATCGTTTTGATATTCTTCATCTTCAATGACACCGATAACTTTATTAGCTTCACTTTGCGTGACTTCGCCACTGTTAAACAGCGTAACCGTATCTCCAAGCGTATTCCGTCTGTCATCAGGTTCTGCTGCCGGAACGTCATTGTTTTTTGTCGTTTGGCTGGTGGTGAGGACAGGGGTCACCACCAGTACGGGTGCAACACCGCTAGCCCCTGACTCTGGCTCGACGCTATAAAATAAACCAGCCCCGGGAATGTAGCCTCGGATAACGACAATCGCGCCAAAAGCTAAGGCCGCCATCAGCGCCATATTGCCCATGGCCCCCAAAAATCGCATTGGCGCTACCCAATTGAGCCGAAACCAGGCATTTGATGACGAATTGTACAACTCATTTTTTACTTTTTGTTGAAGCCGGGGTGGGAGCGATGGTTGGCCTAAGGTTACGCGTAATACCGGCCCCAACTCCCGCCTTAAGCGTTTGGCCTCGTACAGCCGCTCAACACAGACCGGACATTCTTGCAAATGCTTTTCCACACGAGCCAAGGCCTTGGCGGAAAGTTGGTTATCAAGATAAGCCTCAAGTAGCTTATCGACGTGTCTAGTGGGCATTCTGGGCCTCGAGAATTTCGGGTGCTGAGAATCCCTGGGCTGTCAGCATCGCAGCCAGACGGCGTCGCGCGTTATGTAGCCGTGAGTAGACCGTGCCTTCCGGACATTCCAATAAAACGGCCACTTCAACGGCCGGGAGTTCCATGTAGTAGTGCAATGTAACAACCTCTTTTAAAGGATCACTCAAACTTTGAACGGCTTCCCACAACATCCGCCGGTACTCGCTGCGCAATGCGCTGCTTTCCGGACCAGGCCGGGCGTCGGGTAAGTCGGGGGCTTCATCCGTCTGGCGTAGCCAGGGGATAGTCAACAGCCGCTTTTTCCGTAAATGACTTCGACAATAATTTAAGGCGATTTGATACAGCCACGTGCCAAAACTGGCTTTAGATGGATCAAACCGCTGACGGGCTTTGTAGGCCCGCAAAAATGTTTCTTGTACAACATCTTCAGCTGCTTGCGTTTGCTGAAGCATAGCCCAACCTAATCGATAAATTGATTGAGCATGAAGATTGTAAAGTTCATCAAAGGCATCTTGGTCGCCTTTTTGCCATCGAGCAATCACAACATTTTCATCGACTTCTTGAGTCACATCTTTGTTGTACATAGTTTTATACGCTGTCAATTAGGGATCCTTTAATTAGTTTGAAAAGATATACAGAATTGAAACTTTTGTATATCTATCGAAGAACTATGATCCTATCATACCACATTTTGCTTAATCGCAGGGAAGCTTAAGCCTTTTTGAATCCGACGCAAAACCAACGATTAAACCAACGTCCCTGGTACTTATGGGGAAAATGGTCATTTTCAAACAAAGGTGTTTGTAAGTATCGCGTATTATTTTATACGAAAATGGGTAAAATCCATAATCTAATCATGTAAAGAGGGAATGATATATTTACATAAGTACAAAATCGCATAAAATATAAAGAAACATTTCATTTTGTTGATAATTCTTTGGATTTAGCTCCCCCCAATGTTACGCCTAGAAAGGGTTACCATGGTTCGATGTGTGCTATCTGCCTTCTTTTTGATAACGTGGTTGATTGTTGGTTTTATAGTTTTACCTCAACCGATCTATGCCCAATCGCCCACCACTGAGGCGAAAATGACCCTTAAGCACACTGATGTTTTATCGACCTCCGCAGCCCTCGATGACACTCCCGAAACGTATGTGAAGGGCGTTTACATGACCTACCATGCCATTGGTAGTGAGGCTTATCGTAGTCACATTTTTAATCTGCTGGAGACCACCGAACTCAATGCCGTAGTGATCGATATTAAAGGTGACTTTGGCCTGCTAAGCTACAGCAGTGATGTCATTACCGCCACCGCCATCGGGGCTAACGATGCGCCCACGATTACCGATTGGTCGGCTTTAATGCAAGACCTCAAAGCCAGAAACATCTACAGCATTGCCCGCATTGTAATATTTAAGGACGATTATCTGGCCCGCGCCCATCCCGAATGGGCCGTTAAAACGGCGGGCGGCCAACTTTGGTTTGATGGCGAAAATCTTCCCTGGATGGAAGCCTTTCATGAAGAAGTGTGGGATTACAATATTGCTCTCGCTGTTGAGGCCGCCGAACGTGGTTTTGATGAGATACAGTTCGATTACGTCCGTTTTCCCACTGACGGCAACTTGAGCAGTATCAATTACTCGCAAGATGTCGATGCACAGGTTCGCACGGCTGCCATTTCCGGCTTTTTGGCAAAGGCCCACACCGCATTAGAGCCTTACGACGTGAAATTGGCCGCCGATGTGTTTGGCTACACTACCTGGAACGAAGGCGATTTCGGTATCGGACAAGATTTAACGAAACTCGCGGCTCATCTTGATGTCCTTTCGCCGATGGTGTATCCCTCGACATACGGGTACGGTTTGCCGGGGTTGCCCCAATACAATGATTTGATTATTGCGCACCCCTATGCCGTTGTTTACGAAAGTATGCTGCGAGCGATGGCCAAAATTAAGCCGGTTAACCCCGATATTACATTGCGCCCCTGGATTCAGGATTTCCCTGATTACGCCTTCGATCGGCGTACCTACACCCCTGTTGAGATACGAGAGCAGATGTTCGGCGCTTACGACTCTGGGAGTGGGGGCTGGTTGCTGTGGGACCCCCGCGTGAGTTATACGGCTGAGGCGCTGGTCACCACGGAAACCCTTTATCCCCCTAACGAACAGGGTGAAGTCATGATTTTACGGTATCAGAACTTTGGCGATAGCGATGAGGAAGCCCAACGCAGCCTCGACGGTTTTCAGCGCGACCTGGGTCAGCTCCGGGCCGCCGGATTTTACCCGATTAATCTGCGCAATTTGGCACTCGGTAGTTCTAAATATTCGCAGGATATTGAACTGCTGGCGGATGAAGGCTGGGCCTCGTTTTATTCTGATGAACTGCTAGCCCGACAGCTAAGCTATATCCCTGAAGGTAAACGGCCGGTAGTGATCACTTTCGACGGTTCCCATGAAAGTCAGTACCGGCTGCTGCCCGACGGCACGCTCGATCCCAATTCGGCCATGGGTGTTCTGCAAGCCTTTCACGATGATCATCCTGCCGATTGGCCTTTACGTGCCACCTTTTTTGTTCAACCGGAAGCGGCACAGGCAGAATACCACCTGTTTGGTCAGCCCGATTTTGCGGCGCAGAAGCTGCAACATATTATCGATGCCGGAATGGAAATTGGGCTTTATTTGCCGGAACTGGCGGAGGATAGCCCCGACAGCCTCTCAGAAACGCGTCGGTTGCTTAGCGGCGAAGTCGCTCTGGAAGAACTGTTACCTGAGTATGAGGTCGACTCTTTGGCGTTAACGTCGTTAGATACTATTCCTGCTGTAACCATGCTGCAATATGGAGCCTTTGGCGAGCGTCATTATGACTACCGGCTTATTACGTTGGTCATCGGTGAAGCTGCGCCGTCGCCGCGCTCAGGACAATTTAGCCCCCACCGCATTCCGCGCATTGATGTCACTACGGATACTGTTGAAAATTATATTGATTACTATGCTAATCATCCGAAGACGTACTTTGTTTCGAGTGGCGTTGTCCCCCAAACGATCCCCGCTAAATGAATTTTCTAAGACTTGCATTAACTTTTTGCTCTGTGAAAAAAGGCAAACTCCAAATTTGACTAAAAACTTGTCATAAAATTGCAAATAAAGACTCCCCTTTTCGGGAGTCTTATGTTATAATTAACTTGACATATTAACTTTACATATTACAATTGGTCAAAAGAGTCTCTTGGTTCAATGTATACCGGGTAATCGCTGAAATCATGGAAAGTCAAGAAATCAACAATCTAGGACTCAACGACGAATACATATCCTCAACGGGAGATAAGAAGGGGAGATTAAGAAATTGATCATCCAAAATCTCCCGATTGTTCTCTTCACTTCCGTTGTCAAAACTATTACGAGCTTCGCATATTGCAGAAACGATAATTAATGATAAAAGCTTAGGCTTTTGTGATTAATTATTTTGGAGGAGACCATCAATGCCAGCTAAACGACACATCTCATTCTATATGTGGAGTATCGTCATACTCTTGTTAACTTTGTTCGTAGCCGCCTGTAGTGATAATGCACCTGAGCGTGAACTGCCTAATGGCGTGCGCACACAACTTTTAGTTAAACAGCCGGAGACGACTCTGCCGGTTGGCACGCCGTTAACCGTCCGGTCGTTCACTGAAGCTGTTACCCCTGGTGTTTCACATGTCGAACTCTATATAGTTCAACTGTCTTCACAGGAAAAAGGTGATATTGTCGACTTAAACGGACCCCATAAACTTATTCGTTCGGATGCGGCTCCATTTGACCAAACTACGTTTACGGCAGTCCAACGCTTTACACCGTTAACATCCGGGCACTATGTCATCAAAGTGGTCGGTTATAACCGGTCAGGCACAAGTGCTGAGTCAGAATACATCAGTTTTGACGTAGAATAGAGGTACACTATGGTGGGATTACTTAAACGATTCAGATTTAAACAATTCAAGGTGGCAATTGCTGTCGTTGTCGGTATTTTAGGGCTTATGGTCGTTATCAGCGCCTGTAACCAAATTAATATCGGTGGTTTTGGTGGTGAAGATACCAATGAGGCGGATACACCGAAAATTTTAGCGCCGGTAGATAGTGAAACAGACGAAGTTGCCCAGGTTTTTGTAGGTAGCCCGGTGCAAATTTTAAGTGATTACACTGTAAACAATTTATCCCGGGTTGAACTGTTGGTTCAACCTGACGGCGGGGTAGAGACGTTGATCCGTGCCGATGTTCCCAGCCACAGAACTATAACCCAAGGTTGGACACCCAATGCACCGGGGATGTACACGGTTAAGACAGTGGCCTATGATGCGAATGAAGCAGCTCTGCAACCGTTGACCATTCGGGTTGAAGCCACATCGGCCGATGAACTGGTGGCTATTTCACAGGGGGAGTTTACGGCTCAACCGGCTGCTTTTGAAGACCCCACTCCGACACCCACTGCCAACGTCATTATCGCCAGGCCAACCGAATTATTTGCAACACCGGTTGCTCCATCTGCTAGTGGGGTCGGTGACTCTTTCCCTTCATCAGATGCAGAGATTGTGGTGGTCGATACCGAGGCTTCAACGAATTTGATTTCTACAAAACCAATGACCCTTACCTATCCGCCGCCGCCGCCACTTCCCGGTGTGCCTTGGGGGCCAACCCAGGATCAATTGCCTTTAAGAATCCCACCGGTTTGTGACGCCGCCGAGTTTGTGGCAGTTTATGCCGACTCGACAGTGGCCGATACCAGTACCTACGAAGGTAATGTCTCCAACCGGCGGGAATTCATTCCCGGTCCGGACAATGTTCCTAAGATGGTGGCCGGGGGGACTATTGTTCATCGCGCTTGGAAACTGCGGAATATCGGTACCTGCACCTGGGGACCGGGTTACGAATTGGCTTTCTATGGCGGGCGATCGATGGGGTCAGGCGGGGTGGCCTTTGAGTCTACATTCCCTGCGGATTTGCGGCCGAGAAATCAGCTTATCGACACGAACCGTCTGATTTTACCGGAAGGCAAGCCTAATCAGATTGCTGTTTTGGAAGTATTGCTTAATGTTCCGGCTTATCCCGGTATCCATCAAAGTTATTGGCGTATGCGTAATCCGCAAGGCGTTTATTTTGGGCCAATTATTGGGGTCACGATGGATGTCGTTCGCGATTGTAATCAGCCTGAACTGGGGCCTGAAAATCGCATTTACGGTGCACCATCCGTTACATTTAGAATATTAGGGGTTGACGGCAACCTGGTGGGCAATGATGAAGGTATCCCCGGAGCAGGACCGTTACCCGCTACGGTCGGCCAACTATTGACAATCGACTGGAATGTATTCAACATTACCAGTTTCCAACTTATTATCGAGAATCCTACCGGTGACATTGAAGTGATCACCACCACCGATCCTCGTGATCGGGCGAATTTTACGCCGACTATTGTGGGGGATTATACGCTCACCTTATTTGCCGAAAACGGGGCTTGTTACATTGAACAACAAATTATAGTGCGCGTTAGCCCGCCTACGGATGAGCAGTTTGTGCTGCAAGCAACGTTTAATACCAATGCACCGGTTGTCGCTATGAATGGAAATATTGGGTTTTCATCTTCGGTGGCTCCCGGTAGCGCTGTAGTAGAATATGAATATTTTGAACAGGATGCCTCGGTTCAAACCGCGGTAACCGTTGTAAGCTATGAGTCCAATTGGGTTCCTCCAACACCCTGCCCGATTATAGAAAGTATCAACTGCGGAGGCGGTTACTATTCATCCTGGCAGCAAACAAACGATCTTCCTCTTGAAATAGAAGGGGCCACGGCCAGCGGTTCAGCCACGATTGCGACATCGCAAGCCGCCAGAGGCGAGTTACCGGATGAGATTAACGGAGAAACAAGCTCTCAACAGCCGTTATCTATCGCCATTCCGCCGCCGGGTTGTCGAGGAATAAGTAGTTCCAGCAAACTTTATGGGGTTAAATATATCGGCACAGCAACTGACTCAAACCGGCAGATTGTTTCCGACAATGTGACATTTGTGTGTGCGCCGAATGGGTTCGTCCCGAACGGAACCGTTCCCCAAATACCATAACGCTTTTGAATTTGTCACGATAAAAAGAGCAACCTTCACATTCAAGTGTTGCTCTTTTTACATTTCTGAGTATAAAAAAGCAAAGTTCGCGTTATTTGTCGATTTTTCGTTTGTTTTTAGTGAAGGATTTCGCTATACAGCGGATAAAATAAAGAGGGCTTAGTCCTATCTATGCTAAGCGCTGCTGTGTCAGCAATACCTAGAGCTGAATTGTTCAGTTCTTCGAATTTGCAATAAAATAAGAACCGATCTTAAGGATCGGCGAGAAAATAACTTCCGCATGTGTCATAGCGAGGAGGAACGACGAAGCTATCTCCGCGTTCGGAATGGGTGATTGCTTCGCTTTGC
>JAGRBZ010000928.1 GCA_020433805.1 Anaerolineae bacterium
GCATTTGCTCTAGCTTTTCTGGGGTAACATCCGAAGCGGACATAATAAACAACCAATTCTGCGCCGGTTCCAACACCCACACACAAAACTCTTGCTTCGCTCGGCATGTCGGAAAATACGGCCTCAAGGAGAAAGTGAAGTCCATCGTATATCGGCGCTACCTTTGCTGACTGCTTATCATAACCTGCTGCCTGCTGATCGAATGTTTCTTTCAATTCTTCCGGTTGCATATTGTTTCCTACCTGTGCGCCCAACCGTGCGGCGAATAAGCAACGAGCATTTTGCGGCTGGACTGCAAGCACAGGAGCAAAAGCGCTGTTGTTTCATCCAATTTGCTTCGCACCCGGATGGACGGTGAACTAAGCTGATATTTGCTTATTACTACAATTCTCGAAGCCAATTTACTATTTGAAATGATAAGCCAGGATTGGCATTAAGCAGTTCTGTACCATGCCAAGCCCCAGGGAACAAAAGCAATTGATGAGGACCTTGCGCTTTTTCGTCGAGTTGCCGAACGGTCGCGGCGGGATATTCATCTTCTTCCGCAGCCACTAACAACAAAGGCCGTGGCCCATAGTTTACAATTGCCTCTTGAATACTAATTTCCCATAACTTCATACCTGGGGATAATAAAATCACAGCCGGAACCTCCGGGTGTCGCGCTCCGGCTCTTAAGGCCAGACTGGCACCGAGACTTTCACCCATCAGAATAATGTGCTTTTCGCTGAGAGTAAGTGATTTTTCCAGCCACTCTAAAGCCGCATCAACATCATTATCCATAGCTTCGACAATGACTTGTTCACCCTCACTCTGACCATGGCCACGAAAATCTAGTGTAAAAACAGCATAGCCTTCATCTTGAGCGATTTCCTTAAAACTATCCCAGGCCTGGCTATTCTTGTATGCTCCATGCAACAACAGTAAGGTACGCGTTTCAGATTCTGAATCCAACGTTGGATAGGAAATACCATCTGCGGTGATAAGATTTACTTCAGTTGACGATTCTGACGACGGCAATTCAGTGGCCAGAAGACTTT
>JAGRBZ010000929.1 GCA_020433805.1 Anaerolineae bacterium
TGGTACCCATCGATTTGAAAATATTGGGCACCATCCCAAAGCCTAACTCCGTTTGAATTTCATTGTACACGGCCTGTACTTTGGGATCGACGGCTTGAGCCGGTTCAATGATGGGAAAATGAGCCATATTTAACTCCTTTTTTACGTGCAGCTAAAATCAACACTGTAATCATACAAAAAAAGTAGCGCCAGTGCAACATGGAAAATAAAGTTAAAATTTAATTTGTAAGGCGCTGATACAACAGCACAGTTTCTTTAGCAATATGTGACCACTCGAATGAATCACCCAACTGTTTCGCCCCCACAGACAGCTTTTGCCATAGGGAGGCATTGTTGTGCAGCCGGGCGATAACTTGGGCTAATTCGACTGCGTTGGCCGGAGGTGCGAGGAGCATATTTTCACCGGGGTGAATTTCGGGGATAAGATTTGGATCGCGCGGTATCGTACTGACGACAGGGCAGCCGTGACGCAGGGCAGCGATGAGGGTTGTTCGCCGAAAAGAAACACCATCACGATAGGGCAGCACGACGGCGTCAGCCGCCAATAGATTGGCCGATATCTCGGCCTGCTCGACATAACCGGTGCGATAAACCACCTCCGATAGACGGTGTCGGGTGATCAGAGTCTGCACCCGTTCGGCATAAGCCACGTTGGTGGGGTCGGCGTGGCCGATATCGCCGCCGATAAACAGCAGCCGGGCGTCGATGCCTTGTTGACGCAGGAGTGCAACGGCTTCGATCAATTCTTCGCCGCCTTTGCTCTCATTGAGAAAGCCAAAGTAGGCCAGCAGCAGCGTTTGCTCGTCGGCATGGTACTGTCTGCGCCACGCGATCCGATCGAAATCGGCGGGTGGCTGGGGTTCGATGTTGGTGCCGAGGGGGATGACGGTTAAGAAGGGAGAAGGGAGAGTGGAGAATGAAGAATGGGGAGATTGGAGATTGGAGATTGGAGATTGAGGTTGGGT
>JAGRBZ010000930.1 GCA_020433805.1 Anaerolineae bacterium
ATCCCTCTACAGATAGTTTTGAAGGGTGTATCATTGATAGACGAGGCTATAAAAAACTTGTTGCTTGGGATTGTGCTCTCCTTAAAGATGAGGTGGGTAAAATTGTAGGCACTCTCTATTCCGGAATAGATATTAGCGAGCGCCGCGATGTGGAACTCGCCTTGAAGCAGAGTGAGCATCGTTTTCGAGTTGCTTTAAAGAACACGCCTGTTAGTGTAACCCAGCAAGACAAAGATTTAAATTACCTGTGGTTTTATAATGCTAATTCTATTTTTAGCGCAGACGATATCATCGGCAAAACCGATCTCGATCTTTTTCCTCAAGAAGAGGCTCAGACATTAGTACAAATTAAACAAGAAACCTTGCAGACAGGTAAGGGAATACGTCAAGAAGTAGTATTGCATGTTAATGATGAAGAATGTTATTATGACTTTATATCCGAGCCACTTCACGATGACAATGATGTCGTTATTGGTGTTATTAGCGCAGCTACTGATATTACCCCTTACAAACAGGCAGAGGCTGCTGTTCAGCAGGAAATAAGTTTAAGCCAGCGTTTGCTACAAGCAATGCCCCACTATTTTGTATCTTTCAACAGTGACGGAAAAATAGTAAATATTAATCAACATATGCTGGATGTCTTACACTATGGGTCCAAAGAGGCTATTGGCCAAGACTTCTTCTCTACATTTGTACCAAAAGATGAGATTAAAACGATGCGTGAGGCGATAGAAATGGGTTTGGAGAATAATACGAAAGTTATTACAACCAACCATATCCTCAAAAAAGATGGAGATCAGTTGCTAATTGATTGGTATAGCTGGCCAATCTTTAAAGATAAAAACACACTGAAGTACTTTTTTGTTTTAGGCGTCGACCATTCTCAAAAAGAAATACAAACGCCATCTCTATCCTAAACCTGGAGTAAACCATGCCTC
>JAGRBZ010000931.1 GCA_020433805.1 Anaerolineae bacterium
CAATACGCATTACGCACTACGCAATAAACAAAGGCTCAAATTATGGCGAAAACTTAGAGACACTAACCAATTACCAATTACCAATTACCAATTACCAAAACTCAAATACGAGAGCTACGTAATTCTCTCACTGTAGTATTTTTGGAACTTATAAGATAGGACACACACAATGGCTAAAGTTGTAATTCTTGGTGCGGGCGTGATGGGCAGTGCCTTCAGCATCCCGTTGACAGACAACGGACACGAGGTCGCCCTGGTTGGCACGCATCTTGATGGCGATATTATTGAGGAAGTTCATGAAAGTCACACCCATCCCCGGCTCAAAAGCCGCCTGGATGATGCGGTGATGCCGTACACCTGGGATCGGCTGGGCGAGGCGCTCAAAGGGGCCGATTTGGTCGTGCAGGGAGTCAACTCCTACGGCGTCACCTGGGCCGCCGACAGGCTAGGCGAGACCTTACCGGACAACGTGCCGGTCTTGGCGCTCACCAAAGGGCTGCACGGGGATGGCGAGCGAATAATCACCCTACCGGAGCTGTTCCGCAGCAATTTACCGGCCGATATGCAATCGAAGGTCAGCCTCAACGCAGTCGGCGGCCCGTCGATTGCCGGTGAACTGGCGGCCCGGCGTCACACCTGCGTGGTCATCACCGGCACCGACGCGGCTAAACTGGAGCAGTTCGCCAGTTGGCTGCGCACCCCCTACTACCACATCTGGACCAGCACCGATTTTGTCGGGGTTGAAGTCGCCGTCGCGATGAAAAATGTGTACGCCCTGGCCGTGGGTCTGGTCATCGGCCTGCTGGAAAAAGAGGGCGAGGCCGACAACGGCGCAGTGATGTATAACCTGTCCGCCGCCATTTACGCCCAAGGGCTTAACGAAATCGCTTATATGGTCAACTATATGGGTGGCCAATCGCGCAGTGCCTACAC
>JAGRBZ010000932.1 GCA_020433805.1 Anaerolineae bacterium
TGGTGGGGTTGGGGTAGAAATGCGTTTCGTTGCGGCTTTCAGCACCCTCCAAGCGGGTCGTTACTTTGAAACCAACGACAAACATCTGGCCGATCAGCTCGAAACGTCTTTCAGCACCCTCCAAGCGGGTCGTTACTTTGAAACAGCTAAATAAAAAAGAGACTTCTACGCAATCGCGTGGCTTTCAGCACCCTCCAAGCGGGTCGTTACTTTGAAACACTTCGTTGTCGTGGCGGGGCAACCGGTTGAAGGGCTTTCAGCACCCTCCAAGCGGGTCGTTACTTTGAAACTGACATTCATGACCTGGATCGCGACGGCGACGGCACTTTCAGCACCCTCCAAGCGGGTCGTTACTTTGAAACCGGCATCGACATTATCAACAACTGGCAAACCGACCCTTTCAGCACCCTCCAAGCGGGTCGTTACTTTGAAACGTTTGTCGTTGGTTCCGCGTGCCGCCCCATATGGTCTTTCAGCACCCTCCAAGCGGGTCGTTACTTTGAAACGGTGACAGGCACATAGCGCAGGTAAACCTCACTTGTCTTTCAGCACCCTCCAAGCGGGTCGTTACTTTGAAACGCTTACTTGAATCCTGATTGGGTAGAATTGCTAATCTTTCAGCACCCTCCAAGCGGGTCGTTACTTTGAAACTTGCCCTTTGTGCAGATGATTTACAACCAGCTCATACCCTTTCAGCACCCTCCAAGCGGGTCGTTACTTTGAAACCCAACAGCTCCTTATTAAACGAGCCGCCCGGCGTTTCTTTCAGCACCCTCCAAGCGGGTCGTTACTTTGAAACATCACAATGCAGCGACCCGCGCCAACCTCGCGAGCGACTTTCAGCACCCTCCAAGCGGGTCGTTACTTTGAAACCGGCGGCTATCGAACGCGCTAGGCGGGTTGGTCCGGCCTTTCAGAACCCCCCAGCGGGCT
>JAGRBZ010000933.1 GCA_020433805.1 Anaerolineae bacterium
GGCGGCGATGCGGCCTGGCTAACGATGTCGGTGCAGATTGGTTTTGTGGTCGGTGCCTTTTTGAGTGCGCTTTTTAATGTGGCCGATGTCTGGCCGCCGCGCCGGGTCTTTGCGCTGGGGGCCATATTGGGGGCATTGGTTAACGGTTTGATTGCCTGGCAAGCAACCGGCATGGCAACGGCGATTCCGCTGCGTTTTTTGACCGGCTTCGCGCTGGCGGCGGTCTATCCGGTCGGTATGAAAATTATGGCGACCTGGATGAAGGAGGATCGCGGCCTGGGGTTGGGGCTGCTGGTGGGGGCGCTGACCATTGGTTCGGCTTCGCCGCATGTGATTCGCGCTTTTGGCGGCATCAACGATTGGCGACTGGTGCTGTACGCGGCTTCGGCCTTGGCTTTTATGGGCGGGCTGATTGTCTGGCAATTTGGTGAGCTAGGGCCGTTTCGCACAGCACCGGCTCCGTTTCGATGGCGCTACATCGGCGAGGCCCTGGCCGACCGCGGCGTGCGGCTGGCGAACTTCGGTTATCTCGGCCACATGTGGGAACTGTACGCCATGTGGACCTGGGTTCCTCTCTTCCTGCTGGAGTCGTATCGCGCCGCCGGCCCAACATCCTGGTTTGGTCAAAACCCGGAACGAAGTGCGGCGTTCTTTGCCTTCGCCGTTATTGGCATCGGCGGGTTGGGCAGCCTACTGGCCGGCCTGGTTGCCGACCGCTGGGGACGGACGCGGACGACCATTGTCAGTATGGTTGTGAGCGGCTGCTGTGCTGCGAGTATCGGCTTTTTCTTTGGGCAAAATCCGCTGCTGGTGACTCTCATCGCGCTGATTTGGGGCTTTGCCATCGTCGCCGACTCGGCCCAGTTTAGTACCGCCGTGAGCGAGTTATCGGTGCGCGAATATATGGGCACGGCTTTAACCATGCAGACCA
>JAGRBZ010000934.1 GCA_020433805.1 Anaerolineae bacterium
CGGGCATTGCTCTGGTCTTTCTTGCCACCCTTGCGCTGGCTCGTATCCACGAGCGTCCGATCATCGGTGTTGCCGCTCTGGCGATTGTGATGTGGGGTTTGATTGCTCGCTATCGACTGCCCTTCAATATGCCTGCCGGCCTGGTCGCTTTGGCCGTGGGTACCGTTATCGGCCTGGCCCTGGGCGAGTCCTCGATCAGCTTCGAAGGCGTCGGCATCTATGTGCCTATCCCCTATTTCGGCGATTTGATGGTGGGTCTAAGTCAATTGTGGGCCCATCCGGAGGTGTTGGCCATCATCATCCCGGTGCAAATTTATAACTTCATCGAAACCATGAACAATGTCGAGTCGGCTGAGTCGGTGGGCGATAAATACCCCGTGTTAGCCTGCCAAATTACCGATGGCCTGGGCACGGCGCTGGGGGGCTTATTTGGTTCGCCCTTCCCCACCACCGTCTACATCGGTCATCCCGCCTACAAACGTCTGGGAGCGCGGGCCGGTTATGCCCTCGGTGTTGGGCTGGTCTTTTTCTTCGGCTCGATTTTCGGATTGGTCGCATTTATGGGCAACCTCATTCCTCAGGCCGCTGTGGCTCCGATCTTGGTCTTTGTGGGAGTCTCCATCATCGGTTTATCGTATAACGTGGTTAAACCCCAACACGCCATCGCTTTGACGGTGGCCCTGATTCCCCACGTCTCCAATTTAGTGGTGACCAAATGGGGTTCGGTTCTGGGCGCATTGGGCAGTCTAGGGGTTGAAAATCTACCCAACTTAACCGATGCGCAATTTTCGGAGGCGATGTTATCCCAAGGCGCTTACGTTCTGGGCCAGTCGGCCCTATCGAGCGGCGCTATTCTCACCGGCATGTTGTGGGGTGCGTTTACGGCTTATCTTATCGACGGCAACTTC
>JAGRBZ010000935.1 GCA_020433805.1 Anaerolineae bacterium
CACCGCAAAGCGCCGCCGTCGACGCAGTATCCACATGTAAGCCGCAATGCTGAGCGGAATAAGTGCTAATAACAGCAGAAATCCGGGCCACAGCAAACTCATAGGTGTACTCCGATGGTGTAACTGTTTTTCTTGAACATTCGTAAGGTAGAGACGCTTCGTGCTTGATAGTAATTAGTAATTGGTAATTGGTAACTGCATTCAGTCTCTGATGACATTGCTAAGGTCTTATCATGAGTGCAAATGACCGTGATGGTTGTCCTAAGCCACCTGCTCATCAATGAGGCGATGATGAATTACCGCCAATTAAGGGGGAAAGCAAAAATGCTTTCCCCGGGCGTCCGCTCCGCGATAAATCGCAGAGCTAGTGAACAGCGCCCGATAAATCGGGCTACACATCATCCTAAAGCCCAATTAATTGGGCGCAGTTACGTAGCCCGGTCGATTTATCGACGGGTGGGCACCGGGGGAAGCCAAGGTTGAGGGAGCCGGACGTTATCTCAACAAAAAAATATGCCGTGAAACAAATGCTGTTGATAATTCGGACGCCCATGTCATTTCGACGCACTTGCGAGGAGAAATCCCTTTGGATTCCCGATGCCAAAGAAAGTGCTGGGGGATTTCTCGCTCCTTTGTCGCTCGAAATGACATCACCCACTATCGTTTAGGCCAATGTCAACACAGTCTAACAATAGTCTCTAATTACCAGTTACCAATTACCAATTACCACCCCATCCTAAGCCCTGTACCCATCATCAAACTTCAACCCTCTCTGCCTCCACCAACACCGTCACGGCACCCGCCCAAACCACAGCAGCGACAACGCGCCGCCGATAAGCAGCACGACGATGCTGATACCGGCAAAAACGGAAGTCACTTCCATCTTTTCCGGTTTG
>JAGRBZ010000936.1 GCA_020433805.1 Anaerolineae bacterium
GAGCGAGAAATCCCTGAGAAAACTGTTTGCAAGCCGATGCTATAGGGATTTCTCCGCCTTTGGCTACGAAATGACATAATTAGTTGTCAAGTGCGTAACTCCTAAGAATGTTGTTAGGGAAAGAACGTTTTTTTTCTAGGGCCGTTGTGGGGCAGGGCGGCGATCCGTTTACGCTGTCTCCAAATCCTGGGCCAGCACCGCCACGCTGTCGCCGATCTCCACGTAGCCGGGGCCTCGTGTGCAGAGCAGTATGCCCGACGTTTGGGCGATGATCGGCTGCGGCTCCCAACTGAGATTCTCCGGGAAGTGAATTTGTCCAATCTGCCGGTCGGCGTCAACCCAATCGCCCAATTCAAAGAGCGACTCGTAAATCCCACCGGCTGTGGCAATGTGGTAATTCTCAGCGCGAGGCACTTCCATCAATCGGCTGGGCGGCAACCCTCGCGCCTCACGGGTCGTAATCTCCCCTTCCAACATGCCGAAATGCTTCAGCAGGTTGCGCACGCCGGTGTCAGTCATCTTGACCACCGTCGGCGACAGCGTGCCCGCGCTGCCGACTTCGGCACACAGAAAGATTTTGCCCATCCGCTCGACTGCGTAATCCAACAGCCCCTCGCCGCTAATCTCCTTGATCATCAAACTGACCGGCGCTTCAAAGACCTGCATCGCGGCGAATGTTTGTTGATTTTGAACCTCATCGTCCAGATAATGCATGCTCATATAGGGGATTAGACTGAGCGAATAGCCGCCGGCGTGCAGGTCGATGACGGCATCACACAGCGGCAGCACGACGTCGTGAATATAGTGGGCGATAATCTGGGTGGTGGTGCCGTTCCAGGCCCCCGGAAAGACGCGGTTCAAATCTTTATT
>JAGRBZ010000937.1 GCA_020433805.1 Anaerolineae bacterium
AACCAGACGACCGGATGATCGCCGATGACGCCTTGCAGCGGGCCATCGAGTTCGGTGTCGGCTGAAACGTTGCTAAAGGCGGCGTACGTCTGGCCCGGTCCCTTGAAGTAAAATTGAAACGGATAGCGCACCCAATCGGGATGGATCAATATGGCGTCGGCGGGCGTCGCCTGCTGAGCCAGATAATCGACACTCTGCCGCCACGCCTCTTTGCTAGCCTCAACACTCCACTGGCCGGGCAACGGAATGGCTGTCAACCCAATAAGCAGAACCGGAACAACGTAGTATATCCATTCCTTAGCCTCAGCCTTAGCCTTCCCCCCCAATAGCCAGCCATTCACCTTATCCACCCCCACCGCTGCCAGCATCAACAGCCAGGGAACCATGATAATGAAGTAGCGTTCGCCGAAGAAGGCCAGGTGGTTGCGGGTTAGAAGGAGGGTGGCGATGAGGTAGGGGGTGAGGAGGAGATTGGAGATGAGGAGATTGGGAGATTGGTAATTGGTAATTGGTAATTGGTAATTGGTAATTGGAGATTGGGAACGGATAGGGAGGAAAGAGAGGAGGGTGAAGAGAAAGATGAGAGCGGGAATGATGATCGATAGTGTGTTGGGGAGGGAAGCTCTCCAGAGGGTGAAGGCTTGGAGGAGTGACCAGCCGCGTAGCCAGAAGCCGTGGAGCGGTTCGCCGGGTGTCGACTCGGCGGAGAAGCGCCAGATGGCGAGGGCGATGGGGGCGAAGGCCGCAGCGATGATGAGACCGCCGACGGCCAGGGTTAGCCACAGGCGCGGTCGGCGCGGGTAGGCGATCATCAACCACAGGGCCAGGCCGGGCAGGATGAAACCGGCGTAGAG
>JAGRBZ010000093.1 GCA_020433805.1 Anaerolineae bacterium
ACTAAGCGAACGTTTGTTTTCGGCAAAAAGTGACTGTCACCTTTTGAACTGCGCAACTCATATACCCAACGGTATGAGATTAAGTATACCGTAAATCAAGGAACAACTGCATTGTTTTACGAGCTACGTGCGGCGTAGATCTCAGGCAATACAACCGTTGCCCAATGGGCCATATTAAGATCGGCGAGTTCTGCAACTCCGAAGTATCGGAGTTGTGTTATTTCAGCATGATCTGGCTTGAGTTTGCCGCCTGTAACCTGGCACTCGTAAACGGTCATGACATACGTTACTCTATCACCGTTGGCATAAACAACCTCAAAATCACGTCCGCCGAAAACGCCGAGAATGTTTCTCGGCGCAACGACTAGACCCGTTTCCTCTAAAACCTCTCGAATTACGGCATCCGTCGGCTTCTCATTGGGTTCGATGCTTCCGCCCGGAGCAACCCACTGCTTTGTGTCGGCGTGCTTTGCTAGAAGGATGCGACTGTCTTCATCAAAAATAATGGCCGTCACAGACGGTAAGATCAGCAATGCACTGCCGATATGCTGACGTAGATTTCTAATGTAGTTTGACATTGTCATTGAACAGTTCTCCTTTCAAGAAATTGTTCTAAAGAGGTTTCAACGGTTCATAGACCGACACAACATAGGTGCTCACAGGTTATACCCAATGTCAGATAAAAATCAGTGAATATCCGTGTGGGTGTGGGCAGATCTTCAAAGGAAAATTTATGGCCCGATCAAACCAACGGCGCTGCGTTTACTGCGGCAGTCACGATTCGCCAACCATCGATCACGTGGTTCCCCTTTCGCGCTGGCGAGAAGTCGGTGTTAGACGGCGTGTTTTAGATAACGCATCGAATCGCGTGGTGGCTTGTTTACAATGCAACCAAGAAAAAGGGGCCATGTTACCTCAAGAGTGGTTCGACTTGCACCCGGAATACAGAGAGCGCTTTGTAAAAAAAGCGAAATATATATCAAATTTAGTTAAAGAAATTGCCGGGTTATAAATGAACGCAGACCCGGATACTATACTAAAGTCAATTTGAAATCGAAATTTTTGGTCGAAACTTCAGCGAGTGGCGTAGGGGCGACGGCAATCGGCCTTAATGATAGTGGTGGAAAGGTGGCTTAATCCGATTGCCTCGCCTGCGGTAAGGGGCATCATCGGTGTTGACGCGACGGATATTGTGGGGCAGCGGGGGCGAGGCAACGTCATTGGGCGACCTGCCGTGGCCGGATGATTCGTTGACGTTGCCGTCGCCCCTACCAGGGGTTTACTTGAAAAGTTCTGGTTTCGCTCTGTTTTCAGGATAGACATTATCGAAATTAAGGTAACAGTCACTTTTATAGGTATAAGTAGGAGCATTCTTCCGCGAAGTGGCTCACCATATAGCTCGTTAAGTGACTGTTACCTGGTTTTTGCTATTTCGTTAGTGTCATTCGTTTTTCGCCATTATTTAGAATATGATGGGCAGGATTAACGGATCAAGAAAATACAGGGAAAAAATCCGTCAATCCTGCGCATCTGTGTTCTTAAATCAGTTGGCTATCATGACGGCGAAAACTGTGAGACACTAACATTTCCGATAATGACTTTTATACAACAGGGCTTACGCAGCGTGTAGAACAATTTGCTAAATTGTTCTCGATCTGGAGCCTACGCGGGGCGCAAATTGGCAATTTACGCTCAAAATTGGACATTTGCGTAAGTCCTGTACAAAAAGGTTTTATGATGCCCATCGAGTCTAGCCTTAAAGACGTATCCTTTTTCAGCCGCCTATTTCAAAGCGTCACGCCTTAAATAGCCTAAAATGGATTAGATGTGTAATATAGGCAACCTACATTATCAAGACCGTACTCAACAACAGCGTCATATCACTCTCACATCATTCTATGGATACTATTCTGATTACCGGGGCAACCGATGGCCTGGGGCTGGCTCTAGCCCATTATTATCGCCCTACGGCCAAGCGCCTTATTTTGGTCGGCCGACGGGCGTTTCAGGATGTGCCTCTGACCGAATTCGATCCCAACACCTATTGCCGAATTGATTTAGCCCAGGCGAATGGGGCGGAGGTTATCGACAACTGGCTGGAAGCCCGCAATATTCGCCATCTCGATCTGCTTATTCATAATGCCGGTACCGGCTATTACGGTGCAATCGACCAGCAGTCGTGGGCCGATATCGAGCAGCTTGTTGCTGTTAATTTATGGGCACCTATCGCACTCACCCGCCAGCTATTACCCTGTCTGCAGAAGCGTCGCGGCAAGGTTGTTTTTATCAGCTCGGTGGCGGCGATGCTGCCCGCGCCCGACTACGCCGTGTATGGGGCTACCAAAGCCGCACTCGATGGCTTTGCCCGGAGTTTACGGGTTGAGTTAAAAGGATCGATCGATATCCAAGTTATCCACCCCGGGGCCGCCCGAACGGGGATGCACGCCAAAAGCGGTATTTCCCGCGAAACAATGGACTGGGAACGCTTTCCGCCGACGGAAAAGGTAGCCAAAAAGATAGCCAAGGCGATTGCTACCAAGAAGCCCTCGGTTACCATTGGTGCCGGCAATTCTTTACTTGGTTTCGCCGGTCTGTATTTGGGCCGGGTCATCGACCGCTTTATGCAGAGACGGCAGCGATGAAGCATTGTGTTATTACCGGGGCCGCCGATGGCATCGGCCAGGCTTTGGCACAGCGCTATGCTCAGGCCGACTATACGATTACGGGTATCGATATTGATGCTGAGCAGGCCGAACAAACGCAGTCGATCCTGCAAGAGGCGGGCCATAATGCTTCGTTTATTATCGCCAATCTGGCTGAACAGGGCGATTTAGGGCGTATTGTCGGCAAGCTTGAGGCCGGGCCTAAGATTGATACCTTTATCCATAATGCCGGGATAAATGCCGTTGGTCCGTTTGCTACGGTTCCCCTATCGGAACAACGATCGGTGGTCGAAATTAATTTATTAGCCCCGATGATGCTTACGGCGGGGTTGATCAAACAACAGGTGCTTAATCCCAACTGTAGCCTGATCTTTATTTCATCGCTCTCTCGTTTTGTCAGCTATCCCGGTGCAGCGGTGTATGCGGCCAGCAAAGATGGCCTGGCCGCCTATGCCCGCAGCATCGCCGTGGCCGTGGGCCGAGACGATATTCATACCCTAACCGTATATCCGGGGCCAACCCGAACCGCCCACGCCCGGCGCTACAGCCCCGATAACCGCAATGAGAAAAAGCGGATGCCGCCCGAGGTACTGGCCGACAAAATTTATCAGGCTGCCATAGCTCGTCAAACGATTATCATCCCAACCGTCCGGCATCGCTTATTTGCTCTCGCCGGTCTGGTATTCCCTCGACTAACGGAATGGGCTATGAAGAAAACTATTTTCGATAAGTTGCAGGGGGATGGGTGACCAATTCTTTGGGTTGGAGATAAAGAGATCGGTGAGGCCAGTCTCTCTATCTCTTCATCTTTGCCAATGGGGTTACTCAGCGACGATCTCGATTTCGCCAAAGGGAAGGGTTTGGGACGTATCTTCCGGCAGAACCAGCTCCAGCCGATAACGTCCGGGGGGAAGATCAGGCAGCAGGTCGAGGTCCCAATAGGTGCGAATAATATCGCCGAGTTGCCAGGTAACATCTTCAGGGTTAAAAATCTCCGACAGGGTTAAATTGAACCAGGCTTGTCTAGTTTCACCGGCCTCGTCAACCAACCCGATGTGCACAGTAGAGTTTGCGGCCATAGGGCGTTCGACGCGCCAGCGCAGTTCAACAGGCAGACGGCTACCGGCAGGGATCGGCTGCCCTGGTACGATGGCATCAAAAAGGGTTGTACCGCCAAATACCTGCGGTTTGAGCGTCGGCGTGGTAGAGACCAGCGGAAGAAAAGTAGGGTTTGACTCGACATGGACCATCGCTTCATCGGCAGGTAGTTCAAACAGAAGCTCCCCATCTTCAACCGCCGGGGCCTGGGTATAAAGCCCTATCCGGATACGATATTGTCCGGCCGGCATATCATCCGGCAGCGTAACCTCAACATGATCGTAAACCATCTCGCCTTCGTCCCATTCTTCGGCAGTACGGTTGTGAATGGCAGATGTTTGGCTCACGCCTTCAGCCCAGATGCGATCTTGAGCATCAACCAGCCGAACGAAAAAAGGCTCTTCGGATTTTTTGCCGAGATATTCCCAATAGATATCAAAGTTCACCGAGCGGCCCGGTTCAAACGCTACATAGCTAGGCGACCATTGCCAGGCCAGCAGTGAAGCAATACCGGTATAGGTTTGGTCATCAACATAGTGCTTGATGCCCAAACTGGGATAGATCCATACGTAATCCAGCCCTTGCAGGGTAATCACCTCAACCGGCTCAAAGCGTCGCGTAAAGAAGTCGAACATGGCATCATCAGGAAAACGTCGCTGCATTTGGTTGATATAAAAGATGACGTAATCTCCGGCTAAAGCTTTGCCTTTTTCTTTTGAGTAGCTAATTGATTGACCGTAGTAAAAGGGAGAAAAAGTCGACTCGTACCAACTTGCCACACGGGTTTCAGTTGAGGCCGAACGACGGTTAAAAAAGTCTGCGGCTAAATCGAGACCCTCGCCCCAGCCGATAGTTAACACCCTTGATGCACCCTGGATACCGCCGAACATAGGATTATAGTAGGTAAAGTAGTAGGGAAACGTCGACACCACCAGATACGTATTGAAAACAAGGATAATAACGGCCGGAATAAGAGCAGCGTAGAGCATTCTCTCAGAGCGATGCACAAGCGACTTGAGCGCAGGCAGCGAGAGAACAAGGCGGGTTATCCACACCAGACCGGCGGCGGCAATAAAATTAAGCCACGGATAAAGCGGCAACAGATAGCGTTCTTGTTTTTTCTCGCCCACAGTCATCAAAATTCCATAACCTATCATAAAAATCAAGATAAGTGGGAGATAGGTATAGAACATGTGCAGGCCATCATGCTCTGCTTCTGATTGATCCGCGTTTGACAGGGGATGATGCCTGCGCCGCTGGAGGGCCACAAACGGCCAGGCGATAAAACCCAATACAACACCCAAGATTCCCAGCGGCGTGGTTTTATACAACCAACTCACCGGATAAAAGAAGGGACCGGGGTCTCGGGAAATCGTCCCCATGAAGAAATTACCTTTGGCGTGGCCGCCGGTGGCATATTTGTTGCCATACGTAAAAATCGTCTCAATGGCTGTTTGGGGTACGCTCCACATAGCAGGCCAAACGGCAAAAACCGTTACGGCAAATGCTGCAAACCAGATGAGGCCATTGATGATGGTGGATATAAGCTGTTCTGAAAAATTTGCAGGAAATGAAGCGGCCGGTAAAAATCCCAGTTTTGAATGAGGTAGCGGAGAACCGGTCGGCTCGCCACGCTGAGCGTCATGTCTCAGACCTTGAGCCTTCGACTTGACGTCCAAAAATAAAAACCAGAGGCCGGTCGCCGCGATAAACGGTAACAAGACGAGGGCCGGGCTTTTGCTCATAAAGGCCAGGCCCCCAAAAATGCCGGAGGCTACCAGCCAATGACGCTGCGCCTTTTGTCCCCAAAAAATAAAAGCAGTCAACACCGACAGCGTCATAAAGGTCGTGCTAAGCGCATCGTGGTGAATAACGCGCGAGAGGGCGATATGAAAGGGGCTAAGTGCGATGAGCAAAGCCGCGACGAAGGCAATACTGCCACCGAAGAGTCGCCGTCCCAGCCAAAAAACCACTACCACCCACACTGACACAAGCAAAACCGTTCCTAACCGCTCCGGCACGATGAGGTTGGGATCAAGCGGGTTGGTTGAGGCATTAACAACGTAATCATAGAGCGACACGGTTCGGCGCTGCGGCAACCAGCTTAACCAAAAGCCAAAGCTGCCTGTCCACATGGTCGTCACGCCGGGATGTCCGGTGCGCAGCGTACAGGCTAAACCTTCGGCCATAAATTGCCAGTCCTCAATAACGGAGTCGCATTGATAGCCCTGGTTTATCAACCCTGCCAGAAAATTACGAGAGCGGTCGATCCACAAAAACTCATCCGGCGTGAGAAAACGGCCTAAATCGAGAACGCGCGGGATTAAGGCGACGAAGAAAAGAAAGAGCGAGGTTATGAGATTTGAGCGTAGAAGTTTTGATATCATGGTTATTTTTCTTGGTCTTTTCGAATAAACGTCCAGGGAACCGTCCAGAAATCGAGACCATCGGCCAACAGCAAGCGCTCCCCGGTTTCGGGCTGGTAGAGGCCTACAATCACTTTGTAATAGCCCGGATCGAATCCAAACGGTACCGCAATAAGATATTCATCGACAACAACTTCGTCCTGCACCCAGCGGCTGGTGGGCCACGTGCCGTTGAGCGGCTGAGTATCGATGCCGGCCACACGCACGTTCGTTTCGGCCTCAAGCAGTTGCGCAAAAACCGTGTAATCCGGCAAAGGTGACGTTTTAGCCTGCCAGGCAATGGTTAGGCCGATAAAATCGTGGGTCGGGTAGATCTGGTAGCCGACCATCCCAACCTGCTCGCCGAAGACAACCGAACCGGCCCGGCTGAGATCGTCCGGCGTTTGAAATTGACGCAGTTCGATTTCACCCAGCGGATAGCTATCAACAAAAAGGGCGTAGGAACCGCGATCTAAATCCTCCGGTACGGCCAGGGTATGGGTGCTGACCGCAAGTTCGCCACCGATGTGGGTTATGCTGCCTTCTGCCTGAGCCACAATAGGCTGCGGATCATGACCTGCCGACGTTGTCTCTAGAGAAGTTTGCGCTCCCTCCTCCGTTAAACGGCTGAGAGCGCTGAGCGGTTGTAGCGTAACGGTTCCCCCGGCTGTTGGCGCAACATCGGCTGACCAGACAACATCGACGACCAAAGGTTCGCCAAGACTACCGTACGGCGTTAAAGGCCGAAAAGCCAGTGGCCCTTCAGGATTTGACACCGCTTGAAGCGCCGGGCCGGGATAAACATCACCATAATGAACTCCGTTCAAATCAACAGAGAAAACCGGGCCGACAAAACTGTAGTAGTAAAGTGCCTCCGGCGACGGCTCGCCCGATTGCCATTGCTTGCTATAAAGTACAACGTAATCTAAATGATCGCCGGTAATATCCGACAGCCGACCTTCGAAATAAGGGGCTACCGTCGAGGCGTAGGCAGTACCCACCCGGCTATCTGGTGCAGTGCGCTGAAGAAAACGCCCAACCTGATCCAGTCCTTCGCCCCAGCCATATTTTACCACATGGGGCGCAAGAAAGGGACCGCCAACTATCGGATTGAAATAAGAGAAAAAGTAGGGCATATACGGCAGCACTATCACCAGCGCCGACAACGTCAGTGTTGCCACAAAGGTGAGGTAGCGGCGATCGGAGGTGGGCCGTCGTTTAGCATGTTCGCGGCTCATAAACGTTTGGTAAAGATAAACCCATCCCTCAGCAGCCACAAACGCTAAGGCGGGAAAGATAGGCAAAATATAGCGCGGACTGCGCTTATCACCTAATGTCATAAATAAGGTAAATAACAGAGTAAATAGCAGCAGCCAAGCTGTGGGAGAGAGCATACGCTTTGTTTTGCCATCCAAGGAATTGGGGTGGCTTGTATCCGCTTTGAAAAATATATTGCGAGCCATTAAAAAGATAGCTACGCCCAAACCCACGGTTATCAGAGGGCTAAGTTTGAAGGCACCGTGGGCTATATAATAGAAGGGACCCAGGTCCGGTACAAGCCAATAGCTTTCGCTATCTGCTTCCTCTTGGTCTGTAGCCGAGAGGAACGCATTTTCGATGACAGCCCATGGTCGCCCCAATGGATCGCCCCAGGCTGCCGGCCAGAAGATGATAAAGGCCAGGTAAGCAGCAACAATCCAGACGGCAAACTGCTTGATCCGCACCGTCACGGAAGTTTTGTCCTGCCACAGTTGAGCGAGTAAAACAAGTCCGGTGAAAGGGATTAAAAACAACGCCGGAGCTTTGGAAAGAAAGGCTAATCCGGCTGCAATGCCGGACGCCATAAAATAGAAATAAGAATGCGACTTATCGACATGAACGCCCCGGAGTAACAGCAGCACAGCGATAATCATGAACATCGCGGCCGGTGCATCATGACCGAGGATACGGGACAGTGAGAGTGTGTGCGGATCGAGCGCAATAAATATCGCGCCGAGTAGGGCCACAGGGGCACCGAAAAGCGGGCGGGCTAACCGGTAGAGAAGGACAACCGCTAGCGAGGTAAAGAGCGCCATCGACCAACGTGTTGCCACTAAAATCGGGAGTTCGGTCCGAAATTCCGGAAGCGAGAGCAGCCAATCGACAAAAGGGAGGCCAATAGTACCGGCATGAAACCCGTAATAGAGCGCCAAACCAAAACTACCTAACCATGTCGTGGTGACGGCCGGCGTAAGATTAACGCTGGTACCGGCGAAATCGCTTTGCAGAAAGGCCGCTAAAAACTGCGCCGAGCGATAGACCCATTTGGCTTCATCGGCGGTGACAAAACGCTGTAAATCATAAACACGCGGCAGTAAAGCCAACAAGAACAGGCCACAACTAATCGCCAGTTCGGCTGAAACCAATTTATTGGGGTGTGAAATAGTGTTACCCGTTTTTGCCATGGATATTTATCTTACCACGCCCATCAGACAGTGGCAAAGCCTCACCCACTGTCAATCAATTAGCCTAGCTTGTCCAAAAACATTGCTCTATCCGCCCGTTGTGCAAGAAAATGGCCCGACCGGACGGGGTCGAGCCATTGGCTAGAGGTTGTTCACGAGTGAGGAGGACTCGCAAAACGATTACGGGTGCCATCCAGTTATTATTGCCGGATGACAACCTGGGGAGCGAAAGAGGGAGTAAAGAATGTGGTTGTTATGGCATCCGGGGAGGCATGTACAGTGCTATTATAAAGCACACTTCTCAAACAAGACTCAATTCTCAATCAAAGCGCTTAACAAAGGGCAAAGATTGGGCAGCACCTCGCTTATGACGAATATGTTTCTAGCCCGGCCAAAATCAAACTATCGTGTCCTTCAGCAATCTGCAAATAGAGGGCTTGCGTTTCCGGAGAGGGAGAAACATCCAGCTCTGCTTTTAGCGTTTCCACACATTGCAGATATTGCCGTAGGGCCAGTTGACGCTGCCCCCGAGCTAGATAGCCCCACATGAGCCAGCGGTAAGCTTCCTCGTAGCAGTTGTCGTGACGCAGTACTTTCTGGCCGAGATGAATGAGGCGCGTAAAATCTTGCTCGCTCAAGTAATAGTCACTCAGACGGCTGGCAACATCAAGATAGATGCTGCGCAAATGTTCACGCTGAATATAGGGCCACTCTTCAAACAGATCGTCAGCTAAAAAGTCACCGGAATACAGCTTTTCTGCCAGTTCGTAAACAGCAGCCGCTTCTTTCTGTTTTCCTTCTTTCTCCAACGCACGACCGGTTTCAACACGTTCTTTGAATTCCACAACATCGATCCAGATATTCAGCTCCGGATTGAGCAGATAGCAGTCATTCTCAAACAGAATTGCCGAAATATCGGACTCTCTCTGGCGTAATGTGTGGCGCAAGCAGTAAATTGCCTGGTGCAAATTTCGACGGGCGGACTCAGTGCCGGCGTTGGGCCAAAACAGGTCCATCAGCACATCTTTGGGCACCGGGCGATTGTGATGGGCAACCAGATACTTAAAGACCGAGCGTGCTTTTTGACTGTTCCACTCGGAAATACTTTGGTCATCATAAAACAGTTGAAATTGGCTAAAGCAGTAGATTTTGAAGTCAAGTTGGGTGTGTTTAACCGGTGTGTTGACAGGGGCCAGTCGATCGCCGGTTTGATTAAGGAATTGCTCACACAGGCGACACAAATGCTCAGCCACCAATAAAACCTCGGAAACAAGACCTACCTTATCTGGCTGATTCTGTGCCTTTTTCAGCAACTCTGCCACATCATGATATCGGCCATCTTCCAAAAACGTATCAACTATCGACGACATTTTATCCCAATCGAAACCCGTATCTCCACTTCGTGATTGAACAGCAAAGTATTCTTCCACAAGTTTCTCCAATCGTGAGGTTGTTTCATTTGAGTTGAACGACAAATTTCCACTAAATTTATCATGATGGTTGTTCATTGTTGTGCCCCTTTCTACAAAATACCGAGTCATAGAGTAGTAACTCAACTTACTTAATAGAGTTACAACGTGGCTCTATCCTATCAAATGTTATCTCCGAGAAGAGGAAGCCAAACTCCGAGTTTACTTCGAGAGTTCGGAAGAACCGTCTACGACGCCTGCTTGCACGCTTTTCACACTCTAACCATCTCTAACTAGCCCTATTTACCTACGTTAAAAGGTTGAAGAGTGTGATCTAAAGCATAGACTCGCCTCTCTTTTTATGCTATCATAATAATTGGGTCTCTAACTTTTAACACCCATATCCCACCGTCAATACTTCTTCAACTTACATTTACTGCACAAACTAATCGACCGGATTAAAAACTATACAGCCGTCTCTTAACAAACTCCGTTTGACAAGTACTATGGGGTGGGGTTTGATTACGATATGTTTGCAAGTTTACGGGGAGAGTTTTATGAAAAGATCGGAAGAGAAGTTTGCTTCTTTATTGACAGAAGGTGTACATCTTATCCGATTGCGAGAAGCCAAGACTATTCAGATTGTACAAGATGAGCTAGGCTACGCGCTTGGCCGAGAGGGAGGTTCATCGATTGAATATTGGCGTAAGGGCCACATTCCTCCTAACTTGGCTGACATCGACAAACTAGCTAAAGAGATTGTACCCCGTGCGGGCCTGGATCGTGACTGGCTTGAAAAGTTTTTAACCAGCGCCGAACATCCCTACACTGGCCGTATTTGCGACCAACTTTTTCCGGCAACGAATTCTATATCACCGTCTTCCAACCATAATGGTCACACCCCCACGATTGCCCCCGTTCCTTTCGAGTCTGATCCCTTTATCGTTGGTCCGCCTATCACCAGACCCTACCATTTTTTTGGGCGCAATACGGAAATCCGACGTCTATTTAATCTATGGAAGCGTCGACCCCTCCAGAACGCAGCGATTATTGGCCCCAAGCGCAGTGGGAAGACTTCGCTGTTGCACTACCTTAGAACCATTACCACCATCCCATCTGATCAGGTGCGTCGCGACCAAAAAACTGAGTGGCTGCCAAATCCGCAGCGATACCAGTGGGTTTTTGTCGATTTTCAAGATGTGCGTATGTGTCGCCGCGAACGACTGCTCACTTATTTGCTCACCAGTCTGGAGTTACCGGTACCGAATCCAAACAATTTAGAATGCTTCATGGATGTCGTCACCAACCACTTACAAACGCCCACCATTATTTTGATGGATGAGATCGGAGCCGCGCTGCTTTCACCGGAGTTAGATTTGCAGTTTTGGGGCAGCTTGCGCTCGTTGGTGAGCAATTTAACAGGGGGTAATTTGGCCTTTGTCTTAACCGCCCACGAAACGCCGGCCCTTCTAGCCCAGCAGGAAGGCAAGCCGTCGCCCTTCTTCAATATCTTTGGCCACACTTTCAAACTTGGCCCGCTGAAAGAAAACGAAGCCCGCGCTCTGATAGCCAGTTCACCGCAACCATTCAGTGAATCAGACACCAACTGGATATTGAACCAAAGCGGCTGCTGGCCCTTTCTTCTACAAATTCTGTGCCACGCCCGCTTATGCGCTCTGGAAGACGGCGAACCGGATGACGTCTGGCAAAAAGAGGGTATGCGCGAAATGGCTCCCTATTGGTATTTGTTTGGTTCGTAGTAACAAGGTAGCAAAACTTTTTATCCCCTCAATTTTCCTCTTTTTCGCCAACCTCTATAATTGAGGCTTATGGCAAAAATCAACCGCACCTCTATCGCAACCGAAGCGCTCGTTGTTATAGTGTTATTCGGTCTGGCCCTATGGCTGCGAGCAACTGACCTGGCTCACTTTGTCACCGCCGACGAACACAACTGGATTTACCGCTCCGGCGTATTCTTGCACGCCTTTTTAACGGGCGACTATCCCGGCACGTCGGTCTGGCTAACGCCCGGCGTGACGACCACCTGGTTGGGATCGGCCAGCCTGGCTGTCTACTACCAGCTTCACCAGGCCGAGATCCAACGCCCCTTTTTAGAGTGGTTGATCTCCTTCTCTCGCAACAAAGTCGATCTCGATATTCTGGTCGTGATGCGCTGGTCGATGGCTCTCTTTACGGCGCTGATGGTCGTTGTAGTCTACGGTTTGGCGCGTAAACTGTGGCCGCTCCCACTTGCGCTGCTTGGTACGCTCTTCTTGCTAGCCGATCCGCACCTGCTGTCGGTATCGCGCATTATCGGGCACGATGCCTTAGCAACGATGTTGATCATGGCTTCGCTGTTGTCGTTTTTATGTGCTAAGCAGAGCCTAAACAGTGACCGCGTCTCACCCTCACCCCCGGCCCCTCTCCCTGAGGGAGAGGGGAGTCGCACTAGCGACGGGGTGAGGGCCGCATTCCTCTGGCTCATTTTATCCGGCGGTCTGGCCGGTATAGGCATTCTCAGCAAATCTACAACGATGATTCTCATTCCTTTTGTCGGCCTTATTACCTTAACCGATATATGGTTCAATCGCTCCCGGCTCAAATTTTGGATTATCGGCTTATTGATCTGGGCCGGAGCGATGTGGCTGGCATTTATCGCCGGTTGGCCCGCGGCCTGGGTCGATCCACTGCTCAAAACATGGGAAGTCATTAACAACGCCTTCCTCTCCTCCGCCGGACTGGAAGATGCCGATATTCAACCTTTCGTGACCATCCCGGAGTTGGGCTACAGCTATTACCTAATCAATGGCCTGTATAAACTCAGCCTGCCGGTAACCATCGGCTTGATCTTGGCCGGGATTGGCGGTTGGCAAGTTGTTCGGCAGCGAACACTTTCTCTCGAACGACTCCTTAAAAACAATCTATTTTGGCTGGCGCTCTTCGCGCTGCTGTTCGGCTTGTTCATGAGTCTCGGAGTCAAACGCAGTCCGCGCTACAGCTTGCCGATCTTTCCGGCGCTCGGGTTTGTGGCGGCCTGGGGCTGGCTGTATGTATTGCGTCGATTTCAGCCACGGCTGGTTATCGCCGGCTTGGGAGCCATCGCCATCATCCTGACCCTGCTCTACGCGCCCTACTACTTCACCTACTACAACCCGCTGCTGGGCGGCGCATACACCGCTCCGCACATGGTCAGGATCGGCTGGGGCGAAGGTCTGGATGAGGTAGGCCGCTGGCTCGATGCCCAACCGGAAACCTACGTTGACCGGGTTGGGGCGCGTTACACCGCCACCCTTCACCCCTTTTACCAGGGTCAAATCGCCTCACCCGACTCCGAAGAATTGGACTACGTGACCTTCTACATCAAACAGTCGCAAAGCGGTTATCCCTCAACCGAGATACTCCGCTATTTCGAACAACAAGGCCCGCTGCACCGTGTTCGTTTAAACGGTATTGACTACGCGCAGACTTACAAGGGGCCGGGTATGACGCCGATCACCGACAGCGATCAGCCGGACGGCCCACTGGCCTATCGGCCCAGTGCGATCTATGCGCCTATCGGCCAGCTCTACGCCATCGAACTGCTGTGGCCTACCGGCACGGTTTCAACGGTTGACAACCAACCGATTACCCTAACGCTACAGCTTCCCGACAGCGAGCTAACCCTCGACGCACCCGGCTTCATCACCGAGCCGGCATCCGATGTGGTGATTAGTCACCATCAATTCGACCTTCCCGCCGATCTTCCCCGCGCCGAGTACGAACTACGCGTGGATGAGCAGCTAATTGGCCTCGTCAAAGCCCGCCGGATCACGGTATCCGACAACTTTCAACCCTTAGATTACACGGTACACTTTCTCAAACTACGCGGTATCGACCGTCGCATTGAAAATAACCGGCTGCTTATCGATCTGGCCTGGCAAGCCTGGCCCAATGCCGTTAATGACTACACGGTTTTTATTCAACTGCTGGATGAAAACGGCCAACGCATAAGCGGGGTTGATGTTGCGCCCCAGCCGGGATTCTCGCAACTGGACCGCAAAGAGATTATAATTACGTCCTACGATCTTCCCATTCCCGAAGATACATCGCCTGGTTCATACAAATTATTAATCGGTCTATACTATTTTATTGGGGATGAATTGGTTAATATTGGGGCTGAGACACTGCCCGAGCCGATACAGATCGGCCAGCCGAGTGAGTAATACAGCTATACGGTAACGGATCACAAACGAGCCATCAGGAGATGGGGAGATTTGGAGATGTAGTGCATAAAGTGGCAAAGCCACAACCAAAGATTAGAACGCAGATTTTCGCAGATGAACGCTGAGTTGCCACCTAACGCCAGGTGGCCGGATAGAGGTTGTACAGAAACATGTCGTTTTCTTTTTCAAAAAGCCAAACGCTCATCATCACTGTTGGGCTTTTCTTACTGGCCCTGGCCGTTCGGCTGCCTTACCTGGGCAGTTACATGACCATCGACGAGGTCAAATGGATCGAAGGGGCCGGTCAATTTACCACAGCTTTGGCCGAGGGGGATCTCTTTGCTACTTACTGGCATTTTCACCCCGGCATCACCGTAACCTGGGGTGAGGCCCTTGTTTTGGGCGGCTTATATTTAACCAGTGCCGCATCTGATCTGACCACGTTTATTAGCGCCCAAATGGAAAACCTGGCCGGAATTGTTGGCCCAATGCGTCTCTCGCCGGTAATCATCACTGCCTTGACGGTGGTGGGCGTTTATGGGCTGGCCCGACCGCTGCTGGGCAACGGAGCCGCTCTGTTGGGAGCCGCGTTGCTGGCTGTCGACCCTTTTTTTGTGGGCCATTCGCGCATTGTTAACGGCGATGCCGGAGCCGCCGGACTGATGATGCTCTCCTTTTTAGCCTTTGCCGGGCTATGGCAGCGAAAAAGCTGGCTGAACGTAGTTCTGGCCGGGATAATGGGCGGGCTGGCCGTGCTAACCAAGCTGCCCGCGCCCATTATATTTGTCTGGCTAGCGCTGTTGGCGATCATGGGCGCTATCTCCGACCGGCGCTGGCGTTTCTGGTTGATCGCACTGGTTGCTACCGGGGCTGTGGCCGCAATGACGTTCATCCTGCTCTTTCCGGCAATGTGGGTCGATCCCCTGGAGACGCTGCGGCTGATGTATGTCGATGCCTTTAACGTGGGTGAACTGGGCGAGGGCCACGACACTTTCTTTCTGGGCCAGGTCAGCGACGATCCAGGCTGGCTGTTCTACCCGGTGGCGATTGCTTACCGGCTCACGCTGCCGGTGACCATCGGTCTGCTGGCGCTGCTCGTTTGGCCGTGGCTAGGCGGGAACTGGCGCAAAACCACGCCGCTTCAAAAGAAAACGCTGGTGGCGCTCGTTGGCTACGTCATCTTTATCTGGCTATTTGCCAACGCCAGCCCCAAAAAATTGGATCGTTATGTGATGGGGGTTATTCCGCCGCTGCTACTGCTGGCCGGCTTTGGCTTGAATTGGCTTGTTGAGCTTGTTGCCAACAGGTTGAACCGCCAATCGCAAGTCTTTATCGCCACCGCTGCCGCCTTATTGATAATTGTGGTTCAGGTTTGGCCCGTTATAACCAACTATCCTTATGTCCTAACCTTCTACAATCCGCTACTGGGTGGTTTTAGCGGGGCGGTGCAGCAAGTGCCGGTAGGCTGGGGCGCAGGCATGGAGCAGGCGGCGACCTGGATCAACGCCCAACCCAAAGCCAACCAGTTGAACGTATCAAGCTGGTACAGCGATATGGTGCGACCGTATCTCAACACCGGCACCACCAGCTTCTCTTCCAGCGGCAAAGGCCAATTAGAGGCCGATTACGTTATTTTTTACATCAACCAGGCCCAGCGGCAAAAACCGAATGAAACCGTTTATAACTACTTCCGTCAAAAAGAACCGGTTTTTCGGCTCGATTATCGCGGGACGCCCTATGTTTGGGTTTATCCCGCCCCCGGCATGCAGGTTTCGCTCGATGGCGATGCGGTTATCGAAGGACGCGCCCGGTTACTGGGCTACAACTGGCTGCCGGTACCCCCCAGCCAACCCGGCGACTCGGTCCGGTTGACGCTGTTTCTGCGCACCACCGGCCCGTTGCCGGACAACGAAGCCTTTCGCGTGGCGCTGGCCGCATCTGATGGCAGCCTGTGGGGACAGTGGGAACCCATCGAGCCGCTTGCCTGGCAAACAGACGCTCTCCTTGAATGGTCTGGGGTGCTTACCCTACCCGCCGACGCACCGCCCGACGAGTACAGGTTGGTCGTCCAGCTCATCGACAAAAATATTGACAGCGAAGTCACCCGTTTTCCCCATCTCGAACCAACTTTAACTATCCATGATGAATAGATATCCACGGGAGCCAATGAAATCATTTTGGGGAAATCGGCCTAACAGCGCACCGTTGACCCGCACAGCCAATATGTCGAGGTTTTACGGAAACAACATGGTGTTCTCTTTTTCAAAAAGCCAAGCTATGATCATCAGCGCCGGTCTTTTACTACTGGCTCTGTCCGTCCGGCTACCTTACCTGGGCAGCTACATGACTATCGATGAAGTCAAATGGATCGAAGGGGCGGGTCAATTTACACTCGGATTAAGTCAAGGCGATTTATTCGCTACCTACTGGCACTTCTTTCCCGGCATCACGGTCACTTGGGGCGAAGCAACAGTGTTGTGGAGCCAATACCTAACCAGCGATGCCCCTAACCTGGCTGCTTTTGTCGAAGCGCAGCTAGACGATCTGCCCCACCTGGTCGGCTCAATGCGTCTTTCGCCGGTGTTGATCACCGCCCTGTTAATGGTGGGCATCTTTTGGCTGACCCGGTCGCTGCTGGGCGACGGGGTGGCGCTGTTGGGGGCTGCGCTGCTGGCCGTCGACCCTTTTTTTGTGGGCCATTCCCGCATTGTCAACGGCGATGCTGCTGCCGCCGGCCTGATGATGCTCTCCTTTTTGGCTTTTGCTCATTTATGGCGGCGGCCAAGCTGGAACCACGTGTTTCTAGCTGGCGTAATGGGCGGGCTGGCCGCCCTGACCAAACTACCGGCTCCTATCATTTTCGCTTGGTTAGCGATACTGGCGCTCGTGAGCGCTGTCGTCGAGCGCCGCTGGCGGTTCTGGCTAACTGCGCTGATCGCCGCCGGAACAGTGGGCGCGGTGACCTTTCTATTGCTTTTCCCAGCGATGTGGGTCGCTCCCATGGAAACGCTGCGGCTGATGTATGTCGATGCCTTCAGTGTGGGCGAGTTGGGCGAGGGCCACGACACCTTCTTCTTAGGTCAGGTCAGCGACGATCCCGGCTGGTTGTTCTATCCGGTGGCGATTACTTACCGGCTGACCCTCCCGGTTATGGTGGGCTTGCTGGCTCTGGTTGTGTGGCCCTGGTTTGGCCGGGGTAAAATAACGCCCCTTCAGCAAAAAACACTGCTCGCGCTGGTGGGCTACCTGTTTTTTATCTGGCTGGTGGCCAACGCTAGCCCCAAAAAATTGGATCGCTACCTGATGGCCGTTATTCCGCCGCTGATGCTGCTGGCCGGCTTTGGCTTGAACTGGCTCATCGCACTTATGGCCGGCAGGTTGCATCGCCCAACGCAAGGCGTCATCATCATCGCTGCCACCTTGTTAATAATTGCGGCTCAACTCTGGCCAGTCATTGCCAACTATCCTTATGTGTTAACCTTCTACAATCCTTTGCTAGGTGGCTTTAGCGGTGCGGTGCAGCAGGTCCCGGTCGGCTGGGGCGAAGGCATGGAGCAAGCCACCGCGTGGCTCAACGCTCAACCCAATGCCGACCAGTTGAAAGTATCCAGTTGGTACGGCGACCTGGTCCGTCCCTACCTCAAGATCAGCACGACCAGCTTTTCCTCCAGCGGCGAAGGCCAGTTAGAGGCCGATTACGTTATCTTTTATATCAACCAAGCCCAGCGCCAAAAACCGAATGAAGCCGTCTATACATATTTTCGTGAAAAAGAGCCGGTTTTTCAGGTCGATTATCGAGGTACACCCTATGTCTGGGTTTATGCCGCACCCCGGATGCAGACACCGCTAGACGGTGATGCTGTTATCGAAGGGCGTGCCCGGCTGCTGGGCTATAACTGGCAACCGGCCCCACTCGACCAGCCCGGCGACTCGGCCCAATTAACATTGTTTTTGCATACCACAGGTCCGTTACCGGACAATGAAACCTTGCGGGCGGCGCTAACTGCGCCTGATGGTCGGCTGTGGGGTGTATGGGAAACCATCGAACCAATTGCCTGGCAACCAGATGCCCTCATCGCATGGCCCGGCACACTCACTCTGCCCACCGACGCATCGCCGGGTGACTACAAACTGGTTGTCCAGCTTATCGACAAAAATATTGACAGCGAAGTCATCCGTTTTCCCCATTTGGATACGGTTTTGGCAATCAAATGAACAGCAAAACGTTTCAAACCATAACCTATTACGCCGCCGCAATACTGGTCATTATCGCATTTTACATCCTCGCCTGGCCGTTTTTGCTCGAAGCATGGAACTCCGCCTCCGACGAAGGCGCGTTTTTAATCCTGGGATTGGATATACAAGCGGGCGGGCGCATGACCGACGGTATGCGCCACATGCTGCTACCGGTGATCCTCAGCACATTTGCCAGCACAGATTGGGTCTACTTTTCCACGGCTAAAATCATCAACATGGGTTTTGCCACAGTGGGGCTACTACTCATCCTGGGGCTGACCCGACGCAGCTTTAACCCCACCGTTGCCCTCATGGCGATGACTCTGGTGGCCTTCAATCGCGGCTTTTGGAAAACGATGACGCGCGTTATCTCGGAGCCGCTGCTGCTGATTTTCATCATCCTGGCTTACACCTTCTGGTATCTCGGCGCTCGAAAAGACTCGGCGCGTTACTTCTGGTTGATGGGTGCGATGATCGGACTGGCCTACATTACCAAAGGTACGGCCCAACTGCTTTTGATGTGCTTTGTCGGCTGGGTTATTTTGACCGGCTACTGGCGGCGCTGGCGGATGTTGCTGGGTGTATTGGCGGCCTATCTGCTGACGGCCTCGCCGCTGCTGGTTTACAATACCATCGCCTGGGGAACGCCGTTTTACAATTACAACTCCTCGCACGCATTCTGGTACGACGATTGGATCGATTCCTATGTGGCTCCCGACAAAAACCTCAGCACCTTTCTGGCGACGCATTCGGTCGGCGATATCATCAACCGTTTTATCTTTGGTATGGCCTACCTGTTTGATAGCCAGGGCCAGGTTATTTTCCCCACCATCGTGGCGGTGCTCCTGTTGATAGCCGCCGCCCTCTTTATCTTTACCTGGACGCGAAACGCCGACCGTCCATCGTTCAAAACCCTCAAAACAATGGACGCCGGGCTGCGCAACGCTCTGCTCATTCCGGTGGTGGTTATTCCCGTTTGGCTCGTATTTTTCGCCTGGTTTGCGCCGGTCTCCAATTTTCCCCGGCACGTTATTCCCATCGTGCCGCTGATTAGCGTTGTCGTCAGCCTTATTGTCTATCAGGCGGTGATGCAGCTACCGATCAAACCCGTTCAAACGTATTTTCCTTCGATTGTAAATGTCACTATAATTGTGGTTTCAATCGTCGGCATCAGCCTGGGGTATCGCATCCTGGCCGCCGAGTTTCCGGTGTGGAACGTGTACGAGGTCGACCGCATTCAAAATCAAAGTCTGGATGAACTGCTGCACGGATTAGAAGGCTTAAAGCCCGATGTAGTCACGGTGGTGAGCGGGCCAAGCCATACCATTCCCGCCTGGCGCGCCAGAAGCACATCGCTCATTGTGAAAGAGATTCCCATAACCTGTAAATCGATCGCGTGTTTGAGCGATTTTTTACATGAAAACCAGGCCGATTATCTGGTGATGGATGCCCAAATGGTGCGCCATTTACCCTTTTTAACCGATTATTTTCAAGTAACCCGCAAAGAAGAGTTCGAGATGACTCAAGAATTTCCGTTGATGAGCCTCATGGCCGATTACAAATTGGACCACGACCGCCGCATTTTGATTTTCGAATCGATACCCACCCAATAATATGAAAGCAAAACCGTTTTTCGAATGCCCAAGCTAACCGTCTGGATAAAACAGTGGCTTATTCTGCTCAGTTACGCCGCCCTGGCCATCGGCCTCACCCATCCGATGTTCTGGAACATCACGCGGGGGGCTTATGGTCAGGAAGGCAAAGATGTGCTGCATTACGTGTGGCAGTTGTGGTGGGCTAAGCAGGCACTGCTCACGCTGCAACAACTGCCCTCGCACGTCACCAGCATGGGCTGGCCCGAAGGCATCTACCATCCGCTGCTGTTTGTTAATCCCTATATCGATATGCTCGGCCTACCGATTACCCTGATCAGCAGTTCGTCCACCACCTACAATTTTCACGTGCTGCTCTCATTTACGCTGAGTGGTTTTACCGCCTATCTCCTGAGTTACAATCTTACCCGTAATCGCGCCGCCGGTTTTGTGGCGGGATTGATTTTTGCGTTCACGGCGCATCGCTGGGCGCACGCCTTCACCGGCCATCTATATCACATCACCATTTACTGGGGGCCACTCTTTGCCTGGGCGTTGTGGCGATTTGTCCGAACTCCTAACCGCAAATGGGGCTTGTGGCTGGGTATGAGCGCCAGCTTTTTGGCCCTAACCCACGTCATGCATACGGCCTATTTTCTGCTGCCGGTCACGCTGGTCTTATTTATTTGGGGTTGGCGCACGTACAGCCCAACCCAGCCAAACTGGTGGCCGGCCGTCATTAAAAGCGGTTTGTGGAGCTTACTACCTTTTGTGTTGGTTGTTGGTCCTTTTTACAGCTACTTCTTTGTTACACTCGGTCAAACCGAAGGTGATCTGGAAGCCGGCGGCATCGTCGGCAACTCGACCGACCTGCTGGCCTATCTCACGCCCTCCTGGACCAATCCCATCCTGTCCACCTACCATCTCATTCCGACCGCCGTTGCCCCATATCTACCGCCGGTCGATCTGGATGAAAACGTAACCTACATCGGGCTGGCCGCCCTGGTGCTGGCCGCCATCGGCTACTTTACGATTTCCAAAACCAACCGCCGCCCCTGGTTTTGGCTCATCCTCGTTACCGGCATTCTGGCGCTAGGGCCGTTTCTCAAATTCGGCGGCGATGTACTGACCTACACCATCGGCGAGTCGCAAAGCTACATTTTGATGCCCTACGCCGTGCTGGCGAAAATCCCGCCGCTGTCGTGGGGGCGCACCACCGGTCGCCTAACCCAAACGTTGATGCTGGGTATCAGCGTGTTGAGTGCCTATGGCGTGGCGTATCTGCTGACTTGGCGACCTAGCCGCAGTACTATAAAGGCCGTGCCTGGTGCTAGCCCCCCTAGCCCCCCAAAGGGGGGAATTAGGTCTTTATCTCCCTCTGGGGGGTCGGGGGGGCTTAACGCAACCCTGCTAACCGTCGCCGTGGTCGGTCTAGCTGCCTGGTTTATAGCCGAATCGCTGGTCATGTTCCCCTTTACCCGCGCCACACCCACCCTGAGTCCCTACTATGCTCAACTACAGGCCGACTCAACCGTACCCACCGGCGGCATGCTCGATCTACCGCTGCGCAACAAAGAAGAAGTCAATCTGGCGATGTACAATCAAACCTTCCATCGCCAGCCGATAGTCGGCGGCTACATTCATCGCCGCTTCAAAAAAGTGGAGTGGGGCGAGCATTTTGCCGATCTCCTTTTCCGCCCGGCGACCGCCGTCCCGGCTTTTGCCTCACCAACCGACGCCGACCGGCTGGCAACACTCAACGCACTGGGCCTTTCCAGAGTAGCCTTCCACAAAGATATGGCCGATAACACGCTTGATGCCGAACAAGCTGCCTTCCTCGATCAACTCCTCGGCCCGGCTAGCTACAATGACGCACTTCTCAGTTTTTACCCAATCCCACCCACCGAACCACGCCCCAATCCGATTGTCTTTGCCCGTGCCTCCAACTGGACCCACGACGGCCTGTTCCCTGAGTCCAACTCGCCACGTCACGTGTACGTTTACGTGCCGCAGCCGACCTATCTCTCCTGGACGCTGACCGTAACGCCGATGTCCGGCCCTACGGTCATGTCGCTCGATGCGGAAATTTTACCCCGCGATCAGGTTATGGTGACTCGGCCCGGCCAATACACCACCCTAACCCGACCGGTGGAACCCGGTATCTATCGCTACAACTTTGTCAATGACGAGATCTGTCAGGGCGACTCCGGCTGCGCTCCTTTACGGTTCGATCAGGTTCAACTCAACGAATCGAGCCATCCTGAGCCGCCGCTGGCCGTCTGGAGCGATAACACCATCGAACTAACTCGCTATACCGTCGCCGCCGATCCGGCTACCGGTCAACTGCTGCTCGTTCTCGATTGGCTGCCGCGAACGCCAACCGACGTCGAGCCAACGCTCTTTGTTCACATTCTCGATGCCGCCGGCAACCGCATTCAACAAGTTGACCGCCGTTTGCTCGACGGTAAATACCCGCCTGCCATCTGGACACCGGAAGTGGTCATCCGCGACATCGTCCCGCTGCCGGTTCATTTTGACGAGCCGTGGCAAAATTACACGCTCCGGCTCGGTCTGTACAACGCCGCTGACGGCAGTCGATTCTCTATCAGCGAACCATTAACCCCGGATCACAGTCTCGACCTGCCGTTTAACCTATCGACCGAATTATCCTATACGCCGGAACCATAGAGGCTCAATAATTGTGAATGGTGAACAATTAATACTTAATGGTGAAGTAACTGCTCAGGTATGTCATTTCGAGGCGTTTTTTGCCGAGAAATCCCTACAGAGTCTGCTTGCAAACATCGTTCTCAGGGATTTCTCGTCGTTCCTCCTCGAAATGACATGTCCAATGCGTAAGTCCTAGATAAAAAGATTAATGAATAAGCCGGCGGCGGTTGATGGGTAGCTACTCGGCAATCGGTTCCGTGACCGTCTCAGGAACGGCGTCTGCAA
>JAGRBZ010000938.1 GCA_020433805.1 Anaerolineae bacterium
TTTACAACCTTGTCAACCCCCTGAGTTCCAAAAAAGCCATTTTCTTTTATCTACTATAACAAATTTTGCAGTGGGTAACTATCGGGAAAAATGTGATACTTAGCGGGGAAAAATCCTTACATGGGAGTTGGTCACCTGTCCGGTTTCAACCTGGTCAAAAAGACCTGACAGGTTTTCGCAAATCCAGCCATAGTGGCGATGAATTTCGTTCGAAAGCTAAATTTTCCGCAATTTTTGGACAAAACCTGTCAGGTCTGGTCATATAGGGTTAGTGACTTTTTGTTTTTGCCGTGATTTAGGCTATTGCGTAGGGCGTATTCAGCTATTCTTTACGGACTACGCCCTACGTACTACGAAGCATCGTGATGAAAAATATTACCCCTAACGTTTAGGTGTACTCAGATAAAAGCCCACGGGCCAGAGCGTATTGAACCAGGTCGCTGCGGCTGTGCAGGTTTAACTTTTGCATAATGCGGGTGCGGTAAGTCTCTACCGTTTTGGGGCTAAGCGATAGCTGTTCGGCGGCCTCGGCGGCGGTGTGGCCGAGGGCAAGAAGCTTTAAGACTTCCCGTTCGCGCTCGCTTAGCTGTTCGTAAGCATCCTGCTCAGACATTTGGGTGAGGTAATCGGTTAGCAGCATGCGGGTGGCTGAAGGGTAAAGAAACGCGCCGCCTGCGGCTACGGTGCGGATGGCATCCAGCAGTTCGGTATCGACGGTCGACTTGAGAATATAACCGGCTCCACCCGCTTTGAGTACCGGGAAAAGATACCGCTCTTGGGCATGCACCGTGAGGATAAGAATATGGCTCTCCGGCAGTTCCGCTCGAATGCGGCGGGTGGCTTCC
>JAGRBZ010000939.1 GCA_020433805.1 Anaerolineae bacterium
CAGTCTATCACTACGTTCTTTCAGCACCCTCCAAGCGGGTCGTTACTTTGAAACGAACGAAGGCCGAAAGTAGCAGAATATTACCTCAACTTTCAGCACCCTCCAAGCGGGTCGTTACTTTGAAACAAAGCCTATGCCACGTTGACAAGCCACCTGTACCAAACCTTTCAGCACCCTCCAAGCGGGTCGTTACTTTGAAACTAAAATCATTAACTTATGGTAGTGAAGCATATGAAGCTTTCAGCACCCTCCAAGCGGGTCGTTACTTTGAAACTAGGCTTTCTCTACTTCATCAATATCAAACCACATCCTTTCAGCACCCTCCAAGCGGGTCGTTACTTTGAAACGTGCGTGATCAGGTCATCGACAAGATCAGCCAGTTGGGCTTTCAGCACCCTCCAAGCGGGTCGTTACTTTGAAACTGCCGATCAAATTTGATCCGGTTGACCACATAGCCGCTTTCAGCACCCTCCAAGCGGGTCGTTACTTTGAAACCTGTCAATGGTGACATAATCGCTAACTCACCCGGTCTTTCAGCACCCTCCAAGCGGGTCGTTACTTTGAAACAAGGGAGGTCTTTCAGTGGCAGTAACTATCAAACTTAGCTTTCAGCACCCTCCAAGCGGGTCGTTACTTTGAAACCAGGAACACCGAAGAATCGACATATCTTGCCAAGTACACTTTCAGCACCCTCCAAGCGGGTCGTTACTTTGAAACCCGACTCCGATCACGACTGACACCCACGTCCAACCCTTTCAGCACCCTCCAAGCGGGTCGTTACTTTGAAACGGACTGTTCAACAACTCCATTCAAAACGAGAGCGAATCTTTCAGCACCCTCC
>JAGRBZ010000940.1 GCA_020433805.1 Anaerolineae bacterium
TATTTTTACCAAAAATTTAGCGACCATCTTGGCTCAGCCCACTCAACAGACTATTGACCTCCTGACAGCTGCTAGAAAATACAGATATCAACCCAATATGACCCACCTTGTCTCTAAATTGAAAGATACAATTGTTTATTTGTTTACCGATCCTCAGCTGCCACCTTTGCTTCATAGTTTGTGGCAGCTGATTATCCAGACTGTTGAACCCGTTCGTCCTAACCGTTCTTTTCCACGCTACAAACGGGTTCACCGTCGTAGATTTCCTATGCACTATAAATCTACCCGTTAACTTAATGACATTGAGTAGCTGCTTGTGGCGGAGCACCCCCTACCCCGGAGACTATTGTCGAGACCGTGGTAGTGGTTGAAACCGTTGAGGTTGAAGTTGAAAAGGAAGTAGAGAAAGAAGTTGAAAAAATAGTCACTCAGGAAGTCCTTGTCGAAAAGGTAGTAACGGTAGAAGTTGAGAAAGAAGTGGTCGTAGTAGAAACAGTAGAAGTTGAGGTTGAAAAAGAAGTACCGGTGATTCAAACGGTTGAGGTTGAAAAAGTGGTTGAAGTCCAGGTTACACCTACTCCCACCCCCGAACCCACCGCCGATCCCACTCATCCGCTGGTCAAAGAGGTGTTAAGCCAGGTTGCGTTTGTGCAGCATACTTACAATACCGACCTAGGCCGCGATGAGTTTGTTTGCGTCAGCCAGGGTCAAGGGTTAACCGGTGCGCAAGCTTCCTCTATTACCGCCACGGCGGATGAGGCCATTTATATTGGACCGAATAATGGCGATTTCTCATTATGGGGAGCAAATGGTCTCTTTAAGATTGAACCC
>JAGRBZ010000941.1 GCA_020433805.1 Anaerolineae bacterium
TACGTAGCTGAGAAGCAGCTCTTTTGCGCTCGGTAAGCTGCGTACGTGTTCGATAACCTTCGTCAAGGCTTGGTATCCATATCCTTTGCCCTGCTGATTTTTGTCGATCATAAAGCGCCAGACAAAGTATTCCGGTTTTTCCTCATCGATGTGTAGCATAACGAAACCCACCGGCGTGTCATCGGCATAGATAGCCCGAAACCAGGCATTTTTAGAGAAATGGGCTTGGGCAATTGAAACGGCATTGGTCGCCACAAAATGTTTTTGATTATCGGCAACCTCTAAGCGTAAAATAGGGCGCAGTGTTTCTTCAGTGATCTCTTGCAGTGTAACCTGAGCACCGGACGCAGAAGGCATAACGTATCTCCTTATAAAGTAATGTTTGTATCGGCCTGTTTAGATTATACCGCACCTTATGCCCGGATCTAAATTGCGACTATTCTTACCCTGTAAATTTTCGAAATTGGGCCCATTGTGGTTACAATAGGGATGATGTTGACTCCCTCCCCGAGCCAATTCACCCTCAATAAAGTTATAGCCACGAAACGGATACACTGTTACCGGTTTTTGATGGTCGTATCGTAGTACCACGTGGCAAAACTCTTATTTCTATAAACAAAATACTATGTACGAAGGAGACATTCGTGAATTACTTACCATTAGATACACGCTACGACTCGATGCGTTATAATCGCTCCGGACGCAGTGGGTTGCGACTGCCGGCGGTTTCGCTGGGGTTGTGGTACAACTTTGGCGGCGTCGATCCGCTGGAAAATGCGCGGGCGATGCTGCGCCGCGCCTTCGATTTGGGCATTACCCATTTTGACCTGG
>JAGRBZ010000942.1 GCA_020433805.1 Anaerolineae bacterium
CCTTGGACGACCCTCAACTCCGAGAGCTAGCTAACCGCGATCCTGAAGTTTTTTTGAGTCAATTTCGTGGAAGAAAGTTGTTTATAGACGAAGTTCAGTATGCCCCAAATTTATTTCCATCCATCAAGCGGCAAGTGGATTTATGGAAAAGAACGAACCAATCGCAACAAACATTGTATCGACTAACTGGCTCTAACCAAATACTTTTGGACAAGAATGTAAAAGAAAGTCTTGCCGGAAGAGTCAGCTACTTTGACATGAATACATTATCGATTCATGAAATTCGTAAACACTTAGACGTTCCCATTCAAACCATTTTGTACCAAGGAGGCTGGCCTGAGCTTTACGCCACAGAAGGGATTAACGCCAAAGACTACCTTGACGATTACATCAATACCTATGTGGAAAAAGATATTGTCCTGTCTGCAGGGATTCAAAAGCGAGCTGAATTTTTGAAGTTTCTTCGTCTTTTGGCCGGACGGGTGGGGCAGTTGGTCGATTACGCAAGCCTGGGTAGAGAATCCGGCGTCGAAGCCAAAACCGCCAAAGAGTGGCTTTCTGTGCTTGAGCAAATGAATTTGGTATGTGTGACGCAACCCTATTCGACCAACATGTCCTCTCGATTGGTGAAAGCGCCAAAGGTTTATTTTATCGACACAGGTTTGGCGGCTCGCCTTCAGGGTTGGAGTTCGCCCGGACCTATCCTTACGTCTCCTCAGCAAGGTGGGCTATTTGAGAATTTGGTTTGCTCAGAAATTTATAAAGCCATAAATAACTTTAGATTAGATTGGAGAATTTATCACTGGCGATCCCGGGACAATGAGG
>JAGRBZ010000943.1 GCA_020433805.1 Anaerolineae bacterium
TCATGGTTGTCCTAAAATTTTGGACAAAACCTGTCAGGTCTGATCACACCGTTTAGCGTAACGCCTGCTCCAAATCAGCAATGATGTCCGTATAATTCTCAGCCCCGACGTTTAAGCGAATAAGGTTCGCCGGGACCGAGGCCAGGTCGCGGCCTTCGTCACCCTGTTGCTGGTGGGTTGATATGGCCGGGATGGTGGCGACACTTTTTATTCGACCTAAATCTGTTGCCCGCCAAATCATTTGGAGGCGATCAAAAACAGACCGAGCCGCGCTGTGTCCCCCTTTCACTGTAAACGATAGCAGATGCCCAAAACGGTTGACCGGCATACCGTAGGTATCCTCGCTATCAACCAGCCACATATATTTCTTCGCCAGGTCGTGTCCGGGAAAAGTAGCCAATCCGGGGTAAGCGACGTTCTCCACAACGCGATGCCGACTCAAAAATTCGGCCACCCGCAGCGTGTTTTGACTCATCAAATCGACCTTACTGCGCAGCGTTCGTAAATCGTTCAAAATCATCAAGGCACTGAAGGGGCTTAAGCCCGGTCCGTAATCCCGGAAGGGGAAAAGTTTCATATAGATCGCAAAATTTTGCCGCATCTCATCCGGTTCGATCTTGCTGGGGATATTGTGTTTGGCGATAACAGCCCCGGCAATGGCAAAACCGCTGCTGGCCATTGTTTTGCTGACCGAATGAACCACAATGTCCGCGCCGTGCTGAAGGGGGCGGATTAACGCGGCGGTGCCTACCGTCGGGTCAACAATCAGGGGAATATGATGCGCATGGG
>JAGRBZ010000944.1 GCA_020433805.1 Anaerolineae bacterium
TCCGTGCGATCCTTATCAGCCGATGTCCATTGATGGGAGTAAAAGATGTCGGCCAATTCAGCAACAATTCTATTGGCTGAACGCTGGCTGGCAATATCACCGGCGTTAAGGCCTCCCATTCCATCACAAACCAGGTATAAACCAGCACTGCGGCCATCGCTTAGCGGATTGGTTTGATCAAAGACCGTATCTTCATTTAAAGTTCGACGGGTTCCGCGGTCAGTGTGGTCGGCAGCGCTAATGTGTAATCTTTTATCTTTTTCTATATGATTTCCAGTCATCATACCATGCTCTCCTCAAGTAAAGGTTGATTGTCTCTCGCCTCATATTTTATTTTTAGGTATACGTGTATAACACGTCACTAAAAACTTATATATACGTTAGTGTCTCTAAGTTTTCGCCATAATTTGAGCCTTTGTTTATTGCGTAGTGCGTAATGCGTAATGCGTATTGAGTGCTTTTGTGCGATCCTGAGTAAGATTTACAGTAGAAGAGAAAGGAACTACTGTAAAAGTGGAAAAAATAGCAGTGATCCGGTATAGTGAAGCGTTTAAGAGAGAAGTGGTCAGAGAGTACGAAGCCGGAGCGTCGGCGGTACAGTTGAGAAGGAAGTACGGGATCAAAGGCGGGAGTACAGTGAGCCGCTGGGTCAAGCAATATGGACGAGAAGGGAGCCGATACGAACTGATGGTTATCCAAAAACCAGAAGAGCAAGCGGAAGTGAAGCGGTTGCAAGAACGAGTGAAACAGTTGGAAAGCGCCTTGGCCCAGA
>JAGRBZ010000945.1 GCA_020433805.1 Anaerolineae bacterium
TGATTCGGGTGCCGGACTTTGAAGCGGCCATTGACCTGGCGGTGGAATTGGAAGAAGGGCTGCACCATTCGGCCATTATTCACTCGGCCAATATTTACCATATGAGCGAGTTCGGCAAGGCCATTAACACCACCCTGTTCGTTAAAAACGCGCCGTCCTATGCCGGGCTGGGCTTTGGCGGCGAAGGGTACACCAGCTTCACCATTGCCGGTCGCACCGGTGAAGGCATGACCACTTGTCGCACCTTCACCCGCTTCCGACGCTGTAGTTTGGTGGGGGCTTTTTCGTCGGTTTAGAGAAGGTAATTGGTAAATAGTAAATGGTAATTGGCAGGTTCAAGAACAAAGTAGAGATTGATTGACTAATCTCCAATCTCTAATCTCCAATTACCAATTACCTCGGCTAAGGTGGAACACAGCGAGGCCGTATCAAGGGGTGCGACTAATTGGATAGGGGACATTATTGCACCGCTCGATGTACGCTCCTCTCCGTCGCGGGCGGTTAGCCGCACCCTTTCATAGGGCCGCCGCTGTGTTTCGGCCAACCTACTTAGCTTAGCCGGGATATTCGATATAGTGCTAGATGGATAAAGTGTCACAATGGACAGAGACAAAATTACCTCATTGATGAGAGAAGCCGGTATTGTCGGCGCGGGCGGGGCCGGATTTCCGACCTATGTGAAAGCCGGGTCTAACGCCGAGGTCGTCATTGCCAACGGGGCCGAGTGCGAACCGCTGACCCACGTGGACAAAGAATTGATTATGGCCTATG
>JAGRBZ010000946.1 GCA_020433805.1 Anaerolineae bacterium
TCGCCCAAGTGGACTTCGCGCCGAGCCGGATCGATAGTTAACGGGCCGGCCCGCAACGCAGCCGGCTCGGCTGCGGGTGACGGCTGAACCCGGCCTCGCCGCAAAACCGCCTTGACTCGGGCCACCAATTCGCGAGGATTGTAGGGCTTGGTCATGTAGTCGTCCGCCCCAAGCTCGAGGCCCACAATTTTGTCGATGTCGTCGTCGCGGGCGGTGAGCATAATAATTGGGATCTCGCTCTTAGCCCGGATTTTCTTACAGACTTCCCAGCCGTCAAGTTCGGGCAGCATCAAATCGAGCACGATCAACGCCGGGTTAAGCGCTTCAAATTTATGGAGCGCGTCCAAACCATCAACAGCCGCTTCCACCCGGTAACCGTCATTTTCCAGGTAGAGCCGGCCCAGTTCGATGATGTTTTGTTCGTCATCGACGATCAAAATGAGTTCTTTATTTTTTATTTTGTCCATAGGATAACCTTGGGGCGACCATCAAACATTAATCCTCACCCAACTCGCTCCGGCGGCGGCAAATGCATGCGCGTGGGACTCCAGCGTTCGCCCAGCGATACATAGACGCCATCGCTGCCTACGGTGATTTGTTCAGTGGCTTCGATCTGCGGGGCGCGCCGCCGGCTGGCGAAAAATCGCTCCAGAGAAAAATCGTCGCCGGCCAGACGTTGGAATATTTGCTCATCGAGGCCGATGTGTAAATCGGCTTCCGGGATGGCTTTAAGCCGAAAGGTACGGCCCTGGTAGGTTTCAAAAACCGGCG
>JAGRBZ010000947.1 GCA_020433805.1 Anaerolineae bacterium
ATTTACAGCGCCGCCCTAACCGATTACCTCACCGCCATTCCGTACAACTTTCTCTACGGTTGGACCTTCAGCCACTGGCCTGCCGAAAACCACCAAACCCAACCCCTCATGCCTATCGGCGTAATCGGTTTACTGCTCATCCTAATCGCTCTCATCCCCCTCTTCACCAACCGCAACTCGAAATCCTCAACCCAAACCCCCCAACCCCAATCTCCAATCTCCCCATCTCCCCAATTACCAATTACCAATTACCAATTACCAATTACCCTCTTCCTTATCGCTCTCGTCCTCACTGCTCTCCTGCTCTCTTTCGGTCTCAACGAAAACGCCTTAGGAACCACCTTTGCCCCGCTGCTGGCATATTCACCCTACCACTGGCTCTACAACAACATCGCCGTTTTTCAGGGTATCCGCGTCCCCGGTCGATACAGCGTCTTGGTTCTACTCGCTCTCTCCATTCTAGCCGGCCTTGGTACCGCCCACCTCCTCAACCTCCTAGATCGCCGCTCCCACCCACAATCTTCCACCTCCCAACCATCAACCCCCCAACCCCAATCTCCAATCTCCCCATCTCCTCATCTCCCCATCTCCAATCTCCAATCTCCACCTGCCAAAATTACCAATTACCAATTACCAATTGCCCTCGGCCTCATTGCTCTCATACTCCTTGAATTCTGGTCCGCGCCCCTCATCGGTCCCCAATTCCCCGCCGGTGACAACATCCCGCCGGTTTACACCTATCTGCGCGATCAAACCCCGGCC
>JAGRBZ010000094.1:0-16831 GCA_020433805.1 Anaerolineae bacterium
AGCCGTGCAGCAGTAATACAATGCCCTTCGACTGCTCAGGCTGTGGCGAGTAATACCCTTGTAGCTGCACGCCTTCTGTCGTTTCTAAAATCATCTCCTGTGCCGCTTCTTGGACGTTGGTGGGCTTGGCCCGATGCAGCGTGAGCAAAACGGTCTGCACGTGGCGGTGCCGCACGAGCAGGTTGGGTAAAAAGCTTGGTTGGGTTGACTGATGCTGTGTTGAGTTGGTCATAATAGAAGTATTGTAGTCAATTTGTGTTTTCGTTCAAGGTGAATGAGGGTTTGTGAGGTAGCGTGGGTGTCATTTCGAGCGGAGCGAGAAATCCCCCGAACGGTAGGGTGTAAAGTGCGTCCACGGGTAAAAGGACAAGGCGCAGAGGGGTAGGTGGCACCCATTGGCCTTTCTGTTTACTCGACCGCAGCAGGGATTTCTCCCGTTGGTCGAAATGACACATTTCGCTGCGCTATGTATAGTAAAATTGACAAATTTTTATATCGGCACGATTAAGACCCAATATTTTCCCCTCCCTCCTCAAGCGGCAAATAAAATGAAAAGCAGGCACCGTGCGGACGGTTTTCGGCCCAAACCTGGCCGCCGTGGCGGGTGACAATCGCTTTGACGATGGCTAAGCCCAGCCCATTGCCGGGGTAAGCCGCCGCATTGCGGCCCCGGTGGAAACGTTGGAAGAGTTGCGGTACATCATCGGCGATAAGGCCGATGCCGGTGTCTTCAATCTTGACGATGACCTGTTGGCGGCGGCTGTCTCGCGTTGTGGAGAGGCGCACCTCGCCGCCGGGAGCCGTAAATTTGATGGCGTTGGCGATGAGGTTATCGAGCAGGCGGCGCAGTTGTTGCTGATTGCCAATAACGTTGGCCGCTCCCGAATCAAGCGAGAGGGTGAAATGCAACTCCGCCTGGTCGGCCTGCGAGGCGTATTGCTCGCTACCATCGCGGATGAGGGCGTGCAGATCGAGCGTGTTCATGGTGATGGGGGTCGTGGGCGTTTCTAATCGGGATAGGTCGAGCAAATTGGCGGTCAGGCTCTCCAGACGCTTGACCTGGCTTTGAGCCTCGGCTAAAAAAGTGGCACGCGAGACGCTGTCCGGCCCGGCGGCCAATTCCAGGTTGGTTTGTAGGGCGGTGAGCGGCGTATGCAGTTCGTGGGCGGCATCGGCCACAAAGCGGCGCAGCGTGGAGACGGTTTCCTCCACCTGCGCGGCCATCGTATTAAAAGAGCCGGCCAGCGTCCCCAATTCATCGGCTCGCGTAACGTCGGCCCTGGCCGAGAGGTCACCACGCGCCATTTGGTTGGTGACATCGGTTAAGGCCAGCAGAGGGCGGCTGATGTGACGGCTGATCAGCCAACCGGCAACCGCCGCAATCAAAACGGCGGCGCTACCGGCAATGGCCCAGCCCCAGGCCACCCCGGCCACGATGTCGCGCCCGTAGGCCGGCCCTTGCGAAAGCTCGACCACGCCCATCACGTTTCCGGCGCTGTCGTACAATGTTTGCCGCACCACCTGGTCGGTTCGTTGACCCGGTGAGGCGTCCACCGAACTCAAACGGTAGCCGTACGGCGTGCGATTGGCCGGCAGCACCGAGATAAAGTCGGGCGAGTCGGACAGCGCTCTTATGATAACCTCATCGCTCTCCGGCCCAAAACCATCGGGGATGGCCGCGCCGTGGGTTTGGGTGATAACCCAGACGGCGTTTTGATCGGCAGCAGGCGCGTTAAGCTCCTCGTGAATCTCCTCATCGAGAACTGACCCGTCCGGGCCACGGCGCTGCACGATAGTCGTTCGGCGCTGAAGCTGATCGGCCAGCCCGCTGTTGCCGGGTGGTTCCAGATACAGAAACGGAGCGTAACGGGTAACATCATCACGGATAGGAAGGGTTTCGGTGATGGTATGAAACGTAACGGTCTCCGTCGATAGGCCGGTGGTGGTCACAACCGCGTTGCTTTCAATTTCAACCGAGAGCGCGAGCACCTGACGCTGATCCTGCGGCTCACCGGAGTCGGCGGTGATCAGGCCGTCGGCATCGAGCAGTTTGACGCGGGTTTGGGTTAGAAAAGAGAAATTTTGGAGCTGGGCCTGCAAGGCCGCCGCCGGCAGATCGGCTTCAAGCAGCCGCGCCAGCTCCAGGCTGATGACGCTCGCGTTATCGACCAGATAGCTTTGCTCTTGGTTGCGGTAATAGCCGCGCAAGATGGTCAGCAGCACAAGGCCCAGGGCCAGCACGGCCAGCAGGGCAATGGCGGCATAACTGAGCGGCAATCGACGGCGGATGGAGGTTGGCAGCATTATTTTTCTCCGATGGGTGGGTTAATGCGGGCGGCGATAAGGACAAAGCTTGCTTTGTCGCTCTTTTTGGTTTTTATGTCATTTCGACCAACGGGAGAAATCTCCTTTCAACATCGGGGGGCGGTTAGGCTGATGGGTGCCGCCCTTCGACCACCGTTGTGCGTTTTGCCCACCGACATTGCCTTTGGTCCAGCGAGTGGGGGGATTTCTCACTCCGTTCGAAATGACATCGTCGGTGGGTGTCAAAATGACATTATTCAAGAAGCCTTTTGGACAATATCACCACAACCTACCCCACAATACGATAGACAAGCACCTGAGCCACAATCCGGTCGCCGCTGCGGGTGCCCCACACTTGCAGTTCGGCATTTTCGGTGTCTGGGCCAAGTTCATCCGGGGCATCGACCTCGGTGACGAGTTGCTGGACGATCTGTTCGCCGGCGGTTTCGCGGCTGGGTGTGGGGAACTCGGTTTCGTCGCGGTAGACGGTTGTATCGCGTGTAACCACAACTTCGAGTACCGGGCCGCTAAAATTGACGTTGGTTTGCGGCTCGCCGCCCTCTTCGACATCAACGGTGACTTCAATTTCGCCTGTGCCTACAAATATACTATTGTCTTCGCGCCGGACAAATACGCCGCCCGTTTCCGGCGGCGTGATCGGTAGCTCCGGGGCGGGTTTGATGTCGAGACTAACGGCAAACGCGCCCCCGCCGCCATCTTCTGAGATAATGCTGATGTTGCCGTTCCCGGCGGCAGTGTCAGCCGGGGCGGTGAGCCGTTGGGCCGTGACAAAGGCCCCGGCGGCTAAGATGATGAGGGCGGCCAGGCCGCCGATGCGTAAAAGTGTGCGATTCATTGTTTTTCTCCTTGGGTAAAGGGTTGGTTGGTAGATGTTTGTACGTGCCGGAGTCACAAAGCTAGCTTTGTGACTCCGACATATTTATTCATACCGCAGTGCCTCAATCGGATGCAGACGGGCGGCGCGGAGGGCCGGATAGAGACCGAAAAGGATGCCGGTTAAAAGCGCGACGCCAAAAGCAAGCGGAATGCTGGCCGGGTCGAGTAGGGCTAGACCTTGATTGAGTGTAGCCGCCAGCGGGATGGTCAGGACGCCGATGGCGATGCCGAAGAGGCCACCAGCGGCGCTCATGAGCACGGCTTCGAGCAAAAATTGGGTGATGATGTCGCGCTGTCGTGCGCCAACGGCCCGCCGCACACCGATCTCCTTGGTGCGCTCGGTGACGGTGACGAGCATCACATTCATAATACCGATGCCGCCGACAAGGAGCGACACCGTCGCCATCGCGGCCAGCAGCAGCGAAAAGGTGCGGGCGGCCTGCTGTTGTGCGCCTAAAATGTCGCGGCGGGTGGTTAGGCTGAAATCATCTTCGTCACCGGGGCCGATGGCGTGCCGTTGGCGCAGGTAGGTTTCAATTTGGGCCTTGGCTTCGTCCATGCGGCTCTCGTCGCTGACGCGGGCGGCCAGATCGACCGACGGTTCCTCATCATACAGGTCGTGGATGGCGGTGCTGATGGGCAGATAAAAAAGTTCGTTGGGTTTGCGCCGGGTGCGCTGTTCGGGGTCGATCATCTCCAATTCGGCCAGCACGCCGATGACCAGGCAGCGATGGCGATTGATCCAGACCGTTTGATCGAGCGGATTGTCGCCGCCGAAGAGATCCAGCGCCGTTTTGTGGCCCAAAACGCAGACATCGGCCTGGGCCAGCACTTCGGCGGGGGTAAAGAAGCGGCCATGCCCCATAAAGGCGGCAACAGACGGCTGGTCGACCGGCACGTTGAGGGGTTGGACCTCACCTTGAGTCGCCAGCTCTTCCAGCCCGTTGGCGGTCACGCCGGAGACGCTTAAATCGAGTACGACCCGACCGTGGCGCACTTTACCCGCGCCGTTGATGCGCATCTCCACCCGGTTGACCAATTCCGCCGCTTCGGCCATCCGCAGGCCATCTTCGTAGGACAAAATGCGGCCAATGGGCTGCCATTCGCCATCGTCACGCGCTTGTTTGACCGCGATCTGAACGGTGTCGGCTCCCAGGAAGCGAAAGTTGGCCTCAACGGCGGCGCGCGCCCCGTTGCCCAGCGCCAGCATCGCGATGACCGACGCCACTCCGATAACGATGCCCAATGTGGTTAACGCCCCCCGCAAGGGGTTGCCGGTGACACCAAAGAGCGCCATTTGCAGGCCATCAAGCCACGTCATTGGCCGATAACCGCCATGCCTTCATCGAGGCCGCTGATGATCTCGCGATAGACGTCGCCGCGCAGCCCGACGAGAATTTCACGGCGGCTGATGGCCTGGTTTTCCCAAACTTCGACAACCGCCCGATTATTTTGCCCGGCGGGAACCAAGGTGCGCGGTAGGCGTAGGACATCGCGCTGTTCGGCGATGATGATCGCCGCATCGGCGGTCATTCCGGCCACCAGATGCTCCGGGACACGATCCAGGCTGAGATAAACGGCATACAGCGGGCGATCCTTGTGGCTGAGGCGCTGGGGGACGATGCGGGCCACGCGACCGGGAACAGCTTCGTCAGGTACGGCATCGAAGAAGATGTCAGCGCTTTGGCCGACCCGCACCAGGGGTAAATCCTCCTCGATAACCTCGGCGGCGACCTCCAGGGCGTTGACGTCGGCCAGCAGCACAACTCCGGCCCCATCAAGGATCGTTTCGCCCGGTTTGGCCTGAATTTCCAGCACCACGCCATCAAACGGCGCGACGATGGTGGCGGCGGCCAGATTTTCCTCGGCCCGTTTGACGGCCTGCACCAGCGCGGGGTCGATCCCTTCGCTCAGGGCGGTGATGGTCAGGCGCGTTTGCTCGATGCGGGCGGCGAGGATGGTCAACTGCTGATTTTGCGTGCTTTGGTCGACTAAAATCTGCTCGACGTCGGCCCTGGCCCGCTGAACCGTGGCCCGCGCGGCGGCCAGCTCGGCGGGAGACGCTTTTTGCACGGCCAGATTGTAGGTGGCCCGTTGTTGCTCGTAAATCAGGGTTGCTTCCTCCAGCGCGGCGGCTTCGGGCAACATGGCGATGTCGCCCCGGTAGGCCACGCGGTTATAGTTGCCCTGAGCCTGTTTGAGATCGCTTTCGGCCTGGCGCAGTGCCGCCGCCGCGATGGTGATCGCATCGGGGTCGGGGGCGGCCTCCATTTCGGCCAGTTCGGTCTCGGCGGCGGTTAAGGCGGCCTCGGCAGCGACCAGTTGGGGCCGTTTGGCCTTTTCCTGGGCCAGTTCGGCCTCGGCGATGGTCAGATCGAGCCGGGCCTGGGCCAAATCGCGTGCGCGTTCGGTTTCGGCTTGGTCGTGGTCAAGTTTGGCTTCGGTCAGCGCGTCAACGAACGGTTTTGTTTCCAATGTGGCGATCACCTCCCCGGCATGCAACTCCTGGCCGGGTCGCACGGCGATCTTGGCGATGCGACCGCTAACCTCGAAGCCCAGCAGTGCTTCCTGGGTATTGACCAGCAATCCCGGCGCGGTTACGGTCTGCCGGACGTCGCCACGGGTGACCGGCACGGCCACGGGCGTAGGCGGCGGGCCGGGGGCGGCATCGGCCCGGTAAGAGCCGGTATAGGCCGCGCCGCCGATGATAATGATCGCTATGATGATGCCGATGGGCAGCCAACGTTTCATAGATCTCCGAAAGGGTGGAAGGTTATGATAAAGAGTGTATCCGGCGCGTGTTTCGGCGCGGTTTCGTGAGGGTTACGGTTTCTTAATGTGCCGCAAGAACAAATTATGTTAGAATGTAGAAGTATAGCTACATTGGAGAAGCGAATGCTAACGCGATTAAAGGTTTCGGGCTTCAAAAACTTGGTTGATGTCGATGTACGGTTTGGGCCGTTCACATGTGTTGCCGGCGCAAACGGTGTAGGGAAATCGAACTTGTTTGATGCGATTCATTTTCTGAGTGCTTTGGCAAATGTGCCACTTGTTGAAGCGGCGATGTCGGTGCGTGATGAGGGTGGCCGAATGTCGGATATTCGCAGTTTGTTTCACCATGTGGGCGATGACTATGACCGCACTATGTCTTTTGAAGCTGAAATGATAGTCCCGCCTGAGGGAAGAGATGATTTGGGGCAACCTGCCGAAGCCGCTATCACTTTTTTGCGCTATGCCTTAGATTTAGCCTACCGTTTTGATGACAGCCTGCAAACACAGGGATATTTAGAGATAATAAAAGAGGAGTTGGTTCACATCAACTTAGGCGATGCTCGTAAGCACTTGTTGTTTGAAAATAAGCCCGATTGGCGTAAATCGGCTGTAAAAGGACGGCGCACCTCTCCCTTTATCTCCACGGAAATAGAAGGGGATAATCGTATTATTAAACGCCACCAGGAAGGTGCCGGCGGACGCCCTTTGAAGTTATTGGCCTCAGATTTGCCGCGTACTACACTATCAGCAACAAATGCGGCTGATAGCCCGACCATTGTTATGGCCCGTCGCGAAATGCAGTCCTGGCGTTTGCTTCAATTGGAACCATCAGCTTTACGCAATCCCAGCGAGTTCTCTGACCCCTCTAAGTTAGGTGTTGACGGCTCACATCTTGCGGCTACACTTTATCGTTTAGCGCGTAACGACAATCGGGTGTATGGACAGATGGCAAACCGTTTATCGGAATTAATTGATGATGTTCGTTCGGTGGGTATTGATCGCGACGACCGGCGCGAGCTACTGACGCTGACGATTACAGAACAGGACGGCACTTCGCACCCGGCACGTGCGCTTTCCGATGGAACGCTGCGATTTTTAGCCCTGGCGGTTTTGGAGTTGGATCCGGAGACCCAAGGGCTGTTGTGTTTGGAAGAACCTGAGAATGGCGTACACCCGGAGCATATTCCGGCTATGTTGGAGTTGCTTCAGGACATCGCTACTGATGTCAACGAAGCGATCAGCCTTGATAACCCCTTACGACAGGTAATTATCAATACCCACTCCCCGGCTCTGGTGGGAGCCGTGCCGGATGATAGCTTGCTATATGCGGAGGCTAAAGAAACCGTCCGAAATGGACAACGCTTCAAAAGCGTCCGCTACAGTTGTCTGCCCGATACCTGGCGTCAGAAAGCGACGGAGGGTAGCTCCATTATTCCTAAGGGCGAGTTATTAGCCTACCTTAATCCTATCAAACCCGCGCCGGACAGCTCCATTACGAACGGTCAGCCGCATAAAGTTCGGCGGGTGGTTGATCGAGACGATTTACAGATTATGTTGCCGTTTATGACAAAAGATGAATGAGCTACGGTATACGCTCCTGTCCGACGGCTCATCCGATCAGGCTTTAATCCCTATTTTGACCTGGACGTTGCGATCTCAAGGGATCCAGATTGCCATTCAGCCTCAATGGGCCGATTTGCGACGCCTGCCGTCGCCACGGCGACCTTTGCCCGAAAAAATCTCGCTAAGTTTGGAGCTTTATCCGTGCGATCTGCTTTTTGTGCATCGCGATGCTGAGCGCGAAGATCATGACGTCAGGCTGACGGAGATAAATACGGCCGTGGCCCAATTAGCAGAGAATGGGTTGCCGGCTATTGTGTGTGTTGTGCCGGTGCGGATGCAAGAAGCGTGGCTGCTTTTTAATGAGGAAGCGATACGGATTGCGGCCGGTAACGAACACGGACGACAGCCGCTGACACTGCCCTCGTTAGCTCAGGCGGAGCAAATTCCCGATCCAAAGCGTATTCTTTATGATTTGCTGCGTGATGCTTCGGGCCTGAGCGGACGGCGGCGCAAAAAGTTTCGGGTGGAGGTTGCTGCCCGGCGCGTAGCCGAATTTATTGACGATTTTTCCCCATTACGGCAACTTACTGCTTTTAATGCGTTTGAAAGTGCAGTTGATACCATTGTTGATGCCAAACAGTGGCATCATATTTCCCCATCTTCATAATTGAAACAAGATTTGTGTAGTTCCAAAGGTGATAGTCACTTATTGCGTGTTTAAGCGACTATCGTTTTTTTGTGTACGTTTTTGGGGAGCGCTATTTGACGAGGCGGTAGCCGATGCCGGGAACGGTGAGGACGAGGGTGGGCTGGCCGGGGTCAAGCTCGATTTTTTCGCGCAGGCGGCGGATGTGGACGTTGACGGTGCGTTCGCTTTCGACGTCGGCGTCGTGGCCCCAGACGGCCTCTACAATTTGGGCGCGGCTGAGGGCCTGGCCGGGATGGCGGGCTAAATAGACGAGGATTTTGAACTCGGTGGGGGTCAGGTTAATCAATTCGTCGCCGCGCCGGAGCTGATTACTGCTGCGGTCGAGCGTGAGGTCGCCCAGATAAAGGCGGTCGGCGTCGGCGGCGGAAAATTCGCCGTAAGCGCGACGCAGCAGGGCGCGAACACGCGAGAGAAGCTCGCGCAGGCTATACGGCTTGGTGAGGTAGTCATCCGCGCCCATTTCGAGGCCCAAAACTTTGTCCATCTCGTCGCGCTGCACGGTGAGCATCAAGATGGGTTGGTACAGCCCCTTTTGGCGCAACTGACGGCACACGTCGAAGCCGCTTTGGTCGGGCAGCCGCAGATCGAGGATGATCAGGTGCGGGTTGTGGTCGATGGCGTGCCGGAGGCCGTCGCTGCCGGTATCTTTCCAATAAACGGTGTAACCGGCCTGTCCCAGTCCGGCGGTTAAGCTGTGGGCGATGCCGGGGTCGTCTTCGATGAGTAAAATGGCGGTTTTTTGAGTCATTTGTCGCTCCGTTTCTCAATTTATCAAGAACGGGGCCGGATAAGGGCGATGCCGCCGAGAGCGCTTAGTATTAGACCGGCGGCAGTGACCCACCAGCCCCAACCAGGCCAAATCGGCTGGTGATAGGCGGTTTCCAAACCAGGGCGCACCAATATGAACTGCCACAAGGGCAAAATGAGGGCGATGAGTTGGCCGCCGATGAGAAAAATCACCATCAGCCGCAGCGGCAGGCTTTTGAGCAGCGGGGCGATGATCGCCAGCCCGACGGCCAGTCCGGCGAGCGCGGTTTGCAGTCGAAACTCGGCCGATGTCAGAACGGCGGGCGTCCAGACGGGCGAGAGCGCGGCCAGGGCCAGCGGCACGACCGAAAGGCGGAGCAAGAGGCGCAGCCAGAGCGGTAGGGCCAGAGATTTGTTCTCAGCCACGATAGGTAGCGTTATCATCGCCAGAAAAAGCGGCAAAAGGAAGTATAGGCGTTCGATGTGGAGCTGGCCCGACCGGATTTCGGGCAGGAACTTTACAAATTCGGCTAAACCGGGAGCGGTTAGCTGTAGGGCCGCCGGAGCGCGCCAAACCCAGGGTAAAAAGGCTCCGCCCAGGCCGGTGAGCAGCAAGCCGAGGGCTAAGAGCCAACCGGCAAGGATTGGGCGGTCAGATGCGCGGGGGGCGCTCGAAGGGCGGGACTCGGCGGTCGAGGCCGGGGTTTGGGCGGGTCGGATTGAGAATATGGGTTGATTTTGCATGGTTTTCGTTTCTAAGGTGTGTTGACGTTGTCTAACTTGGGGCTGGTGTGTCATTTCGAGCGACGGAGGAGCGAGAAATCCCCATCACTGTTCTTTTGCAGCGGAAGTGCGGGGGGATTTCTCCTCGTAAACTCGTCGAAATGACATGGAATGTTTTGAAGTGTCAACAAAGCCTTATATCTTGGATTTTATAGCGTTTTCAAGGTAGTTGGTCATTTTAGTAGGATAATGGGTGACGGTCAATAGATGCTGTTGACATCGGCTTAAACTATGGCGGTTGATGTCATTTCGAGCGACGGAGGAGCGAGAAATCCCTACCAACATTCTTTTGCAGCGGAAGTGCGGGGGGATTTCTCCTCGTAAACTCGTCGAAATGACATGGAACGTCTTGAAGTGTCAACATAACCTCGCTTTTTACGTCGTCGTCTCAGTTTTGGCGACGGATTTCGACGGTGGTTAGCGTTAGACTGGTTCCGGCCGGGTTGTTGGCTGCGTCCAGACGATCGAGGCGTTCGAAGGTGTCGGGTAGGTAGAGTCCAATCGTCAGGGGGTATTGGCCCGGCTCAATTTCCGGCGCAAGGGTCAGGGCGTGCTGATCGGCGATGATTTGGCCGGGTCGCCAGGTGTCGGTCGGGTATGTCCAGCAAACCGGCACGCCATCGGACTGGGCTACGGGTCCCGCCTCGCTTTCGAGGTGGGTGAAGATTTGATAGCCGGTTGGGAAGGTCGCCAAGGTCTGCCAATAGAGCGTAACCGGTATTCGGCCGCCGGGATAGGCCCGGCGGGTGTCGAGATCGTAGCCGATGAGGCGGACTAAAGGTCCGAAGGCCGCACTGCCAAAATCGGCGGCGATAGGCTGCGAGCCGCGGGCCGAACGCGCAAAGGCGGCGGGCGTGGCCGTTTGATCGAAGGCGCGGGCCAGTTTTGGCTCGTCCGGGTCAAGCGTCAGCGTGGCGGGTCGCTGCTGCATTATGCGCATTTGCTTTTGATTTGGCAAAGTGACGGATCCGACGTGATCGTAGCGATCATTGATGACGTCGGTGGGGGTGTCGACCAAATCGACGAGGTCATCGGCTAAAAAGTAGAATTCCGGCTGCGGATCGCAGGCGCGGGGTGCGCCGCGCGTGTACCAGGTGGTCACATCGGGTTCTTCGTTGCTGCTGTAGTCACCGGCCAGCGATCCGTCGTCAATCAGCGAACCGATGGCCTTCCAGCCGGCGCGATGGGCGAAGCCGAAGAAACCGGCGGCGGGTGGGCTGTCGTAGGGCGTCCAAAAGAGAGCCATGTGGCCGTTGGGGTAATCCTGCCAATATTCGACATCGTGGCGGACGAAGGCGTTCCAGAAAAAGAGGGTGGAGAGGGTGAGGAGGATGAATAGCAGGCCGTCGGCTAGAATATGTTGGCCGGGGCCTAAATTGCGGCTGGTAATGTCATTTCGAGCGACGAAGGAGCGAGAAATCCCTACCGACGTGCGAGTGGAACGGGAGATGGAGGGGATTTCTCCTCGCCAGCGCGTCGAAATGACACGGGACCCCGAATTGTCGATAGAGTCTGGTTGGTTTTTGGAAAGATGGGGTTTGGGGGAGATGGAGAGATGGTGGGTGAGGGTGAGCCAGCCGAGGGCGGCCAAAATTGACCAGGCGGGGACAATGGTGTAGATGTGGGTGAGGCCAAGGGCGACGACGAAGTTATAGCCCAGAAATGGGACGGCCAGCCAGATGATTAGGGCGGACAGTCGCGGTGCGGCGACGGCGGCGGTCAGTAACAGGAGCGCGAAGGGTATAACGCTGAGATCGAGGGCTTCGGTGGCGAGAAGATCGGGTTTGAAGACGACGGCGAGGCTCATCGCGGCTAAAATGAGGGCGATGGTGCGCTGCCAGCGGGATCGCCACGAAAGCGCGATGATTAGGCCCAGAATTAGGAGGCCGGTGAAAGCAATATAATAGAAGGAGCTGTAGAAGGTGTTGAAGTGGAAGAAATCGGGCAGGTTGTTGCGCAGTTCGTTGCCGATGCGGCCGCCGACGTAATCGCCGGTGCGGTTGGCCTGCGGGTCGAGAACGAAGGGCAGGTAGAAGAGCAAAACCGGTAGGCTAAAGGCAAACACGAAAGCAATGGCGGCTAGAAAGATGGCTTTTAGATCAAATGTGGATGAAGGGGCGGCGGGTTGGGTAATGGTGGGATCGATGTTCGTTGGTGGGAGCGCTGTCGTTGCCTCGGTGTGGGAGGTGGTGATTTTGAGGGGCCAAGGGGCGATCAGCAGCCAGCCGACGGCCGGTAGGACTAAAATCGCGTCATAATGGGCCAGCAAGCCCGTCCCCAGGAACAGGCCGCTGAGTAAGGCGAATCGAGGCTGTTTGTGATCGCGCCAGTAGAGCATCATCAAAAACGATAAAGCACTGAACCACACGACCAGGGCTTGATACTGAACGATCCGGCCGAAGGCGACCATAAAGCCGTTAAACGCAAAAAAGCCGGCTGCTAGCCAGCCGGCGCGCTGTCCGCCGATACTAAGGCCAATCAGGTAGAGCGTGAGGATGCCAAAAAGGGACGCGGCTGTAAAGGGAAGGCGGGCGATGGGTTCGCTGATGGTGCCGGTCAGTCGCCAGAGGGCCATCGGGACTAAAACCTCGCTTGGTCCTTTCGAGCGCAGGAAAAGGGCATCGTCATGGCCTTCGATGGCTTCGGCGGCGGTGATCATCGCCAGGGACTCGTCGCCCTGGAATTCGCTGTAGTGGAGATTGGCCCCGCGCAGAAATAGGGCGATGAGGATGATCAGCACAAGGGGCGCGGCGGCCCGGAGCGATAATGGGGACGCGGGCCAGGGCATCGAGACGCGAGATACGAGCATCGGCAGCAGGGCCAGGGCATCGAGCGCGATGATCGCTTGCCAGGCGGGAATGGGGCCGGGTAGATAGTGAAGCAGCAGGATGATGAGGGCCGAGAAGGTGTAACTTAGTCCGGCGGCGGTCACCGTGCGGCCAATAAGGGACGGAATCGGGATGAGGCGGCTCGCCCAGAGCCAGCCGGGGAGCATGCCGAGCAGCAGCAAGGCTCCGGCGACGCGCAGCGGGTTGGCGGCGGGTAGGAGCAGGCTTAGGTTGGCGAGAAGGAGAAACAGCAGAAAACTGTATGGGCGGCCTCGGGTTATGATGGGTGGCATAGAACCGCGCTACGAAACGAGATCATAAAAGATGCCCAACCCCCGTGCCCAAAGCTCTAAGGTGAAAGCCGCCTTCCAGGCGCTGGCCGAGGCCGGAAAAGAGCGCCTTTTCGAGGGCCAGGGTGGCTAAGGCCGTATCGTGCGCACCCAATCCGGTGATGTCGGCCAGGGTGATTTGGCCGGGGTGGCTGCGGCCTTGCAATTTGCCGCTGATGAGGCTGTTTAGCTCGCCGTCGATGTCGACGTGCTGAATGATACCGGCCCGCTGGGCGTGATAGAGTTCGCCGTATTGAATGCACTGAGCCAGGTCATCGACAATGATGACATCGGCTCGCTGCCAGACATCGGCGGCCAAATTGTGCTTGACGGGATGATGGTGCAGGGCGCTGCTGGTAATATGCGCTCCCGGTTTGAGCCACTCGGCTTTGATGAGCGGTTGGCGGCTTTCGGCGGCAGCGATGACGATATCGGCCTGCTCGACGGCAGCCTGGGGCGACGGCGCGATGCGAATGTTGAGATCGTGGTCTTCAACCATATGGCGCACGTAATTGTCGGCTTTGAGCGGCGAGGCATCCCAAACCCAGACCGTCTCCATTTTTCGGACGACCGTGAGCGATTTTAGCTGCACGAAGGCCTGCTTGCCGGCACCGATGATCGCCACTTTGCGGATTTGGGGGTTGGCCAGACAATGGGCAGCCAACGCTCCGGCTGCGCCGATTTTTATATTGGTGAGATAGCCGTTATCAACCATAATTGCGGCCGGAAAGCCTGTGGCTGCGTCAAAGACCATCAAGACACCGCTTTGGGTGGGTAAGTTGATGGCGGTGTTGCCTTTGAAGTTGCTGTCGATCTTGATCACGTAGTAAGGGCTTTGGCTGAAGTAGGTGCCTTCAACGTTTACCTGGCCGGCTACCTGAGGAAAGTGGAGCGCAAAGTTGCCGGGCATATTCATACGCCCTTCCGCCGAGGCGGTGAAAGCTTGCTTTATGGTTTCCATTCCCTCAGTAATGGTGATGATTTGGCGCAGTTCATCTTCGTTGAGTAACAGCAGAGACATTGGTTTTACCATTCATGAGCTAATTAAAATAGTGGTTTCTTGTTGGTAAATCTTAAGATAGTATAACATAAGTTCTCATGGATATAAAACGCAATGCCTCTCAAAATCTGCCATCGACAATCAAGCGTTTGTGAAGCGTTGGTAAACCGTCAGCAAACGCTGGGCGGCGGCAGGCCAGTTGAATTTGTCGGCTTGTTGAAAACCTTCGGTGATGATGTGTTCGCGCAAAAGGACGTCGGTGGTGAGGCGATGCATGGCTTCGGCCAGGGCGTCGGTGTTGGTGGCGGTGATTTGGAGGGCTGAGTTGCCGGCGACTTCGGGTAAGCAGGAGTTGTCGGCGCAGACGACGGGTGTGCCGCAGGCCATGGCCTCGATGACCGGGATGCCGAAGCCTTCGTAATGGGACGGGTAGGCGAATACATCGGCCAGGCTGTAGAGGGTGGGGAGGTCTTGATCGGCGACGAAGCCGATGAGGTGGATGCGGTCGGCGACAGGCGAGGCTGCGGCGGCCCTAAAGATGTCGTCGTACAGCCAGCCTTTGCCCCCGGCAATAACCAGATGATGGGTTTCGCGAACCGGCGATTGGGAGAAGGCGTTGATTAGTCCGGTGAAGTTTTTGCGCGGCTCAAGGGTGCCAACGCTGAGGATGAAGCGGGTAGGCAATCTGTATTTGTCGGCTACCTGTTTGAGATCGGTGTGTTCGGTGATGGGTTGGAAGCGGGGTTCGACGCCGGCACCGACGACGGTGATGTCGGCGGCGTCCATTTCGAAAATCTCGATGAGATCGCGCTTGGTGCTTTCGGAGTCGGCCAGGACGTGGTCGGCGCGTTCCAGGCTGCGCGGCACCACTTTTTCGAGCCAGCGGCGTAGTTTGTCGACGGCTCCTTGCGGGTGACGGATGAAGGAGAGATCGTGGACGGTTAGGAGGGTTTTGGCGTGCCGAACCGGCGGCAGGATGAAGTTGGGGGAGTGAAATAGATCGAGCGGGCCGGTGAATGTCTCGACGGGAATGGGAAGGAAAAAGCGATGCCAGCCGATGGTCATCCACCGTTCGGGAAGCGGATAGGATTTGGGCGTAAAATTAGGACGACCTTTGAAGACTTTTAGCCCTTCAACCGGCGAGTCGGGCGTAACCATGAGCCGGTAGTGGTGCTGCCGGTCGAATTGAGCGAGTGTCGTAATCAAGCCTCGGGTGTAGCGGCCAATCCCACCGCCTTGTTTGAGGGCGGCGGTGTAGTCGATGCCGATTTTCAAGTCTCTTTATCCTTTATGAGTTATGCAGTTGATGTCATTTCGAAGCCGAAGGCGAGAAATCCCCTACCACGTTCAAGTTTGGACAACGTTCGATGGGATTTCTCGGCAAAAAACGCCTCGAAATGACATCCAAAGTTGTCAACTGCGTAAGTCATATTCTTATGAAGCAAAGAAAGATAACCAATGAGGGCAGGGGTGGAGATGCCCTTATTGGTTATATCTTATGAAGTTTGTCATGGATGAGCAAATTGATATGGTCGCCGACGTGGTTAACCCGCGTCGGCGACTGTTTAAGCTACAATAGTGTCAATATTTATTGTTCGTCATCTTCGGCGTAGAAGTCGATTTCTTCAGAAACGTTCGGGAGTTCAAATACTTCGTCGATTTCGCCGTCGTTTTCGTAATCAAAGTCAACGCGGAGGCTGTCGGTATCTTCATCATATTCGGTGAAGGGGATGTAGGCGGTGTTTTCCGGCTCCATGACGGCGTCTTCGGCTCCGAAAACGTACTCGCCTTCGTCATCGATTTGGAGAACATAAATTTGGTAGGTGCTCGGCTCGGTGTTGTAGCTGGTGTTGAGGATGAAGTCGTTGGTGGCGGTGTCGAGGCCAATGACGAATGCGTCTTCTTCGCCAGTGAGTTCGGTGGCGCGGACTAACATCGCATAGTCAGCTTCTTCGGTTTCCAGGCCCAGTTCGATGTCGGGGGATTCGGTGTAGTCGGTGTAGTAGGTTAGTTGGTATTGGCTTTTGGTGACATAGACACCAATGCTTTCGACATCACCCGGTTCGAGGTAGATGTCGGAGACATCGAGGTAGTAGCCCGTGCCAATCATCGAGACATCGGAATAGCCGGGTTCTTCTATATTGGTAGCATCAACGATAACCTCGAAGGAGAGGCCGGCCGGAATACGAAGCACCGGCGATTTGTCTTTGTCCAGTCCGGTTGAGGCCTGTTGGAAAATGCGCATATTGGTGGTGGTCGCGCCAGGGATTTCGTTGACAAATTCGCCCTGATCGTGGCCAATGCGGCGGCCCCAGTCATCGATAACTAACAAATCGGGTTTGCCGATGAGCCAGACCTGGTAGAAATTGTCAGTTTCGCCGTCGATGAGTAAGGCCCAGCGGGCTTGAAGATCTTGCCAGACAGGGTTGTCGACCTCTTCCTCTGTTTGCTGCTGGGGAGCGCTATTGCGCGGAGCGGCATTGAACATTTCTTCATCGCCTTCGGCGGCAAAACCGCTGCAAAAGTCGCATTGTTGCGTTTCAAGGCGAGGGGATATGGCTACCAGTTCCAGGGTTTGGGTGTCGGCATCGCCCTCATACAAATCAGACTCGATTTCGGGATTGGGGGAGCCTTCGTATTGCCAGGTGTCGGTGTTGGTATCGACGATAAGGGGGCGGCTTTCGTTGGGGTAGTTGTTGTCGTAGACCATAATGTGAACAATACCGTCGCCTTGGTCTTCGACGCCGATGGGGGTGACCGCATGGCCGTCACTGCCGTCGGCTTTGTAGAAGCCCATGGCCCACCACTCATCGGCACTTTGGCCTTGGCTAAAGTTTTCCTTCAGGGCATCAACTACGGCTGTGGGCGACTCGGACACACGGAGGTCGGCACCGGGATA
>JAGRBZ010000094.1:16842-22881 GCA_020433805.1 Anaerolineae bacterium
TGGATTGGGTTGTCCACCAGTAGGCGATTTCTCGCTGTAAGGGTTCGTTGTCTTCAATCTCCAGAGCGTTGACTTGGCTGCTGCCGAAATCGTCCGGTTCAACTTGATCGTAGTACATGAGGGCGCTGAGAACGGCCATGCCTTCGCAGTGACCACCGGACATGTAGCTGTTGATCTGCTCCATCCACTGCTGGGCCGGGGGAGTCAAAATGCACTCGTCGTTGGCCAGGCTGGCGCAAACGCCATCGCCAAACATACGTTGTAACTCAACAGAGGTTAAATCGGTGGCGGGGATGTCATCACCGTAGTTGTAAAAGCCGAAGCCATCTACGGTTGGATCGAAGCCGCTAAAGACGTCGTCGCCGGTTTCAACAGGAAGGGTGTCTTCCTCTTCCTCATCGACTTCTTCCTCCTCGTCGATGGGCAAATCTTCTTCCTCTTCCTCTTCATCGACCGGCAGTTCATCGACTTCATCGATTTCGAGGGGGAGGCCGGGGGTGAAGCTTGAGACGGTCTCGAACCAGGCTTCGGAGGTGGCGTCGTAATCGGCGGTGAGCAAGATGAGCATGTAGAGAACGCCATCGGCTTGGGTCACGAAAATTTCTCCCGTACCGTAGTCATCTTCGGGTGTGTAGGTAAAGGGGATAAAGAAACTACTGGCATCGGCGGCTTCGGCATCGTCAATGAGAAGTTCATAGCTTTCGAAATCGTTGATACCTTCGATTACAGGCGCGACGATATTGACCAGGGTTTCTTCGCTAACCTCAGCGTCGGTTTCTCCAAATAAAACCATAACCTCGGCATCATCGTCTACAAAGAGTGCGCCGTTGTCCGTTTCATCCTCTAGCGTGCCGAACTCGGTCAGGCTAAAGGCTTCAGAGGGGTGGGTGTACGTTTCTTGGGCAGAAACAGAGCCAACAAACAGCAAAAACAACAGGAAAAAACAGGTAAGAAAGAACGCTTTTTTCATGGATCCTCCAATTAGGTAAGTAATACAAATACGTTATACAAGTTTATCGAATTGTGCCGTCCGGCATGGTGGTGTTCTTAAATCTTGTCCGAAAAAGAATGGCCATTTGCATATTGGCTCCGGTGAGGTTGGCCTCGGTGAGGTTGGCGAAGCCCAGGTCGGCCAGGCTGAGGTTTGCCTCCGAAAGGTTCGCCTGGCTGAGATTGGCATTTTGTAGAATAGTGCCATTGAGATTGGTTTGACTGAGGTTGGTTTGGCTGAGATTAGCACCTTTAAGATTAGCGGTGGTGAAATCGGCTCCGCTAAGATCAAGCCCGCTCAAATCGGCGTCGTGCAAATCGATTTGGCTGAAATTACGTTCGCCGGCTTGGTAGCGCTGGTAGAGATCGTCCATAAGCTTATTATTCTCCGTAGAATATGGGGCTGGCGTCTGGCTGCCGTCCGTGTTAAATGGATTGATGTGCTCTCTAGCAGTATGTGATTATGATGCGATGTAAAGGTCGTTTTAGAAGAGTCTATAGAGCAGGGTGGTCAAGTCGTTACTCATTTGATTTAATGATAACCGGTTTTATTCAAATTGAAAAGGGCCAAAGGTACTTTAAACCGTTGCCCGATAGTCACATGAATTAGCGGCGTTGGGAGATACGATATGCTTCCAGATCGACGCCTACTTTTTTGCGGGTGTAATCCAGACTGATTGGTTCAATTTTGAAGGCGTTGCCGACCAGTTCGCGGGTACGGGCATCGATATAGACTTCGCTCTCGGTGCGGCCGTTGATCGCCAGCTTGCTCAATTTGCTGGAGAGGTTGACCGCCGGTCCCACCATCGTGGCTTCGGGGCCGACCGTGCCGGTCTTGACTTTGCCGGTGCTGATGCCAATGCCCATACCGGTGTTGCCAAATTCCGGATTTTCTCGCTTCCACTCATCGCGCAGGATGCGATAGGCTTGGCGCATTTTGATGGCCGCCAGCAGGGCTGAATTGGCCGAGGTCGTTTTGCTGTCTTTGTGACGACCGGGGAAGTTGCCGAAGACGCCCATAACGCTGTCGCCCAGGCTTTTGTCCATCGCTCCACCGGCCTGAACGATGATGGTGGACATACGCAGGAGATATTCATCTAAAAAGGCGACCATCAGTTCCGGGCCGATAGCGTTGGTTAAGTAGGTTGAGCCGTGGATATCGCCCATAACGACGGTGACTTCCGTTTGATGGGTCAGTTCGGCAATATAGCCGGGATCGTAGTAGCGATCCAAGTCAGCGCGGCGACCAATTTGCCGGTCGCGCAAGAGCCGCAGACCGGAGGTTTCGGCCAGCGTGTGGGCGATAGAGGGGTATTTTTGAACGACGTTCTCAAAATCCTCGCGACTAATCGCGAGCAGGCGAGTTGGTCGGGTGGCGCGAATGGTGGCCGTACGGGGGATGGCTCGCAGCAGAGCGATTTCACCAAAGAAGTCGCCGGGGCCAAGACGGTTGATGACGCCGCTGGGCTGGCCACCCATATCCGGAGCCAGAACCTCGACCTCGCCGGCTTCGATAACGTAAAATGTTTGGCCCATCGCGCCCATGTGGAAAATAATTTGGCCGGGACGATAATCCTCGACCTGAATCCGATTGGCCAGGACGATGCTTTGTTCAAGTGTCATTTTGCTGAGGATAGGGATGTTTTCAAGCACTCGAACTACGCCCGTAGAGAGCGCTTTTTCAAGCAGCGACAACTGCGTCTTGGCTTCCGTGTAATCGGCTTTGAGTTTTACGGCTGTGGCGAACGACTTGCGCGCGCCTTCGTAATCGCGAATGATTTTTTGGGCTGTGCCTAAGTTGTAAAAATGATGCGCGTTGGCCGGTTCCAATTGGGTGGTCGCCCGAAAAACGGTCAGCGCCTCCAAATACTTGCCTTGATCGTGGTAGGTGATACCTAACTGATTATAGGCATCGACAAAGTCAGAACGCAGATGGATGGCTTCTTCGAGATGTTGAATGGCGCGTTCGTATTGCTCCACTTTGCGGTAGAGCGAACCTAATTCGTATTGAACCTCGGCGGAACCGGGCGCTTCCTCTGAAGCCATATGGAGGTAGCTGAGGGCTTCAGGATAGCGGCCCAATTGGCGACAGGCCAGCCCGGCGCTAAAGAGCAGCGCGAAATGTTGGCCCATCGGCAGGGTGCGTTCCAGCCGTTGAAGGGCCACGGCTACTTCTTCGCCCGAGTTGGCTAAACATTGCGCGGCCAGCCAAATGCGAGCGTACTCGTTTTCGTCGCCCAAGATTTTGGAGTAGAGGGCCGGTTTATCTTCGGCGATGCCATACAGCAAGACGATGGTGCCCTGCCAGCGGCGGCGCGCTTCTTCGGTGCTGAGGTGGGGTTCGAGGTTGTAGCCTGCCTCATTTTGAGCCAGCGCAGCGAAAAATTCTTGGTAGGTATGGTGAGCAAATTCCACCCACTCGCGGCTCTCTGACCAGCGAACGAGGCCGCTGTCTTTGATCTGGTTATGGAAAGTTTGGGGCGTAAGCGATTCGAGTTCAAAGCGTTCACGAGGTGAAGCTATTTTTTTATAAATGTTAATGTGTTCGGTAATGATGGCCAGCCAGCGATCGAGCGAAAAGGTCCAGGCTTCATCTTCTTGCATTGCCAACCCCAATTTAGCCAGTGCCTTTTTTTGAAGCGCCAACGGAGCCTGAATTTCATTGGGTTTGAGCACGTTTTGCCAGCTTGTGTTGGTACGCTGTAGGAGATAAGCCGTAAATACTTCAAAAAGGACACCCCGGTTTTTGGGTAAATCTTCGTCGCTGCGGCGCGCAATTTGGGCCAGCATATAGAGAGCTAATGGCGTTTGGGCCAAATCCTCAAGCTGCGGATCGCTGTAGATTTCGCGGGCGACCTTACGGCCTTGTTCGGCCTGCAGATAGTTGACCAGGTAGGTTTCGATGTCCTCGCCCGATAGCCGATTGAGCATCGCCGTGCGAAAACCTTGCAGCGCCGAATAATCTTGGGCACGACACGATAGGACAAAGCGGTGTTGGCCGTATTGGCGAATAAAATCGTTGAGCTGCGACCGTGTTTTGTCGGGGCTAGGCATTTCGTTAAGCCCATCGAATAGAAAAAGAATAGAGTGAATAGGCGTATTATCTGGACTTTGCCCATTGAGGAGATTGGCGACATCCTCATACGTTTGCAGACTCTCGATTTGGTAGCTTTCGAACTGTTCAAGGATAAGCTGCTCGACAGTTTTGTCGGGCGTTAGGGCACTCAGTTTCAGAAATATCGGCAGGACAATCGGATCGGAGGCGCGGGTGAGGGTGTGGCGTGCCTCCTCTGCCGTGTCGAGCATTAAACGTCGCAAAACCGTCGTTTTCCCGGCCCCGGCTTCACCCAAAATGACCGTCCGTCTGTCATCGGCAATAAGTTCACGGACATCAATAGGAATTTCGCGGATGAGGCTGGAGCCTTCCATGGCAAAGCGGCGCAGCGGTGAAACTACGGCATCGGGGTCTTTATAGCGCGACTCGAGCCGCTGTTGGGCGATGTTGGTGATGATTTCCAAGACGCCCGGTGCGCGGTGATTGAGCAGGCTCAGTGAGCGGTGATCAAGTGTAACTAACTTGGTTGGCTTAGAGGTGCGAACCGTGGCCGTACGTGGAACACGCTTGAGTAGCGCGATTTCACCAAAGAAATCGCCTCGACCTAATTTTGAAATCACAATATCGTTACCGAGGGCATCCAGTACCAACACCTCAACTTGGCCGCTGACGATAACATAACATTCGTCGCCCGGTTCGCCGCGTTCAAAAATAATTTGGTTGGCTTTATAAGCATCGGCTGTGGGAAAAAGAGGCGCGAGCTGACGCAGTTCGTCGTAGGTTAAGGTATGGCGGGTAGGGAAGGGCGTAACGGTTTCATCAACCCGATTGGCCTTAAGGGGCAGGTACAGCTCCTTCCAAACTTGAAAGTCGGGATCTTCTGTAATGCGGCGAATGTAACGGCCAATCGGCGAGAGTTGGCTCTCGGTATCCGCTTTTTCCTGGTTGGGGTCGATGCGTTGATCTGATGGAAAGCGAAAGAAGTTTCCTTTCCAACTCCAAAAGTCGGGCGCATTACGTGAAAGCTGGCTGACAAAAGCTGCCGTTCCCCAAATGACAATGGGGTAGGGAATTGTCGAGAAGCGATCGCGTAGATAATTGAGTAGTTTAACAAATTGGTTGCGCTGTTCAGTATTGAATTTTTCCAAGCCATAGACAAAGATGGCAATCGATTTGTATTTGCCGGTTAGTTCCAGATTTTTAAAGCGGGGGTGATCGGTTAACTCGGTCAGGCTGCGTACTAAATTTGTATCTTTAGGGCTAACTTCATAGCTAAAAAGATAAATGTTGTCGGCTTCCAGGCGACGCCGAAAGTAGTCAAAAAGTCGGGCACGCAAGCCGAGGTCGTCACATTCTGAGACGGCCAGACCACCTAAGTTACCCATTCTAAGTGTGGCAAGCAGGCTTCTGATTTCATCTGGAAAGCGCGAGGCAAATTCGTCGGGCTTGGATGGGACCATTCTATTCTCGGACGGTTGCATAAATTATATGTCAAATTATATCATTCCAGAGTGGGCATGTCAACGTTACCTTAAAATCATTAAACAGGTGTTGACAAGACTGACCCAATATGCTAATATCCTCACTTGAGTTTGAACTATGTGAGCCGTTAGCTCAGTTGGCAGAGCAATTGCCTTTTAAGCAATGGGTCCTGGGTTCGAGTCCCAGACGGCTCATTTTTTTGCGGAATTTTGTTAGAATAAAGGTTAAGAACTTATGTATTCTCGGTGTGAAATCCTATTTCCTCATTCTCGCGTAAGTGGTTTAAAAAAACTTAAGGGGGATGATTGGCGTAGTTTAACCGAGCGAGTAGCCTCACTGCCGGAAACTGATGAAGATGCATTGGCATTTTCACATATGATGATCAAATTGTGTGATTGCCTAAATTGTGATTTAGGCAGTTATAAAGCGGCTCTCGGCTGCTCGGCTTGTTCGCAACGAACAATCAATGCGTTGCGTGATACGGACAAGCAGTTGCTACGACGTTTTGATAA
>JAGRBZ010000948.1 GCA_020433805.1 Anaerolineae bacterium
ATGAGCAGGTTGTTGTTGCGTCCAAAGTTGACGGCGTTGATAACATCCGCCGTGTCGACACAGCGGGCAATCAGAGCCGGCCATTTGTCAATCATCCCGTTATACAGCTTCCGAACTTCATTATAAGCCGCATCGTGGGGTTGAATGAGTTCCCCGTGTAACGTGTTGGCAAAGTTCCGAACGACGCTGTTGGGTAAGTTGGTTTTATATGCATTTGTTCGAATGTATGTATCTAACATCATGAGATTTGTTCCTTTCGGGTTTCGTAACCCGGTTTAGTATTAAAGTTGCGTATGTCATTTCGCAGCCGGAGGCGGAGAAATCCCTCATGCGTTTCAAGATGCAAACCCTTCGTCGGGGAAATGACGTTGTCGCTGCAAACTTTTCCAGCCGGACGCCTCTTTAGGTGTATTGTCACAGGGATTTCTCCGCTGCGCTGCGAAATGACACGCGGTACATCTCTTTCCAAACGTAAGTATTATTAGTTTATAGAAGGTAGCTTTCAACGGTTGGCTATAACCTTTTTTATTAAGCTGACTGCTGATCGCTGACTGCTATTTATTCACTGCCGCCAACTCGGCATCCGTTACCTGACGCCAGGCTTCACTCTCGACCGGTGGCAGGCCGAAGAAAAGCTGGACGTGGCTGTTGAGGCCAAAGTCGCCGGGATAAGGCCCGTAGGTTTTGCCGTCGCTGTGGTAAGCCAGCGCGACTATCTTCACTACTTCGTCGGTGCTGTCGGGCAGGGTT
>JAGRBZ010000949.1 GCA_020433805.1 Anaerolineae bacterium
TGCTTACAATTGTGGCAAAAACCTGGGTTCTTTCCCTCTCTCCACGGTTTAATGTTGCGCTACCTACGTGGTTAGCGCTGCCGGTTTGTATCATTAGCGGGAATTTTACCATAGAGGATTCAAAGGAGCCACAAAGTTCTTAGAGATTTGTCTTTATATGCTTTGCCCCACACGGAGTCTACGCACGACCCCTTTGCGCGTCAGAGGTTTTACCATAAACGCCTTGGCTAAAAGCTGTTCTGGTCGTTTACGATTGTTGGTTGACGAGTGACGAGTGATAAATTCGTTAGCCCGGAGACTTAGCTGACATGCGTAAATCGTAAATCGGTTAGTGTCATTTGTTTTTCGCCACAACGATTCATAAAACGTAGTGCGTATTGCGTAATGCGTATTGAGCGCCTTTTTACGCACTACGCAATAAACAAAAGCTCAAATTATGGCGAAAACTTAGAGACACTAACTAAATCGTAAATCGTAAATCGTAAACGTCTACCGGCTAACCGGCTTATCTCTCCTTCATAATTCATAATTCCTAATTCTGATTTCCCTTGTGTACCCCGAAGGGCATCCTGTCTATTTCAACCACGTTACCTGTCCGAAGCAAATCGCCCCGAAGGGCATCCTGTCTATTTCAACGCAATCGGTATTACAACTACGGTAGATCCAAATCAAGCCGTTCGTCTTAATACCCCGAAGGGCATCCTGTCTATTTCAACACAGTCTGCAGGAAGAGCTAGTTGGGATCGCTA
>JAGRBZ010000950.1 GCA_020433805.1 Anaerolineae bacterium
CGCTGGAACCAGAGCGATACCTCGCTGACCGAACTGGCGAACCAGGGTGTTTACTACGAACTGCCTGTGCCGCTGGGGTCGCCCCTGTCGCAAAGCCCTTTGGGCGAACCGCAGCCCGATGGTAATCGCCTGCTGCACGAGCAGCGCGGCCCCCCCCGCCATATTCAGGAGCTTCTCGATATCGAAACGCAAGCCCCGGCAGCATGGCAGGCCGACCAGCAGATTGTGCAGACCTTTACCCTGGTGCGCGACCAGCCCAACTTGATTTTTGCGGCCTACCGCCCCGCCGAAATCTTTATCGCCACCGAACGCTTGTCGCTCGACAGCGGCGACGGCATCCGCGTGCCGGAGGGTCTCAAAGCCGGCTTAACCTACAGCGTTGTCTCCTATCGACCCGATTTCGATGCCGATAGGTTGCGCCACCTGCCCGCCGGCCCTTACCCGCCCGCAATCCGTGAGCGTTACTTACAACTGCCCGACACTATCTCACAGCGTGTTCGCCAACTGGCCCAGACCCTAACCGAACCGCACGACAACACCTTTGATAAGGTAGACGCCCTGACCGAGTATCTGCTAACGGAGTATCCCTACAACCTCTTCCCGCCGGCCCACCCGCCCGGCGCAGAGGTCGTCGATACCTTTCTGTTTGAGGATCGCGAGGGTATTTGCGAGCAGTACGTTACCGCCCTGGTGGTGATGGCCCGCAGCCTGGGTATTCCGGCGCGATTGGTCTCCGGTTATGGAGCGG
>JAGRBZ010000951.1 GCA_020433805.1 Anaerolineae bacterium
GAGACATTAATGGCCGGTCGCACCAGCTTTATCATCGCCCACCGGCTGTCGACCATCAAAAAAGCCGACCGCATCCTGGTCATCGAAAACGGACGCATCACCGAGAACGGATCGCACCAAGAATTGATCAAACAGCGCGGCCATTACTACTCGCTCTACACCAAACAGTTCCAGCAGGAAGCCCAGCACGAAATCGACGCGTTATTTGAGCCGCAGCCGGTAAAATCGTAACGATAATAGATAAAAAGATCGCGAGGTGTTCAAATCCCTCGCGGTCTTTTAGTTTGTATCACTATTCCCTACAAATTGTCATTTCGAGCGACGCAGGAGCGAGAAATCCCCCCCCAACGCTCTCTTTCTATCAAAGTTCGATGGGATTTCTCCTCGCTAGCTCGTCGAAATGACATGAAGTGCGAACTAATCGACCTGTGGCCCATTCATCCGCAACCAGGCCAAAATCCCTCTACTTCTAATCTCTTCCTTCATTATATACAATTCCGAACTGTCATTTCGAGGAGGGACGACGAGAAATCCCCCTGAATATTCTATTAAGGAGGCATTGAAGGCTTTACACTATTTGACGGAATAACTTTTCAACCCTATTGCCCTTAAATCACCGTCGGTAGGGATTTCTCCCTCCGGTCGAAATGACATTGCTCGTAAAATGCATCGATTCCGCCCACGCCCCCGGTAGCGCACCATTAAACCGTTGAGAGAGGTAAAGAACCCGTTTTGGCCTAAATTGTA
>JAGRBZ010000952.1 GCA_020433805.1 Anaerolineae bacterium
GAACAAAAAGCGCTAACCGGTATGTCGCTGGCTGATTTTACCGCCGGTTGGTCGCCAACGATCCAAAAACTGTTTGCTGGACTGGCCCGTAGCGCGCTGGCGGCTCATCCTGAAGACGTACCGGCCTCCGGTTTTATCGCCTTTCTTCGATTTTACTCGCTCCTTCGCCGCGATGCCTGGGCGTTTGATTATCTACCCGGCCCCGGCGGTGCGTGCGTTGCCCAACCATTGGCGGATGTCGCTTGCCGCTTAGGCTGCGATATTCAACCGGGCGCACGAGTCGTTGCCCTCCAACAGAACGCATCCGACCAAACCCAATTATCAGACCATCGACCCTGGCAGGTTGTATTTGAGTACGATGATAGTCGCCATACCGTCGAAGCCAGCCACGTTGTTTTGGCACTCGATGCTCCATCGGCTGAAAAGTTGCTTTGCAGTAGTTCAGCCACGACTGACTCAACTGCCGATATACGCTTTCAAACCGGCGTACCGACCGCCATTATTCGCTTGTGGTTTGACACAAAGCCAAAACCCGTTGCCGAGGGCGGCATTTACACCGGCGATTTTGTGATGGATAATTTTTTCTGGCTCGATCGGCTTCAACCGGCTTACCAGGCGTGGAGCCAGGCCAGCGGCGGCAGTGCGGTTGAAATGCACGTATATGGCCCGCCGGAATTTCTCGATCAGCCGGATGCGTCATTGCTGGCCCAGGTCATTGTCGATACCTACCGCGCCTTTCCCGAACT
>JAGRBZ010000953.1 GCA_020433805.1 Anaerolineae bacterium
AGCGTCTTCTTAGCTAATATGAGCCACGAGCTGCGCACGCCGCTCAACGCCGTTATCGGCTACAGTGAAATGCTTCAAGAAGAGGTTGAAGATTTAGGCCAAGATGACTTGGTACCGGATTTGCAAAAAATCAATACCGCCGGTAAACACCTCCTGTCATTGATCAATGATATTCTCGACCTGTCAAAAATCGAAGCCGGTAAAATGGATCTCTATTTGGAGACATTCAACATTAGAGCCATGATTCGAGAAGTATCCAATACCGTCCAGCCCTTGATGGAACAAAAAAACAATACATTCGCGGTCAATCTGAGTGAGAATCTGGGCGAAATGTATGCCGATCTAACGAAAGTCCGCCAATCGTTATTTAATCTTTTAAGCAATGCCTCGAAATTTACCGACAACGGAACAATTACGCTCAACGTCCGCCGCGAGGCGAATTCCGACGTTGAACACGAAGACATCATCCTCTTTAAAGTCGTCGATACCGGAATTGGCATGACGGCAGAACAGATGGAATTTCTGTTTGAAGAGTTCACCCAGGCAGACACATCGACCACGCGCAAATATGGCGGCACCGGCTTAGGGTTGGCCATTAGCCGCCGATTTTGCCAGATGATGGGCGGCATGATTTTTGTCGAGAGCGAAACCGACCAAGGCTCTACCTTTACTATCCAACTACCGGCCCGCGTCGACAGCCCGGACATCAAAATGGTGATCCCCCCCGACGCCAGC
>JAGRBZ010000954.1 GCA_020433805.1 Anaerolineae bacterium
AGGGGTTACACCAAACTGGTTCAAAGCCGTGATAAATTCGGCTCTGGACAGCCCGGCAATTTCGGCGGCTTTAGCCTGCGATACCCGCTGCATTTCGTACCATTTTATGGCAGCGGCCAACCGCATTTCTTGTACAAAGCCGTCCGGGTCTTGCTTAAGGGCCGACAAGAGGCTGCGCGGTAAATCTATTGCTACATGCACGGTATCCATACTCTGCTCCTTTTTGACCATTGTGTATTGAGGAGATGAGGAGATAGGGAGATGGGGAGATATGGTTTTATAATCTCCTAATCTCGTTAGTGTCATTTGTTTTTCGCCACAACATTTCATAGAACATAGTGCGTATTGCGTAGTGCGTAGTGCGTAAAAAGGCGCTCAATACGCACTACGCAATCAACAAAAGCTCAAATTATGGCGAAAACTTAGAGACACTAACTAATCTCCAATCTCTAATCTCCAAAACAAAATGTTACGTGGTGAATCTATTCGGTATAATTGTAGCGCATAGAGGTGATAAGTTACAAGTCACTTTTTTATCGCCATCACTGCGCGGCAAACCTGGCAGGGTGGGTGAAGCACTGATACACTGAAATGAATGAAGACACTGATAAAAGCATCTTATTCTGGTTCCTCAGTGGGTTCAGTGCAGATCAGTGATTCAGTGTTTCTATTTTTACCCATCACGCGCGGCAAATCCGTCGGAGTGGGTGAACCACTGATGCACTGAAATGAAT
>JAGRBZ010000955.1 GCA_020433805.1 Anaerolineae bacterium
TCCTACCCTTGAGACCTTAGGCAATCTGTTTGGAGTCAGCGATACCACCGCCGGTCGGTATATCCGCCGTATCCTGCCGCTCCTGGAAACGGCGGGGCGGGATACGATGCGCCGGCCAGACCCCGGTCGTAAGCGACGACGACATCTTTCCGACCTGCTGCAAGAGACGCCCGAGCTGGCGCTGATCATCGACGCTTTCGGGAAACCGGCGTAGCATCCCCAACTATCCTCTCGCTTATTATGAATGTTATCCGGCAATTATACCGTCGTTTGGCTACAGATACAAAGCTTTAGGCATGGTTGAACGTTCTGATTATCGAAGACTAAATTGCCGCATCAAAAAGGAGGATAATGACCTAAAGAAGAATTAATCCGGGCGAGATCGTCCCAAATAATGATGAATTAATGGCGTTTCGCTACCTTACAAAAGGCAAAGCACAACCAACGAAATATACCATTTGTTCCAATAACCCGTAATCATGGGTGCGACTCGATTTGAATCGCATCCCATCCAAAAAAGGAGATTATTTCAATGTCAATCGAAAGTAATAAGGCTGTCGTCCAGCGTTTCCGCGAGGCCCTGGCCGCGGGCGATGTCGAGGAGGCGTTTGCGGTTTTTGCCCCGGATGCCGTTATTCATATGGGCAGCGCCCCGGAGCCGCTCGGCATGGAGGGCTTCAAACAAATGGGGCAGCTGCTCTTGAGCGCGTTCAGCGGCAGCTCGTCAACCGTCG
>JAGRBZ010000956.1 GCA_020433805.1 Anaerolineae bacterium
TGGGCCTGCCCAACGCCGGTCGGCCCGAAAAAGTTGCGGTAGGTGGCGTCGTGGCAGGCAAAGCCGGCCAGGTGATCGCCGGCCAGGGCGATGAAGCAACTGACCGGTTGGCGGCTAAAAGCCACGTCGCACTCGCTAGCCCAGGCCGGGCTGAAGCGGCGGCCCACCCAATCGATCACCAGATGCTTCTCCGGGGCCAGTCCCCGCCGAATAGTCACCCCCTGCGCCTGCTGCTGGGCCAACACCGGCTCCAGCGGCGGCAAGGTGTAGAGTTTAACGAGTAAGTCGGTCATGGTTTTGCCTCTCTAAATAAGGGTTAAGGGGGCGTTGTCGCTTCAAATTTTCCCGGCCAGATAACGTTTCATTGTATTGCCACAGGGATTTCTCCGCTGGCGCTGCGAAATGACACGTTCCCTAATTCATCCCTCATCATTCATCATTCATCATTGTAGTCCTGCCGCATCTTTTCCAGCCGCGCCTCGCTGTCGGCCAGGCCGCCGGGGCGGTTGCGGGCCAGCCAGATGGCGCGATGTTCGGTCAGGAGGTCAGCGGCCTCGGCGGCTAAAGCCGGTCGGAGGTCGGGGGCGGGGTCGCCCAGCGCCCACAGGCCGCGACGGCAGGCGTGGCGCAGCATGGCGGCGGCCCATAGAAATTCGCGGTGGAGCAGGTCGGCGTCGGGCCGGGTCGAGCGGGCCTGGGGCAGCGCGGCCATCACCTG
>JAGRBZ010000957.1 GCA_020433805.1 Anaerolineae bacterium
TATTCAGCGCATACAGCACATTTTTATACATCCCGCCGATGGTGCCACCTTTGGGGTCGGATTCAATCCGCTCCAACCAGTTTTTCTGGTAGGTCATCATCTCGCGGATGAGCAGGCCTTCAAACAGTTCATCTTTACTGGCAAAATGGAGGTAAATAGCGCCTTTGCTCACACCGGCCTCACGGGCAATATCGCTGACCGTAGTTTTGTCGTAGCCATAGTGAATAAACAGCTCTGCCGCTGCATCGAGTATTCTGTGCTTGCGTTCTTCATTATCCGATTGGGTCATGAACGTCCTTTACATCATGGTTGGCACTGGGTCCGCAAGATGGGATTGCGTACGAAGGGACAAAATCAACCACGAATTGCACGAATTTTCACCAATTTTTTATTCGTGTTAATTTGTGTAATTCGTGGTTAAAACAGTTTCCCCATCGCATGGACCCAGTACCATCATGGTTTTTGACCAAATAAACGATATTGGTCATATGGTATCATTTTTACACCGTCATGTCAATAGATGCGCTTACTGCGTAGGGTTTTCGTTGAAATAGATCGGTTAGGCGTTGGGCTGTATCTGTCTTATCGAGTGATAAGCGAGAAATCCCTACTTCATAGCGTCGCCGATATTATTCCGGGCGATACCTTGCTTATACTGTTCAGCAAAATCATCTCAAGAAATGCCCTTCTATGCCCCTCTTGTCATTCCGAAGCATG
>JAGRBZ010000095.1 GCA_020433805.1 Anaerolineae bacterium
CTTCTAATGAAGATCTGCAATCTATGAATGAATAAATGCAGTCTACAACTGAGGATTTGTAAACCATCAAAGATGAATTGCAGTCTACCAACTAAGAATTGATAACCTTTAACCAGTAGCTTAAAAACAAAATTGAAGAACTCAATCGGGCAAACAGCGATCTCCAAAATCTAATGGCTTCGACCGATATTGGAACTGTCTTTCTTGATCGTCACCTGCATTTAAAGCGTTTTACCCCTAAAGCATGTGAAATCTTCAATATCATCACCGCAGACCTGGGTCGACCTTTTGACCATATCTCTCATAAGCTTCATTACGATAGTTTATCGGCTGACATCCAACAGGTTTTGAAATCGCTTTCAAAAATTGAGCGAGAAGCCCAAACAAAAGATGATCGATGGTATGTCATAACGATATTGCCGTATCGTACCCTGCATGACAAAATTGATGGGGTGGTACTAACCTCTGTTGACGTAACCGAATTAAAGCAGGTAGAAAAAGAATTAAAACAACGAGTCTTACAACAGGCTACCGTGGCCCAATTGGGGAAGATGGCCTTAGCCGGAACGACTCTCGATGAACTGATGGACACAGCCACCGGATGTATCTGTGAGGCTCTTGAAATTGAATTGTGTAAAATTTTAGAACTCATGCCGAATCACAAAGATTTCTTATTAAAGGCCGGTACAGGCTGGCAAGAGGGATCCGTCGGCCAAGTGCATATACCCAACAACAAAAATTCGCAGGCCGGCTACACACTTGTTACCCATGAACCGGTAATTGTTGAAAACTTGCCGCAAGAAACGCGGTTTTCCGGGCCTGAATTCCTCACCGAGCATGACGTTATCAGTGGGATGAGTGTTATTATCGGTGATAGCGAGAAACCTTACGGAGTGTTAGGTGCCCACAGCAAAAAAAGCCGAACGTTTAGCCGGTACGATGTAAACTTCATCTTATCTGTGGCCAATATTTTAGCCGAAGTGCTTAACCGAAAACAGGCTGAGGAAGCGCTTCAGCTAAACCGCGAAATTATACAGCACCAACTGTCTGAGATTGAGGCTATCTATACCACGGCTCCGGTAGGCCTCGCCTTCCTCGACAGCGAGCTGCGTTTTGTTCGCATCAACGAGCGTTTGGCCGAGATTAACGGGCTGTCGGTATCAGATCATTTAGGCCACACACCCGCCGAGATTCTGCCCGAGCTAGATGAAATCGTAAACCCTTATCTTCAGCAGGCCATTACCGGGCATTCGGAACTCAACGTCGAACTTCATGGAACAACCCCTGCAGCTCCCGGCGTAGAGCGCGATTGGTTGGCCTCTTATCTGCCTCTCAAGGGGCCTGATAACGAAGTTGCCGGTATTAATACGGTTATTCAAGAAATTACCGAGACCAAACGGGCCAGAAAAGCGCTGGAGGCCAGCGAAGAGCGCTTTCGGCGGGCTGTTGTCGAAGCCCCTTTCCCCATTCTTGCCCATGCTGAAGACGGCGAAATAGTGATGATCAGTAATGTGGTCACCGACTTAACCGGTTATACCGTGGAAGAGATTCAAACGGTAGAAGCATGGGTAAAGGCGGTTTATCCAAACGAGATGCAGCCACAAATAAAAAAAGGTGTCGAAAATCTCTATGAACTAACCGATCGTCTTGATGAAGGGGAATTTGAAATCACCACCAAAGAGGGCCACAAGCGCATCTGGCATTTTCACTCGGCTCCGTTGGGTACTGATGAACAGGGCCGTCGTTTGGTCATCAGTATGGCTTCAGATGTCACCAAGCGCAAAGAGTTTGAAGAAGCCTTACAAAAAAACCAACAGCGTTTGAAAGAGCTTAATGAGACCTTAGAACAGCGTGTTGTTGAACGGACAGAAGAATTAACGCGCATTATTCAGGACTTAGACCAATTTGCTTATGTGGCTTCGCACGACCTCAAAACACCGCTGCGGGCTATCGACAACTTAGCCGCTTGGATTACGGAAGATGCCGCCGACAACCTACCTGAAGCCTCAAAAGAACATCTGGAGAAAATGCGCGATCGTGTCCATCGCATGGAGACATTGCTCAACGACCTGTTAGCCTATTCGCGGGCCGGTCGTGACCATGAGGAAATTGAAGAGGTAGACACAGGCGAGTTAGTCGGTAATATTCTAACTATTCTAGCCTTACCAAAACGGTTCACCGTTGATGTTCAACCTGACATGCCCCATGTACGTACCAATCGTCCTCTTTTAGAAATGGTTTTACGCAATCTCATTGATAATGCTATAAAACACCACGATCGGTCTGATGGTCTTATAACGGTTTCGGCCAATCGATCAGGTAAAGATATCGTGTTTAGTGTTACCGATGACGGCCCTGGCATCGATCCTGCTTTTCATACCCGTATCTTCCAGATATTTCAAACCCTCCAATCTAAAGACAAAAATGGTGGCAGCGGGGTAGGATTAGCAATTGTCAAAAAGATTATAGAGGCGCGGGGAGGCAGTATTGAGGTTGAGTCGATCACAGGTCAAGGTGCTACGTTTCGTTTTACTTGGCCTGGAGATCAATCGTTAGTCTGAGAGTGAGAGCAAAGCATCATGAAAAATCCTATTCAGATATTATTAGTTGAAGACGATGAAATTGACGCCGAAGCGGTCGTCCGGGCCTTCAAACAAAAACGTCTAAAAACCTCGTTAACTATTGTGACCAACGGTATTGAAGCGCTGCAAGTACTGCGTGGAGAGAATAAGCAGATGCCAATCTCCTCTCCTTACTTAATACTTCTCGACTTAAATTTACCGAAAATGAACGGTTTTGAATTTTTAGAACATCTACGTCGAGATGATAAACTTAAACACAGTATTGTCTTTGTCTTAACCACATCGGATCGTGAAACTGATAAATGGGCGGCTTATAAACACAATATTGCTGGCTATGTGGTTAAAGCCAAAGCCGGCAAGAATTTTATAAATGTAACCAAACTACTTGAAACTTACTGGCGTACGGTAGAATTCCCTTCAGGAGGAATGTATGCCGCCTCCTAAAATAAAAGTTCTTCTTATAGAAGACGATGAAGTGGATCGAGAAGCTGTGCTTCGAACCCTTCCTGCAAAATATACGTTGAATATGGCTACCACCGGATATGGAGGTCTAAAAGCCTCTCAAACGTTGTCCCCGGATGTAATACTGCTAGATTATCGTCTGCCGGACATTGACGGCATCAACATTTTATCGCAGCTACTGGATCAGGGGCTGCCTGTTATTCTTTTAACGGTTGAGGAAACCCCCGAACTTATCATCAAGGCTATGAAGCTAGGGGCTTACGATTATATGATTAAACGTCATCTATCCAGCACGGCGCTTGATCATTCCATTACGAATGCTCTTGAAAAATGCATGCTAAAAAAGAGTGTTGAAGAGAAACAACGCACCTTGATTGAACAGGCCGCAATCCTCGAAAAACGGAATCAGCAAATCCGTGATTTGGCCTCGGCATTGACTTTGACCCAGCAGCAAGAACGGCGGCAGATTGCCCAAACTTTGCACGATAATTTACAACAAATTCTCCACGGCATTCACGTCCGCACCCTGCTGCTCAATTCCGACCTGCCGTCTGAGCATCAGACGACCATTGAACCGCATATTGAAGAAATGGAAAACCTCATCGACCAAGCCATTGAAGTTATTAGGACATTGAGTGTTGATCTTAGTCCGCCTTTACTTAAAGGTGAGGGATTAGATGTTGCCTTTGAATGGTTAGCCAGCCAGATGAAACGACGTCACGATCTTACCGTCATACTGGAAGGCGAAGAAAATTGCAATGTAGAGAATGATGATTTAAGGGTTTTAATTTTTCAGATGGTTCGCGAACTGCTGTTTAACGTTGTCAAGCATGCCGAGATAGAAACCGCTTATCTACAATATTTTACAGAAGGTGAGTTTGTAAAAATTAAGGTCATAGATAACGGGTCTGGATTTGATCCCTCCATTTTACCCCATGCAAGAAACACCGATTCCTTTGGCTTGTATAGTATACAAGAAAGATTGAACCTTTTTGGAGGGAATTTAGAAATTGTATCGCATCCCGGCAACGGTACAACCGTAACGATTACCATACCGCAGCAAACTTCGCAATTTCGACAGCTAACTGTATAGAGATACTGATAATGACAAAACAACGCTCACCCTATAAGGTATTTATCGTAGAAGATCATTTCGCTATGCGCCAGGCCTATATTGACCTTATTGCCCGGGAAAATGATTTAAAGGTATGTGGCGTAGCCATAACCGCTCAGGAAGCACTCGAGCAAATCCCTCAATGCCACCCCGATATCGTGCTTATTGATGTTTCGCTTGATGGAATGAGTGGTATAGAACTCACGCAGCAGCTTAAAAATCAATATCCGGAACTGCCGGCATTGATCATCTCAGGTCATGAGGAAGCATTTTATGCCCGTAAGGCTATTCAGGCCGGTGCCCGTGGATATGTGGTAAAACGACGGGTTCGATTGCTGACGCAAGCTATTAATGATGTTCTACAAGGCGAAATTTACGTAGTCCCTTAAAACCTCTCAAAAGCAGCCTGTTTGGAGCGGCAACTTTTTATGAATCAAGACAGTAAAAAAAATGATACTGAGGTTAACCAACGCAATCTGCCTTCAACGTTAAATGCACATCTTGCTGAAAAGCAAGAAGGTGAACGTCGCAGTCTGGCTCAAACCTTACACGATGAGATAGGGCAAAATGTAACCGCTATAGGATTTAACCTTGATTTTATTCAGTCTCAGTTTGATAGTTCAGACCCCAATATAAACTTCGTTCGTAAACGTTTAGAAAACGCTTTGACTCTGGTAGAAGAAACCACCGACCAAATACGCCAGCTTGTGTCTGAACTGCGTCCTCCGATGATGGATGAGTATGGTTTAATTGAGGCGATTGATTGGTATGCCAACAATCTGAGCCAACAAACCGGTATCAAAATTGATGTCCAGCCTATATATTTTGCTCCACGCCTGCCGAGCTGGGTAGAAAATACGCTTTTTAGAATTACTCAAGAAGCCTTAATCAATATTATTCACCATGCCAAAACAGACCGAGCTTCCATCATTATTGAAGCAAATGCAACCCATGTAAAACTATCCATTGTCGATAATGGCGTTGGATTCGAACAACAAAAGCAACCCCGTTTAACTGAAACCTTTGGGCTGCGCACTATGATCGAACGCGCTAAGTCAGCCCAAGGCGTTTGTTCTATAGAAAGCCAACTAAACCAAGGAACACAGGTTACTGTTGAAGTACCGCGATGAAAACAAAAATATTATTAGCTGATGACCATCCGGTTGTGCGTGACGGATTGCGGCTTATTTTAGAGACTCAATCGGATTTAAAAGTTATAGGTGAAGTAGACAACGGACTTGACGCTGTACGGCAAGCTGTGGTCGACTGTCCAAAAGTGATTATTATGGATATTACCATGCCGCAACTAAACGGCATCGAAGCCACGCGCCAAATTTTAGAGTCGTGTCCCGATAGCCGTGTAATCATGTTATCTATGCATGCCTCAACCAAACAGGTACTCTGGTCTTTACAGGCTGGAGCAGCCGGCTATCTGCTAAAAGGTTCGGCCAGCAATGAAGTGATAAAAGCGATACGCTCTGTTTGCGCCGGGCAGCGTTACCTTAGCCATAAAATTTCACAACAAATCGGCGAAGAAGAGTTACGCCAGCTTGAAACTAAAGAAATAACTAATCCCCTAGCCCCGCTTAGTCCCCGTGAGCGTGAAGTTCTACAGCTTGTTGTCGAAGGTAAATCGAGTGCCGAAATAGCCAAACTTCTTTATCTTTCCACCAAAACGGTTGAAACGTACCGTTACCGACTTATGCAAAAATTAAACATCAACGATTTGCCCAGTTTAGTTAAATTTGCTATTCAAAATGGTTTGACTCCGCTCGAATAGCCATTTTTGTCCTCTCTATAAGTTTACGCTAACCTTTCCTTGCCCATCCTATATGCTTATTGATGCGTAGCATGACATTGTCAAAATTCCCTTACAGACAAAAAAAGACATTTATTCTACCATAGTTAGAGATCACTTAGCGTTTTTACTTGTATGTTTGAGAGTCTACAATGGATCAATTTATTCAAACCCTACTTACGCATCAAAATCACAATGGTAATGGCAATGGTAATGGTAATGGCAATGGCAATGGGCATACCCCTGATTTGGCTAAACAAATTTGTCATCAACTTCTATCTACAGCCACAAAACTTCATGCTGTACATCACTTACTGGTAGAAACAAAAAAAGAGGCCAAACCGATCCCTGACGAAGTTTTGCAGATCACAGCCCATTTGGTGAAAGAGTTACAAGCTTTAGGCAACAACATCCTACAATTTGATAAACCAAACAACCTCTCTACGACATCATCGCTAACCAAATTCGATATTGTATCGCTTGTGGAAGAAAGCATCCAACCTTACCTTATCCAGGCCCCAGAACGAAAATTCGCCCGAGATTACGAAGCCATATTAATCGTTTGCGGCAATCCCGAAAAGACACAAATTATCTTAGATAACCTCATAACAAATGCTATGAAATATTCGCCGGTTGGCAGCACAATTCAGGTCAACGTTGCGGTACACGAAGATAGTTCCAACAGACGTAAATATGCTAAGGTTTCTATTTTTAATTCCGGTTCATTTATCCCTCCAGAAGAACAAGAAAAAATCTTTGATAAGTATTATCGCCGTAGTGGTCACCGCCAGCCCGGCCAAGGATTGGGTCTATACCTGGTATGGAACTTTGTCCACATGCAGGGCGGCAAAATTCATGTTGACAGCCACCCAACAGACGGCACAACTTTTTGGTTTACACTACCTTTAGCGGCCGCTTAACCTTACTGTATTTTGCAATGAAACGAGAAGAAATGACATTGCTATGAGTCCCGCAATTGGACTACAAAGTAACACCATCAATGTATGGTTAGATCATCTACACCGCGATTTGCTTAACTCAGATCACCTAAAAAGTCTCGTTGAGCATGGCTTAATCAGTGGCACAAGCATCACTCCCGCCGGTCTCAAGGCCTCAATCGCTTTTTCCAAAACTTACAAGCAAGCTATCCAAACCTTAAAGAATTCGCACACCGATGCCGAAGTTGTCTATAATACGTTAATACTTGATGATATTCGACAAGCGGCTCTCTTATTTCTATCAACGTATGAGTCAAGTGGTGGTCAAAAAGGTTTTGTAACCGTCACCCTGTCGCCTTATTTAGCCAATGATACCGATGCAATGGTGACAGAAGCGCAGCGTATTTGCCAAGTTATTGATTTCCCCAATATTATGATCACCATACCGGCCAATCGAGCCGGTATCCCCGCGATGTATCAACTTATCCGTCAAGGCATTAATGTCAATACCGCACCCTTATGTGGGCTTTATAGCTATCGAAATGTTATTGAGGCCTATTTAACTGCTCTTGAATCGCGCGTACAGCACAATTTACCCATTCATTATCTGGCCTCAACTGCCACGTTTCAACTCCATGTAGTTGACAATAAGTTTGACAAAATGCTGCATCTTGAGCTAAACCAAGACACCATTAAAACTACGTATGCACAAATGCTGCAAGGGCAGGTTGCTACGGCAACCGCCAGAATGGCTTTTCAAATTTACTGTAAAATATTCAAAGATTGGCGATTCAAAAGGTTGGCCGATAAGGGTGCACACCCTCAAAGGTTAGTATGGGAAAATATAGATGCTAACTTTTCATATAATGCGACTCCTAGCTATCATAGAAGTTTGATTAATCCAGAGACGATTATTACAATCGCTAATAAAAAAATAGAGGCGCATATCGACCAACACAACGATTTACTTGTCAATGATATAGGTTCCTCTGTTCAGCCTTCAAAAATTTTACGCCTGGTATTCCAAGTTGACATCGATCCGGAACAAATAGCTCAAGAACTCGAAACAGAAAGTATCCAAAGTTGTATTCAAAATTACAACACATGTCTAAACATCATTAACCAAATAAATGCTTGCTAAGCAGCCAGTCACAGCAACTGACTACACGCAAACCTCTTTCATTTCTTCTTAATTTTCCCCCAAATGAGCGCAAATAATCTTAACATCAATGCGTTTCACATATTAGGCAATTAGGACTATAATCAGTACCAATAAAATTGTTTACCTCACGTTATTCACCCGCTCAAAAATTATAGTAACTTAAGTACATAATAAAAATGATCTATTTATCTCAGTTTCAATTGCATCTTCCAAAAGATGCTGCCATTAAAACGCTGCATAGGTAAATACATTTCTAGTTCTCGCCTGGAGTAGAGGCTTGTACTCAAGCATTAACCTGCCCAGTGACGTGCAAATCCAGAAGAGAAGGAAAAAGTTAATGGACGATCACTCCAAAGACAAACCCAGTATGGAAACGCCCGCCGATATTTTAGAGCGGGTTATGATGGAAGATTGGCCCACAAATAATCGTTTTGACGAAGAGGCACGTCAACAGGTAGAAATAGAAGAAACGGATCCCATTGCGGAAACCGACTCAGGCCAAAACCCACTTGTCGATAGCTTAACCCACACCCCTAAATATTTCTCCAACCCTGTTCGCTTTATCAAATCCTATAAACTCGGCAATGTTCGTCCTGATCTCATTGCCGGTTTAACAGTAGGCGTTATCGCCCTGCCGCAGGTAATTGCATTTGCCCTTATCGCCGAACTGCCTCCGGAGATGGGTCTTTATGGGGCTATTGTGGCCGGTATTGTCGGCGCTTTATGGGGATCCAGCGACCAGATGAACACCGGGCCGGCCAACGCTATTTCAATATTGGTGTTATCATCACTGCTGGCGATTGCGGAACCAGGCTCATCAAATTTTATTCTCGCGGCGGGCATGTTGGCGGTGATGGCCGGTGTTTTTCAACTCATCATCGGCTTGTCGGGGTTAGGCATGTTGGTAAATTTTGTCTCACATTCGGTGATTATTGGTTTTGCCAGCGGTGCCGGACTGTTAATTGGTATCGGTCAATTAAAAAACGTTTTTGGTCTGCAATTTGAAAGCCGAACGGTTGTCGATACCATCATTAACACCGTTCTATTTCTCCCTCAACTCCATCTGCCAACCACATTACTCAGTATCGGCACGATCATTTTAATTGTTGCTATGCGCAAGTTTGCCCCAAAACTGCCGGGGCCTTTGTTAAGTATGATCGTCGCCTCATTTTTTGTTTATCTACTTGATCTCACCGGGCCAGATGGCGTTAGAGTTATTGGCGAGTTACCTCGAACTTTACCGCCTCTGGCTGATCTGCCGCTACTTGACTTGGAATTGATTGCCAAATTATCGACCGGTGCATTAGCTGTAGGAGCCATTGGCCTTATTCAAACCACAGCCATCGCCCGCGCCTTTTCAACCCAAACCGGCCAGCGGCTTGACAGCAACCAAGAGTTTGTCGGGCAAGGTCTCGCCAATATTGGAGCCGGGCTGTTTAGCGGCTATGCCGGAGCCGGTTCATTTGCCCGCTCGGCCGTTAACATGGAAGCCGGGGCCAAAACGCGAATGAGCAGTCTATTTTCTAGCGTCTTTGTGCTCGTTGCTATGATTAGCTTCGGCTGGTTGGGAGCCTATCTGCCTATTGCGGCCCTGGCCGGTGTACTCATGGTTACTGCTTATGGATTAGTTGATACCCGCGAGATGCGCCTTATCTGGAAAGGTAACCGCACGGATGCCATCATCATGTTCGTTACTTTCTTTGGCACTATCTTTTTACAAATCGAATTTGCGGTCTTAATGGGTGTTCTCATCTCATTTGCCTTTTACATTACGCAGACCAGTGTTCCCAAAGTTTTTCCCGTTGTCCCCGACAAAACCTTCAAACATTTCATCCGGCGCAAGCCGGGGCAGCCGGGCTGCCCCCAGTTGGGAATTATAAAAATCTCGGGTGATCTTTACTTTGGGGCCGTGAACCACGTTGAAGAGCTTATTATTCAACATATGAACAGCCAGCCCACCGAGCGTTTTCTTTTGCTGCGTATGCACGGTGTCAACAACTGCGATATTAGCGGCATCCGCATGTTGGAAAACATACATCATCTCTACCACGAACGGGGCGGAGATATTTACTTTATGAAGGTTCAACCTGCTGTTTGGAGCGTGATGAAATCGGCCGGATTTTGTGAGCGCGTCGGTGAGGATCATTTCTTAAATGAAGAAGAAGCTATCAGTTTCCTGTTCCACCACACGCTCGATCCGGCAATCTGCATCTACGAATGTCCTTTCCGCGCCTTTAAGGAGTGCCAAAATTTACCGAAGAGCAGCTATCCTAAGGAATTCTCAGCTTCACCGCTTATTCCGGAAGAGGATCTAAGCGCGCTTGAGCCTAAACAGTTATGGCAAAATCTTCACAAAGGATTCGAAAAACCTATTGTCATCGATGTGCGGGAGCCGAGAGAATATCAAAAAGGCCATGTCCCCAATGCTCGGCTTGTTCCTTTGGGGAAAATGCTGGCCGAAAGTGTTAATCTGCCTAAAGAAAAAGATATTGTGTTAGTCTGTCGCAGTGGACGACGCAGTGGTCGAGCCGCCTCGGTACTTAAGCAGAAAGGGTTTGAAAATGTGTCGATTTTGCAAGGCGGGATACTGGCCTGGGAAGCCGCCGACTTACTAGAGGCTGTTGACTTGCCCCAACAATCAGAGCCAAGGAGCAAAGAAAATGGATCAAACACCAACACGTAATATTGGGCTTGATTTAGTAAGAGTTACCGAGGCAACGGCCCTAACAGCCGGCCGATGGTTGGGGTTGGGCAATCGAGAGATGACCCATCGCGCCGCGACCGAAGCCATGAATTTAGCCTTAGCTTCGATAGATATTAAGGGGCACATCATCATTGGCGAAGAGGATCGGTTAAAAGAAAGCACGCCGCTGAGTACGGGCGAACATGTTGGCACGGGACAAGGCCCGGAAGTTGACGTGGTGGTCGACCCTATTGATGGGACTAACTCCGTCGTGGAGGGGCTACCGGGCGCAATCTCGGTTGTATGTGTCGCGCCGCGCCACTCGATGTGGGATTGTAAACCGGCCGCCTACATGGATAAAATCATTGTCGATGCAGAAGCGGCCCACGCCTTAGTACCCGAATGTATGGACGCCCCGGCAGGCTGGACTCTGGCTGTAATTGCCCGGGCCAAAGGCAAATCGGTTAGAGATTTGCAGGTCATTGTCTTAGATCGACCTCGTCACAAACATCTCATTGAAGAGCTTCGCCAGTCCGGGGCACGTATCTTACTTCGACCCGATGGCGATACGGCCGGAGCGCTTATTGCGGCCTCACCGGGAAATAGTGCTGATGTCCTTATGGGCATTGGCGGAGCCTCTGAGGGAGTCACCGCTGCATGCGGGGTGAGAGCCATTGGCGGCGCGATGTTGGCCCGTTTAGCCCCACAAAGCAATGAGGAATGGGAAGCCGTTAAAGCGGCCGGCATCGACACCAGCCGCATCCTCACCTGTAAAGAACTGGTCTCCAGTGACCACATCTTCTTAGCAGCCACCGGCGTCACCGACGGCCCCCTACTCAACGGCGTTGAATACCGGGGCCATCAAGCAAAAACCTACTCTTTGGTATTACGCGGCGAAACAGGAACTCGGCGCACGATTTATGCGGAACACCAGGTTTCGCTCGAATAAAATGGGGGACGTTTACGCTAAGCAATGCGTATTACAGGAATTCTGTAGCACAAATTGCACATCTCGCTTGTCCCAAACAGGAACAATTTAGCAAATTGTTCTACGAACTGCGTAAGTCATATGCCAGTTACTATTAACCTGAGTTCGATAATTAAAGTCTCATATGTCATTTCGTAGCCGGAGGCGGAGAAATCCCTCAAACATTTCAAACCGTGAAGCGTTCGCCGGAAAAAATGAGCATTGTGGCTTCAAATTGTCCCAACCGGACACCGTTTCAGGCATAGTATCATAGGGATTTCTCCGCTGCGCTGCGAAATGACATGAGATACATCACTTTCCGAACTGAGGTATTAACCAACTGTAAATTGTGGAAGCATAAAGTAATCCGTGAAACATGACGCTACAGACGAGAACAATAAAGTGCGCGTTGAAACATGTTACTACGCATTGGAAAAATTAAATACGCGTTCGAACATGACGCTACAGACGAGAATCATAAAGTAATTATTGAGAACAATAAAGTGCGCATTGGAATAATTAAGTACACGTTGGAACAGGTTACTACAGGTGTGAATCATTAAAGTAATTATTGAGAACAATAAAGTGCGCATTGGAACAATTAAGTACACGTTGGAACAGGTTACTACAGGTGTGAATCATTAAAGTAATTATTGAGAACAATAAAGTGCACGTTGGAACAATTAAGTACACGTTGGAACATGTCACTACAGACGGGAATCATTAAAGCGAGGAGCGGAGCATCCTCAGATGCGGTGCGGCTTGGCCCAATCCGTTCGCATCTGAGGATGCTCACTCCGCCAGCAGCAACAATTTTCATTCTCGTTGCTGTTGCGGAGCTTCTCATGCACTCCCTTAAAGGTTACTTCGAATAACCTCGTGAACAAAACTCAACTTTTCAATCGCTTTTGATGACAACACAAAAGGATACACATCCGGTTGGCCCATACTGCGGTTGATACTGTTGATTGCATACGTAAGCGGCAGCCAGGCATCCACAATATGCTCAAACGGCTGAAAATACAACTGGGTTATGGGGGTAGTGGGTTGTTCACTTTCTGTCTGCAATTGAACACTCACGCCAAACTCCTGGGCTGTTTCAATAGCGTCGGTGATGTGCAGATAGTGGGCCCACGTTTCGGCCCAATCTTCCCAGGCATGGGCCGCCGCGTAAACACTTACAAACTGGGCTTGCCAATTTGACGGCGGGGTGCTTTGATAATGTCGCTCCAGAGCCTGGGCGTAATCCTCCCGCTCATCGCCAAACAATTTCCGAAACGGCTCTAACCACGACGTGTCTTGAATTAAAAGCATCCAGTAATAGTGGCCCACCTCGTGGCGAAAATGGCCTAATAAGGTACGATACGGTTCGTTCATCTCTAAGCGCGTCTGCTCACGCACAACACTATCCGCTTCGGAGATATTAATCGTAATAAGCCCTTTATCATGCCCGGTCAGCACCGGTTCGGCATTCGGATCGCTAGAAGGGGCGAGTAGATCAAAAGCCAAACCGCGCTCCGGATCCTCGTGTTTATTCATAACCGGCAATCCCAAAACCAACAGGCTGTAAACCATTCTCCGTTTGGCTACTTCCAATTTACGCCATCGCTCCAGATTCTTCTCATCACTTAAGTTGGGAATGGTCTGATTAAGACGACAAGCCTGACACAATGTTTCCAGACTATCAGCCGGAATCAACCAGTTACAAAGGTTATCGTACTGATAGTTGGCACATAGCCGGAACTGTCTGTTGCTCAACCGCGTAGCAAGTGGCTGCCACAGCCCATTGCCCCCTCCATCAAGCGCACTTAACTCGGCCATCTCCGGCAGATACCCAAGTTGATACCCACAGTTCAAACATTGCGTATTTTCAAAAAAAAGCAGTTGCCCGCAATTTTGGCACTGAAAACTTTTCATCGTGTTTGTTTGATTCCTCGTATTCTTAGATACCAAATAGTAAATAGGCTGCTATTATCGCCAACAAAAAGTCTTTGTCAAACTTTTCATGCAGAAAATCAAGCTTTAATCCAGGTCTAACCCACCTGAGCTATTCCGTCTGTAACCGCGCTATAAAAAGAGCTATTGCTCTATAACCCTTTCTTGTCACAAAGACCGCCCACGTTGATATGGGCTACATGAGGCAAAAATGTTATGGTAGTAAGGAAGATTTATTACCTACCTAAAAACGATCCCACCTTGATGAAGAGGGTTGTTTACACAAAATTAAAAGAGGAGTTATATAACTGATGGTAGACAACCAAGTCTTGACAAAATCCCATTCACGCCAAGATGCACCTCACAAAAACCCCGAACAAAAAGATAATAAAAAACGACCCGCCGACTTACCCCAGACCCCTTGGTCGATGCCCATCGAAGACGTTATTGAAGCCTTAAATGCTTCTAGCGAAGAAGGGCTGAGCGATCAGGAAGTTAAACGCCGATTAGACACTTATGGCCCCAATCGCCTACGAGCTATCCAACAACGCAGCATCTGGCAAATTTTGTTCGATCAGTTTAAGAGCTTGATCATTATTATTCTCATCGCTGCTGCTGTTGTTTCGTTTGTCCGCCAAGATTGGATCGATGGTGGAGCCATTGTGGTCGTTTTGCTCATCAATACGGCCGTTGGCTTCTTTACGGAACTACGGGCCACACGCTCGATTGAAGCCTTGCAAGAGATGGACAGCGTTGATGCCACGGTGCGGCGCAATGGCCAAAAGAAGCGCGTTGCGGCCGAAGAACTTGTCCCCGGCGATATCGTCCTGCTGGAAGGGGGCGAGATGGTTAGCGCTGATATTCGTTTGCTAAAGGAATCGAAATTACAAGCAGATGAAGCGGCTCTAACCGGCGAGTCGGTTCCGGTCGATAAGCAGATCGAACCGATTGATGAAGAAAGCCCGCTGGCTGAACGACTCAACATGGTTTACAAAGGCACAGCCATCACCCGCGGCCAGGGCGAGGGCATCGTCATCGCGACCGGGATGGAAACCGAAATTGGCGAGATTTCCGCCTTAGTTGAAAACGCCGGTGACGATGACACCCCTCTGGAAGCACGTCTCGATCAACTGGGCCGCAAATTGGTCTGGATAACTTTAGGCATCGCTGCTGCTGTTGGCGTCATCGGTTTTATGGCTGGGCGAGAGCTAGAGTTGATGATCGAAACCGCTATCGCTTTGGCCATCGCTGCCGTGCCCGAAGGCTTACCCATTGTGGCTACAGTTGCCCTGGCACAAGGCATGTGGCGCATGCTCAAGCACAACGCGCTTATGCGTCGCCTCTCTTCCGTAGAAACCCTGGGCGCGACCAGCATCATCTGTACCGATAAAACCGGCACGCTGACCGAAAACGAAATGACCGTTCGGCGCTTCATGCTTGTTTCAAACGAGGTGGATGTCGCGCTTGAGGCCGATGACCTATTCAAAAATGACAGCGGCCCGATTACGTTTGAGCAAGATCCCGTGCTGGAAAAAGCAATCCAGGTTGGTGTCCTGTGTAACGATGCCGAGCTGGCAACTGATGATGACGAAGCAATGGGCGACCCCATGGAAGTGGCGTTGATTGAAGTTGCCGAGCGGGCCGGAGTTTCACGCGAAGAACTGCTCAACACCATTCCTGAAGTGGAACGCGACGCTTTCGATCGCGAAACCAAGCAGATGGCAACCGTCCACGAAACCGACCAGGGTTACTTTGTAGCCGTCAAAGGAGCGCCCCAAAACGTTCTTGACGCCTCAACCCATATTTACAACGGCAACGGGGGTGAGCCGCTTAATAATGGACAGCGCGAACAATGGCTAGAGCGTAATCGCGAGCTGGCCGCCGACGGACTGCGTGTTCTGGCTCTGGCCACCAAAAATATGGATAGTGCCGATGCCGAAATTTACGAAAATCTTCACTTTCTGGGGTTAGTTGGCTTTATGGATCCGCCGCGAGGCGATATTCAGGCAGCCATTGAAGAATGTCGTGATGCCGGTATTCGGGTGGTCATGGTTACCGGCGACCAACCGGCTACCGCCCAATCTATCGCCCATTCAGTCAGCCTGGTCGATGAAGAAGACGCCAGAGTAATCACCGGTGCTGATTTTGGTGAGCCGGAAAATGACTCGAAAGAGCGCCAGCAAGAACTGATCGACACTTCGATTTTTGCGCGTGTCACCCCTAAGCAAAAGCTTGATTTGATCGGTTTACATCAGAGCCATAATTCTATTGTGGCCATGACCGGCGACGGGGTTAACGATGCCCCGGCTCTAAAAAGCGCCGACATCGGTATTGCGATGGGCCAGCGCGGCACGCAAGTTGCCCGAGAGGCCGCCGATATGATCCTGCAAGATGATGCCTTCCCCACCATTGTGGCTGCGGTAGAGCAAGGCCGCATTATCTTCGATAACATCCGCAAATTTGTTATTTACTTGCTGTCAGGGAACGTCGGGGTGATTTTGGCCGTTGCCGGTGCTACGGTTGTTTCGGCACCGCTGCCGCTTCTGCCGCTTCAAATCTTGTACCTCAACATGATCAACGATGTCTTCCCGGCTCTGGCTCTGGGCGTAGGTGCCGGAAACAAGGCCGTTATGAAACGAAAACCGCGTGACCCCAGCGAGCCGATTATTACGCGCTATCACTGGGGCGAGATCATCGGTTATGGCGTTGTCATTACCCTATCCATCCTGCTGGCGTTTTATCTGGCCTTTACCCAATTAGGCTTGGACGAAACCGGCGCAACGACAGTTGCTTTCCTGACCCTGTCCATTTCCCGGCTGCTGCACACCTTTAATATGCGGGGAGCCGATAGCGGGTTCTTTGACAACGAAATTGTTAAAAACATCTATGTCTGGGGCGCTATCTTCCTATCACTGGCCCTGCTCGTTTTGGCGGTTTACTGGGCACCCTTAGCCGGTATCCTGGAACTGACTGCCTTAGGAACGAGCGGCTGGTTATTAGTACTCGGCGCAAGTGCTATCACATTTGTGGTTGGTCAGCTCTATATCACGCTGTTCAAATCAAAATAGCACCTCATTTTAATATGCAAACAAAGGTATAGATACCTCTCTGTAGCGGATAGGAGTGGCTATAGGTTCGAGGTATCTATACTTATCTTTCAAAAATTGTTTAACAAAGGAGTTTATTTATGTTTATTATTGATCAAGTAGAAGGCACCGACATCAGCCGTAGCGATGCTTTTAGCCAATTTGCCGACAGACGATCCAGGGGCGAAGTCATCGTTCCGCCCACGATGCTCTCCAAAGAAGAGCGCCGGCACCATATTCGCCAAACCATGCGAGAAGATCACCAATTCCGTATTCACAACCGCCCGGAAGGAGCACAGGCCAAGTTTGATAAACTGGCAAAATCAGCATTCAAGTTTTTCCGGGGAACCGCGCTGCTCTACTATCGCGATTACGCCGGTACGGATGGTCATTTGCCCACCGTGCTCACCATTGGCGATGTTCATCCCGAAAACTTCGGCGTTATGCCCAATGCCGACGGCACCCCTTTTTTTGGTGCAAACGACTTTGATGAAGCCCATTTTGCCCCCTATACGTGGGATGTCAAACGCGGCGCGGTAGGTTTTTATATCGTTGCCAAAGAAAATGGTTTATCTAAAAAGAAACGGCGCAAGGTTGTAAAATCTTTTGTCAAGGGCTATATTGAGGGATTGGTCGAATTCGCCCGTGACGATCGTGAAAAATGGCATCAGTACCGTATCGATAACAGCCCCAAAATGATTAAAGAGCTTCTGGAGTCGGCACGTTCAGAGCGCAAAGAGTTCCTGGAAGAGATGATCGACATTGAAAAGGGAGAGTTTATCCCTACCGATGAGATCGTACCGCGCTCACGCGATGTAAAAAAGTTCCAGAAAATTATCGATAAATATTCTAAAGATAATGGCCTTACCGAAAATGGAAAAGCCGGTCACTTCAAAGTAAAAGATGTAGCAATAAAGAAAGATAGCGGTACGGCCAGTTTGGGTTTGGACCGCTACTTTGTCCTTATCGATGGGCCAACCGATGATAATGTCGATGACGTAGTCCTGGAAATAAAACAAGCCCGAAAGTCGGCCTTGTACGGCCTCGTTCCTGATAGCTCCATTGAATCGGAAGGGGAAGCCGATCGCATTGTTGAGTCGCATGACATCCACTTGGTAGCCGGCGATCCGTACTACGGCAACATCACTATTGATGATCAAAGCTTCCTCATCAAAGAGCGAAGCCCCTTCAAAGATGGCGTTGATGTTGATGATCTAGATTACGATGGCTTAAAAGAGTATGCCCGCATCTGCGGCAAAACGTTATCACAAACCCACGCCCGCTCTGACGAAGATACCGGCGTTATGGAAGGCGATGCTGAAAAACGAATTTTAGCCACAATCCAACCGGATCTCTTTATTGCCGATGTTACGCGCTTTGCCAAAGCAGCTGCCAAGCGAATTTATGGTGATTACAAGCTTTTCAAAGAAGATCACGCTATGGGTGCATTTAATTTTGTAAGCAGCGAATAAAGCATTATCTATATAAGTTACGCAGTTGAAAAAAATGAGATCCTAAAGGTTTATAAGTCGGCATTAGGACAAAATATAGGCTCGATTGGCTTACCATTTTGCTTGATAAATGACTTCGGAAACCTTTAGGGTTTCGAACTGCGTAACGCATTATCTACACGGAATTCGCTTTGTAAAAAAGCGTAATCTGTGTACCGTGGCCGGGAGTCGAGCTAATCTCTAAGCGACCGCCTATTTTCTCGATACGCTCTTGCATAATTTTTAGGCCAAACTTAGAGGTACTCGACTCGGCTGTTTTTCCACGCTCAAACCCTCGCCCTTTATCTTCAATACGAATACGAACGCCATCGTTTTCTTCATCCAAATAAATAACGGCTTCATCCACTCTGGCGTGCTTGCGGATATTGATCAATGCTTCCTGAATAGTCCGAATCAGTTGAATACCAACTTCATCGGGAAAATCAAAAGCGATTGTATTTTCGTTTTTAACCAACTGAACATCAAGAGCGTAGAATCGCTTGTACTTCGACACATAATCTTGAAGCGTATCCAAAAAATCGATACCGGTAACACCTATAGAGCGAAGGTTAAAGATTTCTTCTCGAACATCAGTATACGTTTCGCCGATAATTTGCTTCAGTTCATGAAGATTTTCACGTATTTCCTCAACATGCCCCTGATCCAGCATCATCAAAGCCATTGACATTTTAAGGTTTAGGTAGCCTAACGCTTGGGCCACGGTGTCATGCAGCTCTTGAGCCAATCGATTTCGCTCTTTTATCTCAGCCACAGTAGCAAGATGTTGGTGGGCGGCCTCGGCCTTAGCTCTCGATTCTTTTTCAGCCTGATATAAACGGGCGCGTTCCAACGCCTGGGCGCATTGGCGAGCAATCCCCATGAGAAATTCACCTGTTTCTTCGCTAAATCTATGGGGTTTATCAAAACTGAGAACAATACTACCGATAGTTCGGCCTTCAACGACAAGGGGTAAAGCCGCCAAACTACTGTGATGACGAATACAATCTTCAGCCCACGCACCAGGATATATTTTCGGTAAACTATCCAGTGTTTCAAAAAAAATAGGCTCACCTTTTTGAACGGTTTCTGCCGCAGGCACAGGCGAAGAAAGGGAAAAACAATGCCATTGCTTAACCGAGGCAGATTGATAGCCACAAAAATGGAGTATCTCAAGATTATTATGCTGCTCATCAAGCAAAGTCACAACACAACTATCGGCCTGCATGACCTTCATCCCTTGCTCAACAACAACTTTAGCAACCTCTAGAGGCGTTATCGACTCTGAAAGCGCGGCGGTAATCAACTGCATACTGCTGATACGCTGGGCCGTTAGCTCGGCCCGTTGACGTGCATCACGTTCGGCTTGATACAAGCGAGCATTGTCAACAGCGACCGCCGCCCGGCGGGCAATCTCCTCAGCTAAGGCCAGATCACTTTCGTTATAATACCGGTGCGATTCGGCCCAGATAAATGTCATAACCCCAAATGTTTTACCACGCGCGGTTAAAGGAATAAGCATTAACGAGCGTAAACGAAGATCGAGCAACAGTTGTAAATAGTGCTTGTCGCGAATGCCTTCGCGCAGCATATCTTCGGTAATTTCCGAATAAAGTATCGACTGGCCGGTACGTAACACTTCAGCAGGGCCACTCTGTTTATCCCAATCAAGCGGATACTGTTCATGTAAAAATCGGGCTAATTCCACTTTAGTGGCATCAACATGGGTAACAGCAACCCGTTGAAATAAACCATCTTCCTGTAGAATATCAACAGCACACCAATCTGCCAGTTGCGGTACCGCCAATTCCGCCAGTTTGTTAAGACGAACCTCGTAATCGAGTGAAGTGGAGAGAACTTCTCCTATTTTAGCCAGCAAGGCATGAGCAATTTCAGCCTGTTTTAGACCCGTAATATCACGTGCAATAGCAATAACCCCTTTAATATTCCCCGCTTCATCCCGGTAGGGCGATTTTATGGAGTGGAAGACACGAGCAGATTTCCCAATTGTTATCACATTTTCAAAATAATGCGTATGGCCGCTGTCCATAACTTTTAGGTCATTAGCGCGTAACTCTCGGGCCAAAGATTTCGGAAAAATTTCCAGATCAGTCAAGCCGACCATCTCGTCAATGGTTTTCCCGGCAGATTTTGCGCCGACCGAGTTAATAATCAAATAGCGGCCCTCTCTATCCTTAGCAAAAATAACATCTTCAGACTCTTCTATAATAGTCCGCAAGATGGTTATATTATCTTCCCATAATCGAGAAAACGTCCGATGAAGTTTGTCTGATAAAGAGAGGTCTGAGACATCGTCGTAAGGCAACACGCTTGACTGCATTGGTTCTCCTAAAAGCCGATACACTCTTGTATTGAAAATGACCTTATTTTGTCTGCATTTTACACAGCAAAAAAGAGTCTCAGTAGATCCAATTCTCGCGGAGCCAGCATCCTCAGATGTGGCTCCGTTCGGCATCTGAGGATGCCTCACTCCTCAAATTTTGATCCACTGAGTCTACTAGATTTTACCCGTACTATTAGGGCGATCATGTGTATCATTTACCATTTGAAGGTAACTGACCGCAGCCCGTCGATTTCGAACCCGAAGTTTCGTCAACAAATTATGAACATGGTTTTTTACCGTCCCAAGCTCAATAAAAAGTCGCTCACTTATTTGACGATTGGTCAAATTTTGGGCCATAAGGTGTAGAATTTCCAATTCCCGGATGGTTAAGGATTCAAGTCTATTTTGAAGGCCCTTACCTCTTTTCTGGGAAGCCAAATCTGCTAAACGATCTATTAATGCAGCCGTTATTTCAGGAGGGATAATAGGACGACCGGAACAGGTGGCTTGAATTTTTTCTAACACCACATCTTTGGGGTCATCCGAATAAATATAACCTTCAATCCCTGCCTCGATGTATTCTAGAATAGAATTCTCCAGCCGACTGAGATTTGCCACGATTACTTTCTTGTGAGGATGACTCTGTCGAACATACTGACTTAAATCAAAAATGGTCTCAAAAGGAAGGGGTAATTGGAGTATTACAATATCGCATTTGTCAAGATACCGTTTACTCTCCGCCACACTTTTTGCTTGGTGAATGAGCTGTATCGTACCAGGTGAGGCAAAGCTTTGAGCAAGGGCTTCATTTATTATATCCGTCGAGGCGAAGAGAAGGATCCTCAATCCTCTAGATATGGGTGTTGGATTATTGTTAGTCATTTGTCTTTCAGACAGAAAAACAGGGCGCATATTACCATTATTTCTAAAAATTTTTTGTTCCATTTGTGCTTCAATCATACTTTACAACTTGTAAAACGGCTGACGAAAAATAATTTCGATTCTGGCTAACCGCTTGAATTGCATCAACAACTTCTTCCAAAGACGACTTCAAGACGTAACCTTCGACCCCAAGCTTGACAGCATACCGTATAAAACTCGTCCGCATATGCATAGAAACAACTATTATTTTGGTCGAGGCATTTTTCATCCGATTTATAACTTGAAATCCATCCATATAAGGCATCATAATATCCAAAAGTATCACATCAGGCCTTAACCCTTCGACGCATTTAATCGCCTCGCGGCCATTTGTGGCCTGAGCGACAATGCTAATATTATCTTCTCTGGCTAGCAGAGAACAGATGCTGTTCCGTATCTCTTCATGATCATCGGCCACAACAACACGGATGGACTTACCATCTGTAATAGATTTATTCATAAGAATCTCATGGGGCAAAAAGGTTTCAACAAGAACAGGTAGAGGAGCAAGTTTAACAGTTCCTAGGATGATGAAGGATCTTTCCCTTTTTTAGCTATAAAACTATTATAGAGGTTTTACGCGAGGAATGGTATGGGGTAACAACCTACTAAAATGGAGGAAACTTATACTATTTTTACGTAACTTTTACAAAAACCGTACTAAACGTGTTACTCTTCTAGAAAAACTAGGCCTTCCTTTAAGGCCACACGCATCAAACCGGTCACGTCATTAACGCCCAATTTTGTCATCAAATTCATCCGATGTTTGCTGACGGTTTTAGGGCTAATGCACAAAATTTCGGCTATCTCATTATTGGTATGGCTGTTGACGATAAGTTTCAACACTTCCAATTCGCGGGCCGTTAACTGCATGGCCGGATCGTCGGAGCCGGCCTCCGCTTCAAGATTCCATAAGTTGTTCAAAATCGATTTAGAAATTTCGGGGCTTAGATAAATTTCTCCACGTTGGGCGGCCATAATAGCCAAAATCAACTCTTCATTCACCGCGCTTTTAAGCAGGTAGCCCATCGCCCCTTGGCGCAGAACGCGCTGAGCAATTTTACGCCGGTTATGAATAGAGAGGATAATAATTTTTGTCTCGATCTCTAAGGCTTGAATCTCACGTGTCGCCTGTATACCATCGAGCCGAGGCATCGCAATGTCTAAGATAACAATATCGGGCTGTAGCTGTTTTACGTGTGCCACGGCCTCCTGACCATCGGCGGCTTCACCAACCACCTCGATGCGCTCATCTTTTTCCAACAGTGCCCGTAATCCTTGACGGACAATATGATGATCATCGGCAATAACGACCCGTATCACGAATTCTCCTCCTCTTGGGCAACT
>JAGRBZ010000958.1 GCA_020433805.1 Anaerolineae bacterium
ACCCTGCTTGTAATCGGTAAGATTGTACTGAAAACGGTTGACTAATTCGTGCAGTTGGGCGGGAGCGGCCATCGGTTTCTCCTTGTGAAACGTCTTAGGTTCGATACTTTTATTGTAAACCAAATTATCCTATCCTGACAAGAGGGTAGGATAAATTTACCACACATTGTTTCCCCACCGCTTGTCATTTCGAGCGATCAGCGAGAAATCCCGACCATCTTCGCTGCCCCGGCCTCTCGTGGGATTTCTCCCTTCGGTCGAAATGACATCCGCACATTACTTTGTCCCACCGCCTGTCATTTCGAGCGAATAGCGAGAAATCCCGACCAATCTCTCTCCCCCGGCGTCCTGTGGGATTTCTCCCTCCGGTCAAAATGACATGTGCGCGTTTTTGCTGCACACCGCCTGTCATTTCGAGCGAACAGCGAGAAATCCCGACCAACCTCTCTCCCCCTGGCGTCTCGCGGGATTTCTCCCTCCGGTCGAAATGACACCCGTACGGTGTAACCGCCCCTCACCTGTCATTTCGAGCGAACAGCGAGAAATCCCGACCAACCTCTCTCCCCCTGGCGTCTCGCGGGATTTCTCCCTCCGGTCGAAATGACACCCGTACGGTGTAACCGCCCCTCACCTGTCATTTCGAGCGAACAGCGAGAAATCCCGACCATCTTCGCTGCCCCCGGCCTCTCGTGGGATTTCTCCCTTCGGTC
>JAGRBZ010000959.1 GCA_020433805.1 Anaerolineae bacterium
GAAAATGAGTACACTGAGTCTCTACGCACCGGATACCGTTCAATTTATCCCTTAGTGGAACCGAAAGGCTAAAGCTACTGCTCAGTGACATCAATCTTTTCAGTGTTTCAGTGTTTCAAGGTGCGGGTTACCCCAATTCTGAAGTACACCCAATCCCTACTCCCTACTCCCCCATTCAGATAACCAGGTGATAACCTGACCGATCCTCCAGCCCCTTCTCCGCCAAAAGTCTGACCCCATGTTCCGACTTTTGCGCGAGGCCCGGCAGGAGTAGGTCGGGTAAAATATAAGTAGGCTCTTTTGGAACTCAGGGAGTTGACAAGCTTATAAAACGAAAAACGTAAAACGTAATTCCTTTTTACGCATCACGTTTTATGGGGTCAATCCCACGAAATCCTATTGAGCCATCGGTTTTTACTCCTAGGAATTAGGAGTCAGCTATTAGAATTACCCTGATCCCTGCCTCCTAGTTCTTGATTCCTGACTTCTGATTTTTGACTTTCGAGCGAAGTTAACGCCGGTTCGATGTTTATTCAACCAGGTTATTTTCTCTGGCGTAACGCACCAACTCCACGCGTCCTTGCAGATGTAATTTACCCATCAAATTAGCACGATGCCCTTCGACCGTGCGCACGCTAATACTCAACTCTTCGGCCATCTGGCGATTGGTGCAGCCCTTAGCGATTAGGCGTAAGACGTCCAGTTCG
>JAGRBZ010000960.1 GCA_020433805.1 Anaerolineae bacterium
AAAGCTGTCTTGGCTGCCAGAGTCGGTTTCCGGCTCTTGAGCAGCAAGAGGAAGCGCCGGTACGCTCATAAGCAATACTGTAAAGACGAAGAGCCAAAACAAAAAACCTTTTCTTTGTGTAACTTTTTTATGGATAATAAATTCTCCTAATACAGCGTGAAACTTGTAGTCCGCTACCATGGTGACATATCATCTTCAGCCACGCCATACCAAACCGGGTGATATAAAGATGATCCAATCTAGCTATTTTTGCCTAAGCTATGAAGAACTGATCCGGGATTTCGTTAGTGCCTCTAAGTTTTCGCCATAATTTGAGCCTTTGTTTATTGCGTAGTGCGTAATGCGTATTGAGCGCTTTTTTACGCATCACGTTTTACGTTTTATGGTGTCAACCCCACGAAATCCTGTTGAACCAGAAATCCGTTTAGGTACCAAAATCCTCGTGCATAATCTTATGCATCGTCTCGATCAGAAAATCGGCATCACGTTTCATAAACGGCAGCGGCGGCCTGATTTTAACGACATTGTGGTAGGGGCCGTCTGTACCTAGCAGGATACCGTGCTCGCGCATTCGGTTGGAGATGAAGGAGGCTTCTTCTGCCGCCGGCTCAAGGGTTTCACGGTCACGTACTAATTCTATCCCCAGGAAAAGACCCGAACCCCGTACATCGCCGACGATCTCAAATTGATTGTGCAAAGGACGTAA
>JAGRBZ010000961.1 GCA_020433805.1 Anaerolineae bacterium
AGCTGCTCGGTGGCATATTGCAGCAGCAGGGGATGGCGCCGGTAGCGGCCATCGGGGGTGCGGCGCAACAGCGACCGGTCGACCAGGTGCGCGAGTTGCTGCGGCGTGGCATCGACGACGGCGCGGGCGGCCGCCGTCTCGAAGCCACCGCGAAAGAGCGCCGCACCGGCAAAGACGGCCTGCTCTTCCGCCGTGAGCATCTGCCAGGAAGCGGCGAAGACGGCGCGCATGCTGCGATGGCGCGGCGGGACGTCGTGCATGGTTGCGGTCAGGATGTCGATGCCGCGCGTGATTTCGTCGAGGATGCCCTCGATCGTCAGCGTGCGCGTCCAGGCCGCGGCCAGCTCGATCGCCAGCGGCATGCCGCCCACCGCACGGCAGATGTGCGCAACCGGTTCCATCGTTGTGGGTGAGAGCGCAAAGGCCGCATCCTGTTGCCGGGCGCGGCGTGTGAAGAGCTCGATTGCGGCGTAGTCGGCGGCCGGCGCGGCCGCATCGGCGGCGGGATAGGGCAGGCCCTCGATCTCAATGACCCGCTCGGCCTGGAGCTGGAGCCGCGCGCGTGAGGTGACGATGATACGCAGGGTGGCGGCGCCGGCCAGCAGCCGGGCCACCGTCTCCACATTTCTGGGCGTCAGGACGTGCTCGAAGTCATCCAGGACAAGGAGGATATCGCGGCTGCGCAGGTAGCCGATCAGCGCC
>JAGRBZ010000962.1 GCA_020433805.1 Anaerolineae bacterium
GATTACGCAACCAGGCATGTTCCGGCCCCACGGAAGGATAATCGAGACCGGCGCTAATCGAATGCGTTTCGGCAATCTGCCCGTCGGGTGTTTGCAGCACGTAAGACTTCGTACCGTGCAACACCCCTAAGCGAGGCTGCACTTTGGCCTCCGCGTTCGTTGGCGGCGGCGCAAATCGAGCCGCATGTTTACCACTTTCGATGCCGCTGCCTCCGGCCTCCACACCAAGCATATCGACCTCTTTGTCACCAACAAAAGCGTGAAACAAACCAATCGCATTCGAACCGCCACCGACACAGGCAATCAGCAGATCAGGCAGTCGCCCTTCGGCTTCTTGAATTTGGTCACGTGCCTCGTAGCCGATAACACTTTGAAAATCGCGCACAATCGTCGGATAGGGATGCGGTCCCAGCGCCGAGCCAAGCAAGTAATGGGTAGTTTCGACATTGGTCACCCAATCACGGATGGCCTCGTTGATAGCATCTTTCAAGGTGCGGCTGCCGCTGCTCACCGGTCGAACTTCCGTACCGGCCAACTGCATACGGAACACATTGGGCTGCTGTCGGGCGATGTCAACCTCGCCCATATAGACAATGCACTCCAGCCCCAACAAGGCGCAGGCCGTCGCCGTTCCGACACCGTGCTGTCCGGCTCCGGTTTCGGCCACAATCCGATGCTTGCCCATCCGTTTCGCCAAGAGGG
>JAGRBZ010000963.1 GCA_020433805.1 Anaerolineae bacterium
CGCGTGAATCGATGAAGCTCACCTCGACCCCCTGCAGGCTCTGCAGAAGTGCGACGTCCTGATCGACATTGGCGGCGTTCACGACGAGGAACAGGTGGTCGCCCTTGTTGGCGATCATCAGGTCGTCCAGCACCCCGCCCTCGGGCGCGGTGAAGATCCCGTAGCGCTGCCGTCCGACCGGGATGCCGATGACATCGGCCGGCACCAGCGTCTCGAGCGCCTCGGCCGGGTCGCGGCCGGCATTGCGCAGGATGACCTGGCCCATGTGGCTGACGTCGAACAGGCCGGCCCTGGCGCGGGTGTGGTTGTGCTCGGCCAGCACCCCGGCAGGATACTGGACCGGCATCTCCCAGCCGGCGAAGGGCACCATCCGCGCCCCCCTGGCGACATGCAGGTCGTAAAGCGGCGTGCGCCGCAGAGTGTCGGCCCCATCGGCCATACGCGGTTCCTCCCCCGGTGCAGGCAGCGCCGCGAAAGGCGGCTGCCGGCGTCATCCTCGCGGGCCCGATCGCCCGCCAATTTTCCCGTCCGCAACCCCTTGCGGGGCGCCCCGGACCGTCATCCCGTCAGTGGTCGCGATCCTGCAAACGCACGGCCTCCGTCGAGAATCCAGTCAGGACAATGGCCTGTTGCCGGATGCCGCAGCGTACCGTCTTCAGGCCCCCCCGCAAGTCCGGCGCCCGGCATTTTCCCGATG
>JAGRBZ010000964.1 GCA_020433805.1 Anaerolineae bacterium
GGGATTGTGATGTATCAGATGTTAGCGGTATATGGATTTGGAATGGATTAATTTCGAAAGATAATCGGAAAATACATCTGCAACGGCCCCTCGCCGATGCCAACCTCATCGATATAAATGTTCGCTGCGCCGCCGGCGTAGGTGAACTTGGCCCCTACCTGGCCGGAGTAAGCTTCGCCCAGCCCCGAGTCCAGCGAGACATAAGTCCAGTCCGACACCGAACTCAGCGTCTTTGACGCAACGGCGCCCGAACCGTTTAAGAACTCAACCGTGAACGATGCGTCGCTTTTGTACCAAAATGAGAGCAGCGGTCGATCCATCCCGGTGATGTTGTTGGTCTGGGAAATAGAAGCGCTGTCGGCCATCAGCAGACTGCCCTGGCCGGTGTGCCGGTCGGCCGTTGAGGCCGAGGCCGATCCGGTGGGCGCCCAGCCGCTCAGGTCGCTTTCGAAATCGTTGTTGGTCAGGCCCTGAGCCGCGCCGGTGGGCCGCAGCATCAGGTCTAGCTCCGCAATACCGCCCGCCGGAACATTAACCGTGGTCGCCGGGGGAGGCGTCAGCCCGTCAAAGCTGCCGGCCACAATGGCGAACGTGCCGTCGCCGGTTTCCAGGGCATAAGCGCCATCCGCTTCGCTGGTGGTTGTGGTCGAGGTGCCATCAACTGCGACCGTGACGCCGCTTAACCCCAAACCCGCAT
>JAGRBZ010000965.1 GCA_020433805.1 Anaerolineae bacterium
TTACCAGACCGCCTCGCAGCACGAGCACCGCCAACTGGTCGATGCCTGCCGCCACGGGGACGTCGACCGGGCGACCGTCACCTTGCAGCACCATCTGCAAGCGGCCTCCCGACAGCTTATCGCTTTTCTAACCCAACGTGAGCCATAGTTTATGGTTTAACAGGGTTTCGTGGGGTGACGCGATAAAACGTAAAGCGTAAGGCGTAAAAAGAAATTACGTTTTACGCTTTACGTTTTACAATCTGTCACCCTTGAGTTCCAAAAGAGCCTAATTTACTTACCCAAGGAGCAAACATTTATGTCTGAAGCCGTTTCCCCTTCCTTCGAAGTCCACGATAAGGACGTTTTAGCCAAAGCACGCGCCTTGCTTGACGCCAGCGAGTCGCCCAAAGCCTGGGCCGATGCCGTGGTGGCGGCGGTTAAGCGCAACGACGAATGGCGCGGCCAGCGCTGTCTCAACCTACTGGCCCCCGAAGCGCCGACCAGCCCCACCGTCCGTCGGCTGTTGTCGGCGGAGATTGGCACGCGGGCCGCAGAGGGCCACATTGGCCGGGTCAACCGCTGGTTCGCCGGTACACAGCACATCGATGAAGTGGAGGCCCTGTGCGTTGAGTTGTTGAAGACCGCCTTCCGCTGCCGCTACGCCGATCACCGGCTGATGGGCAGTATGCTCGGCAACCTGACCGTCTACCAC
>JAGRBZ010000966.1 GCA_020433805.1 Anaerolineae bacterium
AGCTGGGCGGCAACAACAAGCCGAGGCTCTCGGTCTCCAGATACTTGAACCAGGGCGCAAAATCGGCTTTTAGCTGCTTGGCCGAGGGATACCAGATCGGAATGGTCGCGTCGCCGATTTGGGCCGAAGCCACGCCAAAGCGCCGGAAAGCGATCTTCGGCCGGCCGTGCAGCAGATACCAACCGATTTCCCAGGGACAGATCGGTCCCATCGGCACCAGCACGGCTTTGCCGCCCGGTTTGATCAGCCTCGCCAAACTTTCAGCCAAATCGCGCCATTGATTGATGGTGTTGAGGCCGCCGAAGTTAGAAAAAACGCCGAAGAATGGAGAATGGAGAATGAAGAATGGAGAATGGAGAACTGGAGATTGGAGATTGGAGATTGGAGATTGATCATTAACGGCGTTTTCATCAACTGTTGGCTGACTGCTGATGGCTGATGGCTGATGGCTATCGGCTACCGGCTGACCGCTGACCACTGACCGCTGACCGCTAAATACTTCTTGCAAAGAAAATTGTATAGCGGTGACTTTGTCACTAACTCCCTCAGCCTTAGCCTTAGCCTTAGCCTCCCGCACCATCGCGGCGGAACCGTCGGTGGCGGTGACGCGTATGCCCTGTTTAGCCAGCCAGACGGCGTCTTCGCCGGTGCCGCAGGCCAGTTCGAGGACGTGATCGCCGGGACGAAAATGTTC
>JAGRBZ010000967.1 GCA_020433805.1 Anaerolineae bacterium
GGTCGATCTGCGCTGGGATGCGGGCGGACACACCCATGCAGAGTGGCAGGCGTTCGCCCAACAGGCCTTCATCGTGGACGAGGGCGACGCCACCTTGACCCTGCGCGAGGTGGCCGATCGACACGGCGGGGAGGTGTGGCTCCAGTTTGCCGGCGATGGGGAGGCGGACGAACAGGTCTACTTCCGCATGTTGCTGCCGGTGGCGACGGCCCCCAACGCCGCGCCGGCCCCCGTGGCCGCGCCCGATCTGGTCCCGGCCACGCTGGAGAGCCGGCCCGAATACTACGACTTCGACCTCTTCCACCAACTGGGCCAGCGCCCGGAACTGGATGCGCAACCGCTGCGCAGCTTGACCTACACCGTCTTCGATACCGAAACCACCGGCCTCGATCCGCGCCACGACACCATCATCTCCATCGGCGCGGTGCGCATCGTCAACGGGCGCGTGCTGCGCCAGGAAATGTTCGACCAGTTGATCGATCCCGAACGCCCCATTCCGCGCGTCGCCACCGAAGTCCACGGCATCGACGACGCCATGGTGGCCGACGAACCGTCCATCGAGCAGGTGCTGCCCCGCTTTGCCCGCTTCGCCGAGGCGACGGTGCTGGTCGCCCACAACGCGGCCTTCGACATGCGCATGCTCCAGCAGCAGGAGGCCGCCACCGGTGCGCGTTTCATCAACCCCGTGTTGG
>JAGRBZ010000096.1 GCA_020433805.1 Anaerolineae bacterium
CGTTTACTTTTCCCGGTCACAGCTTTTTTTATTTGACGCCAAATTTATCACAGCTAGGCGCGTTTGTCAAGTAGGTATTTAAAGCTTCAGCAATTCTCAGTATGACCTAAGATGGGTTCAGTTTTTGTTTTTTGGTCGAGAAAGCGCGTTCAATAGGCTGTCTACTTGGGTTTCACTACGACGTTGATAAGGAAACTGAACCCATCTATCTTTAAAATGAGAATTGCTGTTAAAGCTTAAAAATAACTGGTAAACTCGATTTTTTACGGGATCAAACCATTTTCCTACTTGACAGCATTTTCCATGTGTGCTTGAATGAGTAAGCTGTAGTCCAAAAAAGGGTCACACCACCTATTTGTTTCCTTTATTAGAATACCACCTCTATACTTACCGATCACATTCTTATTTCATAACGCTTATCCTGCTGTCATCGATTGCCAAACTACCCTTATATTTTTGCCACTGAACCTTAAAATATGCCGAAAATTAAAGCCACATATAGACTAAGGTTTCCCTCGCACTTACATTTCTACTAAATTTCTAAAACTAGAAATTCCTATTCAGACATTTGCTGTGATACCTTTTTCTCAAATCACATAACGAGCCTCAAATGGTTGGGAGGCCATTGAGTAGCTGCTATCGTTATAGTTTATTACAAACCGGATTTGAATTCCTGAAAAATGACGAACCGTAAATTTTAGTCATTTTCAGTGGCTTGAACTATGTTTCGGCAACAGTTTATTCGCTAAGTCAGGCACGTATTCACAACATCAAAGTAAATCATACTCGATAAGTTTTGAGCTAATTTGAGTCTACCGTAACGATTCCGGGCAGACTATTGGATAGGGAAGCATGTACTGCACAAGCCTTGAGGCCATTATCCCTGCTCAAAAATCAATTCCATAACGACTAGATATCGACTCATCCTGAAAACGGTTGAGTTTAGCTGTCTACAGAAAAATCTTAAGTAAAGGAATTCGTATGGGAAACAAAATACGGAAGCAAAATCAAGTTTCACTAGGTTTTCGAGCAACCCTACTGGTCGGGGCCTTAATTATCATCTTTCTTACGGTTTCGCAGGTGAATGCAGAAATTGAAGTTCCCCCTAACAATGATATATTCTTCCAAACCACAGGGAGAAATGCCAACCGTAATATAGGTGACTACTACACCAACGTAAATGGTGATGGAATTCATCATTTAGTTGAAATCAATATCCCCTGCGTACCCAATGAGGTTTTTAGAGTACAACTATTTGATCCTGAAGTGTATGATGCCGGTCCCCCATCACCCGGTTCAACAACAGAACCGGTCGATGATGAGGTGCGTAATGAAGGCGATATTACTAACTTCCGGCTGTTTGATCCTGGTGGGAATGAAATTGAGTATCAAACGTACGGTCCTTTTCCTCAGCCGCCCGATCCAGCGCCTGCAACGCATGGGGTGTGGAATTCCTTTTACACAATTAACCTCCCTGCGAATCCGGTGGAGGGTGATACCTGCGGTATCTACACCATTGAAACATGGACCGGGGACGAAGGTGCTGATCCCGCTCTGAACGATGATGATAACGCCTGGAAATATCGTATCTTGGGCGGTCCTGACACCGGGAACATTGATGATGAAACCTTTGACCCTAGTGTTGGCCCCGATAATAGAGCGGGTACCGGGGATGAGGCTGCTTTAGGTATTCAGCGTTTAAGTTTTCAACATAATAGTTCCCAAGAGCAAACCTTCTATTGGTTTGTTGATGATGCTGTCTCACCCACCTGGACCGGGAACAATTTCGATGTTGATGAAGGAAACTCCGGCCTTTGTCCTACTGACGCAGATTGTGAAATCGACTATATTTCGCCGTCAGGGGCAACTACCGGAGCAACCGAAAGCCCAAACGACGAGTGGAATCCGGGTCAACAGGGTCGACAGGGTGATCAGTTTACCGATACGGAAGCAGGTTTATGGCAAGCCGATGTCCTCATTCCGGTCGGGAACCAGTATATTATCGAAATTGAAAACAATGGTAAACCCATTTTTCTCGATGAACCTATTTTACCTGAGTTGACCATTACCAAAGATGATGGCGTAACCCATGTCACATCGCCCGGCGTTACCACCTACACGCTGATCATCGAAAACATTGGAGCCGGCGCGGCCCTGCCCATTGCCGGCCCCGAAGTTGTCGATACCCTTCCGCCGGGAATGACCTTTGCCGGTTGTGCCATTGAGCCGCCACTGATTGGAACGTGCAGTTCACCATCCCCCACCGTAATCGAGTTTGATTTACAGGGTCAGAATCCGGCTAGAAACGCCTCCGATGGCTCAGATTTCCAACCTATTCTGGCCTATTTGCCCGGTACCGACAGCGGCCTGGTTACAAACGGCACGCTAACCGTTATCGCCAATATTGCTCCTAATCTGCCCGCCTCGACCACGTTTACCAATACTGCCACCGTCGACTGGACCGACCTTTATGGTAACAATTACAAACCTAAAGAAGATACTGATATTGACCTCATCTCGCCAATCGATTTGCAGATTTCCAAAAGGCACAGCCCCACCGTTGTGGCCGCCGGCGATAACTTAGACTACACGATTGCCATCACCAATGTTGGCGATGTACTAGCAACCGGTGTTGTTATCACCGATCAAATCCCGGCTAATACCACCTTTGTTAGCGCCAGCGACAGCGGAACCTTTGCCGCAGGTATCATAACTTGGCTTATCGGCGGGCTTGATATTGATGAAACGGTCACTCGTCAAGTTGTGGTTCAGATTGATAATCCACTACCCCCCGGAATTGATACCGTTACCAATACTGCCTGCGTTGCCGACGATGGAGCCAGCGGCCCTGATCAAAATCCGCAAGACAACTGTGCTAACGATACAACAACCATCACGAATACCATCCCGGCCGTTGTCGATCCTACAATCGTAAAAAATGTTGATGTCTCTGTGGTATCTATCGGTAATCCGGTCAATTATTCAATTACCATAAGCAACCCGTCGGCAAACTCAAATACCAGTGCCACGGGTGTCATCTTAACCGATATAATGCCGGTGGAAATGGATTTCATAACCTATACGCTATCAACCAATCCATCCGGAATTATTATTTCCGATGAAAATGTAACGCAAAACGTTGTTTCTACGGTTGGTCATCCTTCAGGTATTACCCAAACAATCGCCACCACTATCACTATTTCAATGCCAACATTGGGATTAGACGAATCCGTAACGCTCAATATCCAGGCTGAAGCCAATGCTTTGGCCGGCCCGCCCCCGCTCGATATTATAAATGTTGCTCTCCTCGATCATAATGAAGGTCGTCGAAAGCGAGCTACGACAACCGTAACGGTGAGTGATGGCAGTACACCAACGCCGACCCCCACATTTACACCAACCCCATCGCCAAACGACAGCAGCGATGACGATAATGACGATGATGGCGGCAGTAGTGATAATGATGATGATGGCAATACCGGAACGACTAGTAATGGCGGAGGAAACACTCCCGGATCATCGAGTCCGGGGGCAGCGCCTGCACCAACATCCACACCTACTTTACCGGTGCTGTTGCTGCCTGAAACCGGCTTACAAGACGGTACGTCATTTAGCGGACTACCGCTTATCGGCCTGCTCGGCGTAATAGGTTTTGGCGGTCTTCTCCTTTGGAAACTACTCAGAGGGAACTCTCCCCAGTAAACTCAATTTCAACAAAAAAGAGCCACCGGTCTGGTGGCTCTTTTTTAATGGCGTTACTGTTATCTCTATAGCATTTTTATTCGATACCAGTATTGATAAATCTCTCGAAAGCCTAACTTCTCATACAATCGTAAAGCCGCCTCATTATTCAACATCACCTGCAAATATGCCGTTTGAGCGCCGTTGTCAACCGCCCAGGCCAAAATACCGGCTATCAACTGCTGTCCCAAACCTTTGCCTCGCTGCGAAGGCTCGGTCACAATATCGAACAGTCCCACCTTATCACCCTCGCACACGCCCAGCCCACACGCTACCGGTTGGCCGTTATCGAGCAGCATCGCATAGCAGGCCGGGGGCGCAATATGATCGAGAATAGCTTTAAGGGGACCGATGTTGTGAGTCAGTACGGTATTCATTCGGGCATACGTCTCAACCCACAGATCCGTTGGATTAGGCCAATGGCTTAGTGATGATGCCGGCATTTTGGGGATATAGGTCGCCAGATCGAGGATTTGCACGCTGGTGGGGGCTTCCGGCTGATAGCCCAATGTATCTAAGATCGTATCTAATGAGTTGGGCTGTACAAACGGCGTGACCTTAAATACGCACGGCAACTTGCGCTCGACGTAAAGCTGTTCGCAAAAACGTATCTTCTCTTCAACATCAATGTACCCGCCATAAAGCGGATTGACTGAGTTAGCCCGTCGCGTGTATCCTTCCGAAAAACGCACCAGCCAGCCATCAACCACCATGCGACGTAATGCCGGCCAGGCGTTGAGCGACGCTTCTTCAATTTGCTTGGCGCTATCCCTCATCATCCTTGTCCTTTCAAACGGCGTATCAATGTACGGGCTTGCGGTAAGGTTTGGGTAAAAGCCCGATATAGTCGCAGGCGAACCGGATAATCGTACGCGCCGATGCCTTGCAATACCTCGCCACCAAAACCTTGCTTAAAGCGGTACACGCCCCACATGCTATCGCTTTCATTGAACACATCGGGCGCACCCCACATATCGTACATTATACAATCCCGACTTTTAGCGCGACACATCGCTGTCCATTGCAGCAGATGATTGGGCATCAGGTTGCGATGCTGATCGGTAGAGGCTCCATACAAATACCATGCCCGTGCTCCAAAAAAGAAAAGAATCATGCCGGCTACAACTTCATCGCCAACAAAAGCTAGCAGCAGTTCAGCTTCATTGATCTCGATAAAGCGTCGCCATACATCTAAATAATAGGCTTCCGGACGAATTAGAAAGCCATCGCGTTGCGCGGTTTCGGCATACATGGCGAAAAACGTGGGTAGGTCTTGGCGTTGGGCCGTCCGCACTTCGACACCTTTGCGCCCGGCCAACCGGATATTATAGCGCCATTTGCTTTTCATGCGGGCCAAAATCTCGTCCGGATCGGGTTGCAGATCGATTAGTACCGTATTTTTGAATTGAATTTGCTCCGGCGAAAAATGCCAGCCGCGTCGGTTGAGTGTATCTAACATCACCCGCCCGGTAGGATCAACTAGCGGCTCTGTCTCTGGTTCGCCGTAGCACCGGGCTACATCAGGATCAATTTTGATGAACAACCCTCGATTCTCGGCAGCATACGCTTCGAGATCGCCCAAAACGGTTTCCATCAGCACTGTATTGGCATAATCCATGGCCGGGCCTTTGGTGACGTACATAAACTGCCACGGCGTCGGCGGAATGGAACGGGACAAAACCTGGGCTGCAGCGATAGGGCGACCATCTTGCTGCCACAACAGTCGCGCCGCCGACCAGCCCCAGCGGCTTTTGAATTCGCCCCATTCCCAGCTCTGTAAAACGTGGGCGTACGGTAAGGTGATCAGGCTGCGGTTCCACAGGTCGGAGTTGTGAACAAGGTTGACGTGAGCCATTAAAGCGGCAATCCCAGCCCGGCAATCCGGCCCAGAGCTTGTAAAATACCGCCCCGGCCAACCATTCCTACCAATTTACCGTCATCATCCACCACAGGTAATCGTTTGATGCGTTTTTCGACCAACAGCCGCAGGGCTTCACGCAGCGAGGTTGCGGGTGTAACCGTGATGACCGGCTTCGTCATCACTTCATCAACTTGGCGCTGTTGGAGGTAAATCCCTGTCTCCTGTCCCAGATGGGTATGGTTTTTGAGCGCCTCGATCACGCCGGAACGTTCTTGGGCGGTCGTTTGCCGGATCAAATCACCGTCGGTAATGATACCAACCACCCGGTTATCGTTATCAACCACAATGACTCGTCGTTGCACGCTGGTAACCATTTGATCGACAATTTCAGCCAGCGAAGCCTTCATTGAGACCGTCGGCACGCTGGTAATCATGATGTCGCTAACCTGGGTGTGATCACCGGGTGGCGGACTGGGACGGTCGGGTTTGGCAACCGGTGGCTGGGAAAAAGCGCGCAGCAGATCGACCCGGCTGACGATACCCTGAAGTTTGTTATCCGCATCGACTACCGGCAGGCGCTTGATCTTTTTCTCCAGCATTATGTCGATGGCTTGAGCCACCGGCGTTTCACCGGTAACGGTTATCGGCCCCGGCGTCATAATATGGGCCACGGTGCGGTCGATGCGGCGCAGGCGGTGTAGTTCCGCAGCGAGTTCCTCTTCAGTCAGCTCATGCTGGGCGCTGAGGGCCAGTAATTCGATTTTATTTTGGATATCCCCTTCGGTGACGATACCAACCACCCGATCATTGTCATCAACCACCGGCAGCGCTTTGTAAACCTTGTCCAGCAGCAGTTCAACCACCTGCAGCAACGGCATGTTAACGTTGACCGTTTGTACCTCGCGGCTCATCACGTCTTGCACCGGTACGTTGGCCGGTACGTGGCGCAAAGCCCGATGACCGTAGGTTACTACCTCAATCGGCTGGATAGTGATTAGCCCTTCGACCACCATTGTCTGAATTTTAGGCAACACGCGCTCGATGCGGCTAGGGTTATCGATCCATTCGATCTTCAACGGCAGATCAGATGAAAGGGCGACCAAACTGGCCGAGCGAATGCGGCTGTGCGCTCCAAAACCGGCCAAAGCGCGTGATACCGTTGCGCCGCCACAATCCTCCTCCTTCAGCGTTTGGAGAATAGCCGCATGCAGCGGTTTTCCTCCCCATTTGTCGCTTTCACCAATGTAAATTATTACTTTGTGCGCCGGTCCTCGAATTTGCATCGTTTATCCTCCACTGCTGGTGCCCAGAACGAGCTGAGCCAGAAAAATGCCTAACACCACCCCGAGCAAACCAAAAATGGTGTTGCCAAAAAAGTTAAGGCCGGCTGCCCACCAACCACTCGTGCGCAGTAGCACAAATGTCTCCAAACTGAATGAAGAAAAGGTGGTAAATCCTCCTAAAAAGCCGACAGCCACAAACAGCCGCAGTTCCGGCGGAACCAACAACCGCTCGGTAACAAGGGTTATAAAAAAGGCGATGATAAAACTGCCGCTCACGTTAGCTAGCATTGTGCCATAAGGGAAATCTGCGCCCCAGCGGGCCGCCGCCCACTGTTGCACCAAATAGCGACTATTCGCACCTAGAAATCCGCCCAGTCCAATCCATAGATATTGCACGTTGTATTAAGCCTCCGGGAGTTGGTTTGATGGGTAGTTTGATAGTTGGTCAGATGGTCGGTTAGTGAGTTGGTCAGATGGTTGGTGACTATCAAACTAACAAACCAACAAACCATCCAGCAAACCAACAAACCATCCGCATACTATAAGTGGGCAATCAGTTTGCGTCAATTCTTTTACATTGTACTATACCATAGGAAATGCAGTAGGTAATGCAGTGATTAAGGAGAAATGACTTATGAAAGCCATCGTTGTTCACGAAGATAAAGAAGGGTATCCGCTGCAATGGCAGGAAGTCGATGCGCCTGCCTACGGCGCGGATGAGATACTGGTTGATATTCACGCCACGGCTTTGAACCGGGCTGACTTGAGCCAACGACGCGGCAATTATCCGCCGCCGTCCGGAGCCTCGAACATTATGGGCTTAGAGATGGCCGGCACCATCACCGCTGTAGGGGCCGATGTAACCGGTTGGCAGGTGGGCGACCGCGTCTGTGCGCTGCTGTCGGGCGGCGGCTACGCCGAGCAGATTAATGTACCGGCAGCGATGCTCATGCCCATTCCCAACGGCTGGAGTTTTGAGCAAGCGGCAGCTCTGCCGGAGGTATTCTTTACGGCTTACCTCAATTTATTTATGGAGGGCCAACTTAAAAGCGGCGAAACCGTGTTGATCCACGGTGGTGCCAGCGGGGTCGGTACGGCAGGCATTCAATTGGCGCACCAGACCGGCTGCACTGTCATTATCACGGCCGGCAACGACGACAAAACCGCCGCCTGCCGTGAACTGGGCGCTGATTTGGCGATTAACTACAAGCAAGAAGATTTCGTCGAGCGTATTCGCGCTTATACAAAAGGCCAAGGCGTCGATCTCATCCTCGATATGGTGGGTGCGGATTATTTCGAGCGCAACATCGATCTTTTAAAACCGTATGGTCGGCTCGTTTTTATCTCGACGCTAAGTGGAACCAAAACCGAGCTGGATATTCGAAAACTGATGGGCAAACGGCTGCGACTTATCGGCTCGGTGCTGCGAGCACGGCCGCTGGAGGAAAAAATCGCCATTAAAGCACAGTTCATGGATCAGTTCTGGTCGTCGCTGGTTGATGGTTCAGTTAAAACCATTATTGACTCGGTTTATCCGATTGAAAAGACGGAAGAAGCCCAACAACACATGCTCGAAAACAAAAATATCGGTAAAATTATTTTAACCGTGCGTAACTAAGGCGCGATAAAGGGCTATCGCAGCAACCTTTTACCCTGAATATTTTCCAAGGGTGCTCTAGTACTACAACGAAATTTTGACATAAGCCTGGGAAAGAAACCAGGGTTTTCGGTCAATTCGATCAATTTTGTCCAAAAACGGCTCACGCAAGCCCATATTTTCAGTTCTGAAGTTAAAACCCTGGTTTCTCAGACCGAAGTCTCGTTGTAGTACTAGACAGCCAATATTTAAGTCGGATCATACATATATTGCCCCGTAACTTCGGCACAGCTTTGCTAAGGGCAGGGATCGATCGCGTGTTGATAAAGATGTAAAACGAAATTTATACAGATGAGAGTTCGCTGTTTTCTAACTGTTTACTAATTGTTTTTACATTTATTTCCTAACGTGATATGCTACACTGAAAAACGATTACTTTGCCGTATTAACAATTACGAAGCTGTGTTGTATAGCACTACCATCGTGAGACAGTAGTCGCAAAATCAATACAGCCCGATACGGTTTTCTTTCCAGGCCAGTGCCGGTCCGGGCCAAGTCAGGTTGATAGGTGGCATAAACATGTGGTGAGCCTACCGGTAACGCCTCACCAGGTTCCTCTTCATTCTCCCGTGTGTTTTACCCCTGTGATTAACCTTTATTCCCATCCTATTTGGAACTAGGAGCAATATACTTTGCTTGTCATACTAAATAAGAGTTAGGAAAAATGAATTCATATCTTCGAAGTCACTTAAAACAACTAGAAAACGAAGCCATCTACGTTATCCGCGAGGTTGCGGCCCAGTTTGATCGCCCGGTACTGCTATTCTCCGGCGGCAAAGACTCAATCGTGATGGCTCATCTGGCCCGGAAAGCTTTTCATCCGGGAAAAATTCCGTTTCCATTTATGCATGTCGACACCGGGCACAATTTTCCTGAAACGTTAGCCTTTCGGGATACGTTGATGGAAAAATTGGAAGTGCAGTTAATTGTGGGTTATGTGCAAGATTCTATCGATACGGGGCGCGTAGTGGAAGAAACCGGCCCTAATGCCAGCCGTAACGGTTTACAGACGGTTACGTTGCTCGACTCCTTAGCCGAACACAAATTTGAAGCGGCACTGGGCGGTGCCCGTCGTGATGAAGAAAAAGCGCGGGCTAAAGAACGTTTTTTCTCCCACCGCGACGTTTTTGGTCAATGGGATCCTAAAAACCAGCGGCCCGAACTCTGGAATTTGTACAATGGCCGTAAGCTGCCGAATGAACACTTTCGCGTTTTCCCCTTGAGTAACTGGACTGAACTGGATGTGTGGCAGTATATTTATGAGGAAGAAATTGAACTGCCCTCGCTCTATTTCTCCCATCAGCGCGAGGTTATTAAACGAGACGGAACGCTCTTGGCCGTAACCGATGTGGTTAAACCCCAGCCGGGTGAACTGGTGGAAACGAAAATCGTACGATTTCGAACTATTGGCGATATGACTTGCACCGGCGCGGTTGAGTCGCGAGCCAGTAATATGGAAGAAATCATTCAAGAGATCGCCTCGGCTCGGATTACCGAACGAGGTGGACGGGCTGATGACAAACGCTCAGAAGCCGCTATGGAAGACCGCAAACGACAAGGATATTTCTAAAAGGGAACGTTTCTCATGATGACTAATCAAAAAGCCGCAATTCCGGAAGAAAAGGTAGAGCCGATGGAAGAAGTATCACGTCCCGGCGTCAAGGCGGGAGTAGACCTGCTGCGCTTCACTACTGCCGGCAGCGTCGATGACGGCAAGAGCACGCTCATCGGCCGGCTATTATATGACTCAAAAGCTATTTTTGAAGACCAACTTGAGGCAGTTGAACGTGCCAGCGAAACCCGTGGCGATGAGCACGTTGATTTAGCCCTGTTGATGGACGGCCTACGCGCCGAACGTGAGCAAAAAATCACCATCGATGTGGCCTATCGCTACTTTGCCACACCCAAACGCAAATTTATCATCGCCGACACGCCCGGCCATATCCAATACACCCGCAACATGGTAACCGGCGCTTCAACTGCCGAACTGGCAATTATTCTTATCGATGCCCGTAAAGGCGTTGTTACCCAATCGCGGCGGCACGGCTTTTTAGCTACGCTGCTGCAAATTCCTCACCTGGTAGTGGCTATCAACAAGATGGACTTGGTTGACTATAAACAAGATGTTTACAACCAAATTATGGCCGACTACAAAGCATTCGCCTCGAAGCTATCGGTGCAGGATATTGTCTTTATTCCCATTTCGGCCCTGCATGGCGATAATGTGGTTGAAAAAAGCCTCAATATGACCTGGTACGATGGCCCTACCTTACTGCATCATTTGGAACATGTTAACGTTGGGGCCAGCCGCAACCTGGTTGATTTTAGATTTCCGATCCAGTATGTCATCCGACCCAACCAAGACTTTCGCGGTTTTGCCGGACAGGTGGCCTCTGGGCGTATCGCCGTTGGCGAAGAAGTTGTTGCTCTTCCATCCGGGTTGCAAAGCAAAGTCAAATCGATTGTAACCTATGATAGCGAACCGGAAGAAGCGATCATCGGTGACTCCATCGTTATTACTCTGGAAGATGAAATCGACATCAGCCGGGGCGATATGATTGTACGTACCCGTAACCTGCCTCAAAAGAGTAATCAGATCGATGCCACCTTATGCTGGATGAGTGAAACACCCATGAATCCGCAAGGCACCTACTGGCTGCAGCATACCTCGCGGCAGGTAAAAGCCTTGATATCCGAACTCAATTACAAAATTGATGTCGATACGATGCATCGCGAGCCGACCGAGGCGTTGACCCTCAATGAGATTGGCCGGGTGCAACTGACCACCACCCAACCCATTTTCTACGATCGCTATCAAATCAACCGCAACTCCGGCAGTTTCGTTCTGATTGATCCATTCACCAACAATACCGTCGCAGCCGGAATGATTCGGGGGCAATCGCGCCAAGTTAGCGACTTGGTTGACAGTGAAGAAAAAGCAGACACCAGCACAGGCCGTAAGAAATCAAGTGATGTTGTTTGGGAGACAACGGGTGTTTCGCGTGAGATGCGTGAGGAACAAAACAAACACAAAGCCGCAGTCCTTTGGTTTACCGGACTGTCCGGCTCAGGCAAATCGACCGTGGCCAAAAAGGTCGAGCAGTTTCTGTTCGAGCGTGGTGTCCGCACGATGTTCTTGGACGGCGACAACGTACGCCATGGCCTGAACGGCGACTTAGGCTTTACCGAACAGGATCGGCAAGAAAACATTCGTCGCGTGGCCGAAGTGGCTCGCTTAGGTTTTGAGCATGGCAACCTGGTTCTGTGCAGCTTCATATCACCGTTCCAGTCCGACCGCGACTTTGCGCGCTCGCTGCTGCCTGAAGGTCGCTTCTTTGAAGTGTTTGTTAAGTGCGATATTGAAGTATGCAAGCGTCGCGACCCCAAGGGGCTGTATGCCCGAGCCTTAAAAGGTGAAATCAAAAACTTCACCGGCATCAGTTCACCCTATGAAGAGCCGGTTAATCCTGAAATTGTTTTCGAGACCGACCTGCATAGTACCGAAGAAATCGTGGCTCAAATTCTGTCTATTTTGGAAAAGCGGGAAATTCTTCTTTAAACGAGTGGGATAAACATGAAGACACGACACCATTTCGCCTCAATTTTAATAAACAGAAATGGCATCGTTACTATTTGATAACCGTAAAAAACCGGCAAAAAATAATTGCCGGTTTTTAATTTCAACCAGGAGTAGACATTTTATGCGTATTCACCCTACCGCGGAAGTCTCGCCCCAGGCCCACATTGGCGAAGGCTGCCTGATTTGGCATCAGGCTCAAATTCGCGAACGGGCCAGATTAGGACCCAACTGCATTGTTGGTAAAGCGGTCTACATTGATTTTGAAGTTACGCTAGGACGCAATGTAAAAATCCAAAACAATGCTCATATTTACCACGGCGCTACCATTGAGGACGGTGTATTCATCGGCCCTCAGGTATGTCTAACTAACGACAAATCACCCCGGGCCATCAATCCCGACGGCTCCTTGAAAAGTGCGGATGACTGGAATGTCAGCCCCATTCTCATTCGCACCGGAGCCGCGCTTGGAGCACAGGCGGTGGTGCTGTCGGGGGTCACCATAGGGCGTTGGGCTATGGTCGGTTCCGGCTCGGTGGTCACTAAAGATGTACCAGATTACGGGCTTGTTTGGGGCAATCCGGCTCGACTGCAAGGCTACGTAAACCCCCTTGGGCAGCGATTCAGTCCCATCAAAACCGAAAACGCATATATGACCAGCCCCGATTTTGACTGGCAAGCCATTTTTGAAACCTTAAACTGGGAGATTGTAGAACGATGATTTCAATTGCAAACCCTTTAATCGGCGACGAAGAAAAACAGGCCGTGATGGAAGTACTCGACTCTGGTATTTTGGCGCAAGGGCCTCGAGTTAAAGCGTTTGAAGAAGCTTTTGCCGAAATGTGCGGCACCCAATATGCTGTCGCTACATCCTCTGGCACCACAGCTCTGCACGTTGCCTTACTAGCTCACGATATCGGTCCAGGTGATGAGGTTATCACTAGCCCCTTTACTTTTATAGCCTCGGCCAATTCGGTGTTATATACCGGTGCCCGACCTATCTTTGTCGATATCGACCCGGTCAGCTTCAATCTCGATCCCGACAAAATTGAGGCTGCAATTACGCCCAACACCAAAGCCATTATGCCGGTTCATCTTTTTGGATTACCATGCGCGATGGAACCTATTTTGGCAATTGCCGAAAAGCATAATCTGGCTATAATCGAAGACTCGGCCCAGTCGCATGGGGCAATATATCGTGGTCAACGGGTTGGGAGTTTTGGCAGCGGCTGTTTCTCGCTCTATCCAACTAAAAATATCACCTCCGCCGAAGGAGGGATGGTCACCACCAACAGCGAAGCCATTGCCGAAAACTGCCGGGTTATTCGGCAACACGGCATGCGTCGACGTTATTACCATGACGAACTAGGCTTTAACTTTCGCATGACAGACGTACACGCTGCTATCGGATTAGCGCAGATCAAAAAGCTGGAGCAGTTTACCGAGGCGCGGATAAACAATGCTCGTTTCTTGTCTGACCATCTGCAAGGGGTTATCACACCTGCGATATCCGAAGGCTGTACCCATGTCTTTCACCAGTACACTATTCGCGTCCTGGCCGGTCGTCGCGATACTGTGCTGACCGGACTGCAAGCGCAAGGTATCGGCTGCGGAGTTTATTATCCGGTGCCGGTTCACCAGCAACGGGTGTACACCGAACTAGGCTATGATCTGTCTCTACCGGAGGCCGAGCAGGCCGCGCTGGAAGTGATCTCCCTGCCAGTACATCCGGCTCTGAGCAGCACCGATTTGGAGACGATTGTGGCGGCGGTGAATGGGTTGGTGGGGTAGTTTAGTTGGGTGGTTTGGCTATACTATAGCCCCGAGGAATAGCGCTGTTACCCTTATATTCACCAGCAGTTGAGTGAAAATAAGCAAGATTTTGGAATATTCCAAATCGCTATTGATAAGAATTTATAAGCGAAAGACTGTAACAAAAAGTAGTTCATCATAACCTCAATTTTCTATCTAGGAAATATGTTTTAACCTGGTCAAAAGCATCTGACCAGGTTAAATTTATGTTAGGGCTAGGTTTATGTTATTAAATTTGTATCGATATAGAGATTATATAATACGAAATGCATGGGATGATTTACGCCTGCGATATGCTGGTTCAGGGATAGGACTATTCTGGAATTTTTTACTTCCTTTACTTCAAATTGCAATTTACACGATTGTATTTTCTCGATTGGTAAGTTTTCGTTCTGGAAATGCTGCAGGTGATCCTTATGATTTTGTACTTTATTTATGCTCTGGACTATTACCTTGGTTAGCCTTTTCTGGAACTGTAACCAGATGCAGCAATGCTTTTCGAGCTAATGCTCGTTATTTAGGGAAATTACCTATACCTGAAGAGATTTTTGTAGCTCAGCTTGTGTTAGCAGAGACCTTTGGCCTAATGTTGTACTTGCTGTTATTAGTACTGGTTAGTTTGTTTATAGGACATTCTGTGAGTCTGTCTAGTATAATGCTACCAATAGTGGGTATTCTTTTCCAGATTTATGCATTTGGCCTTGGGCTTTTACTTGCTTCACTCGAAGTTTTTTTTCATGATATTAGTCACGTTTTAAGGGTACTTATGCAACTCTGGATGTGGACACTACCTATTGTTTACGTAGAGAATATTTTACCATCTTGGGCACAGGTATTATTGCTAGGAAATCCACCCTATTATTATCTCTCTAGTATAAGGGATTTATTCTTGTATAATATTATTCCAAATTGGACTATGTGGGCAGGAATGGGTGTCTGGGCACTAGGAATTACTTTAATAGGAAACTTAGTACTACATAAACTTCGTAAAGAATTGAGAGATGTATTATGAGAAACGAAATAGTTGCCAAAATTGATGGGCTAAGTAAATGCTTTAAAGTTTACGACTCTCCTTGGAAACGTGCTAAAGAGTGGCTAACTATGGGAATGTCTCTGGAACACAAAGACTTTTGGGCCTTACGCAATATTTCGTTTGAACTTAAACGAGGAGAGTCTTTAGGGATTATTGGTCCAAATGGTGCAGGAAAAAGCACACTACTAAAAATTCTAACAGGTGTTTTATATCCTACATCAGGAAATTGTGTAGTTAATGGAAAAATACTATCTCTATTAGAATTAGGTACAGGTTTTAATCCCGAGTTAACTGGTCGCCAAAATATTTTTCACAGTTCACGTTTATTAGGTTTTCCTAAAATCTATCTTAGAGAACGATTGTCTGATATAGAACAATTTTCTGAGTTAGGTGAATTTTTTGACCGACCCTATAAATCTTATTCATCAGGAATGCGGGCTAGATTGGGTTTTTCACTTTTCGCCTTTTTGGAATGTGATATTTTTGTAATCGACGAGGTACTTTCTGTAGGCGATGTATTTTTTCGACAAAAGTGCTATACAAGAATTGAAGAGTTACTAAAAAAAGACATATCGGTCATTCTAGTAACCCATAGTATGAGCACTGTACAGCAGTATTGCCAAAAATCTATGGTGTTAAATAAAGGTGAAAATATATTTTTAGGAAATTCAACGGAAGCAGTCAAACATTACTTTTTGCTTGGCCAAAATCAGAAACAATCAAAAATCAGATTAAGCAAGAGTCCGCAAGATTATAGTCGTAAGAATCGTAAAAAAACACAAACAACTCCTGAAAACCATAGTTCTGATAATTTTTATTGGCCAAACAGCAATGCCTTTATAGATATATCAAATTTGCAATTAATTAGCGACGGAGGAGCCAAATGCACTGGAGTGGCATTATGTGACACATCGGGTGGCTTATGTCGTATATTTGAACAAGGGACCACAGCTTACTTTTATTACGAGTTTGAGCTATTAGAGGATATTGGAGCACCTATTGGAAGCGTAGCGATCAGAAACGACAGAAATATTCTAGTACATGGTAAAACAACCTTACAACTTGATATGAAAGTTCCTTCATTTGTACGAAAGGGTCAAAGGGTTCGATTTCGACAAACGATTGAATTAAATCTTATACCTGGAGACTACACAGTTAGTATCGGATTTGCTACCTTGGCTCCTGATGATTATGATAACGCTCAATACATGTCTTATCATGAACTAGAAGAGAGACGACATAGGGTAGCCAGTTTGAGTCAAATAACTACTTTTTCAGTAACGATGAGAAAAAATAAGGGACTTGCTTTAACCCATCACGGTTTATCGGATCTTCCTGGAAGTGGCTCGATGCAATTAATATCACATAACGTTGCATTTAATAATACATTCATATTAGATGAGACAGATTAAAGTCAAAAATTTTTCATTAAACACTGTTGCAGATTATCAACTAGAAGACTTCTGAAAAAAATACGTATTAAAGTTAGCTAATGAAACAAAAGTAATTCTGGGGGTTAGGCCATATTGCTTAGTGTAAACTATACATATGGCAGTGGATAAAACACCTGCTTATCGTTATACTTTCTTTTAGCCGTTCATAAGAACTCGCTATTACTCAGCCGATAAAATTCATTTTATATATTTGTCTACTCTTAAAAGTTTCAATTACCTTGTTTTAGGCCAAATTAGCGGCACTATGCTCCGAAACTAAGCATAAATCGAGCTAAAATTGAGCATTTCCACTGATTTGCCAATAAAATTGACAGTTATTTGTATTAAAATTGATAATTTTCGTGAGTTCAACTTATTTTGCTCGGATTATCCACAACTAGACCCATAAAATCTTTGGATATTAGCCAAAAGTCTCGAAAATCAAGCCAAGAATGAGCAAGTTGCCACTAATTTGGCCAAAATTTAGGCAATTAGTTCAATAAGTAGCTCAGCTGCACAAGAGTGGGTGGTCAGCAATTCGATTCGTTTTAGTTGTGTATTTTCAAAAACCAGTAAACCGAGTATTTGTAACAAATCGCGGACAATCCGTTTCAAGCCCCAATCGGCAAAGGCTGAGTTGGCTAAAGAACAATAACGGAAGTCAGCTAGCAGGTTATGGGCCAAGTCGGTCAACAAAGTAAGGGATTTCTGAGCGGAGAAGGAACGTTTGTGGCGGGAATACAAATGCAAGCCGCTTTTATCTTCCCGAAATTGTTCGACTTCGGTGGCCTCACCGCGTAATCGCAAAGTCGTAAGATAATAACTGTGTTTCCAAGCTTGGTTGAGCGGCTATTTTTAGAGCACGCCTCAAACCAGACGACCAAGTATGAGCGCAATGGTGCGGCCAGCATTTTTATGTTTACAAAACCGTTCTCCGGTTTTTGACAAGGAACGGGCCCGGCAGCAATGAACCAAAGCAAATTGGGCCCTTGAAGTGGCTCAACTGCTTGATACCCGATACGCTGGTGATAGATAACCTCAACACTCATACCAAAGGCGCTTTTTACACTGTTTTTGAGCCCGCTATTACCAGAGCTTATGTCAAACGTCTTGACTTCGTCTACACCCCAAACATGGCAGTTGGCTCAATATCTCTGAGTGCGAATTGAGTGCTTTGTCCAAGCAATGTTTGTGTGGCTGTCTTCTTGGTCATCTTTCAGACTTTCAACGAGAGATTGAGGCTTGGGCTTCTCTCACAAATCGTAAACAACTCACTGTTGATTGGCACTTTAAGATCGATGACACCCGCTCTAAACTCGAACGTTTTTATCCAAAATTTAAGTCTGGATAATGCACTAGTAGTCTAACAATGTTCTTTTGTCGGATGGATTCCCGCAATTAACCGAGGTTTTATCCGGCAAACTTTTTTTGCTGAACTACTAGTGCAACGACTAAGCTAAAAATTCGGGTTATTTCCACGGTAAAAATCAGAATTTTAAGTCTGGATGATGCACTAGTTTGATGTTTACAAATTTGTTAACTTAAAAATTTATTGAACGTGATTTTGATATTTTTCTCATTACAGTCTAGCTACCGTGAAGCATATAAGTTTAAAGTGTAGTATTTTTATAAACAAAACTCAAGTTGCTACTTTATCCGCTTCAAAAAGTTATAGCGATTGCCATAATTATACTGAGCTATAATTTTTCAATAGTATTCTGAATAGTCACCCACAATACGTTTATACCCATTCAGAATACTCAACCTTACTAACGGAAACCTTTGTAGTTTGACCAAATCCGGACATAACGGGTGAAACACTGAAACACTGATAAGCTTGATTCACTGAAGTAGGTCTATTTTTCAGTGAATTCATAAAAATTCAGTGCATCAGTGTTTCAAAAAAGCGTGCAATGACGATGAGCACCCGTTGCTGTTGTCAAATTCGTAACGTGTCTGTTAGCAAGATACTCAACAAAAACTAAGGTAATACTCAACATTAATTCAAATAAATATATTTCCGATAGTGTAAAGTTTTGTAAAAGCAAATTTGATACCTTAATTTTGTGCAAAATAAGGCGGTTTCTATTGGTTAATGCAAAATAACGGGGGTTCTAATTGCTCTAAAAGCCGAAATTCACGCTTGCAATAGCCAATTGGACAAACAATTTCCAGATAAGTTTAGCGAATAAAGTAAAACAATATTCAAAGTAGTGACATATGTCACCTACCACTGTATTTAGTGGTTCGTGTCATATGTCACTACTAGTAATAGTGTCAGATGGACCTTCTATGAAGGGTCATATGTCACTATTAGTAATTCACCTTACAAAGTTAACTGATTAGATATTTACACGAGAGTTTATTCGTAAAATTTGATTGCAAACAAAATGGAGTTTTCATGTTTTGTCCCTATCTTTCGTTTTGTTGAGTACCAATCTGATTGGTCCCGATTTTGTGAATAGAAATCGCATTATTTTGCACATAGGAATAGAACCCTTCCTATTTTGCACAAAAACAAGGTGCTAAAATGATGACGGATGATGTCATTTCGAGCGACGCAGGAGCGAGAAATCCCCTACAACAACCACTTACACGCAAAGTTCGGGGGGATTTCTCCTCGCAAGCTCTGCACGAAATCGTGGTAGCCTTAGAACCCAGGTTTTTCTTGAACATGAGACCGACAAAGGCTTCTATGGGTGCTCAATTGGGCAACATGCTTTTAATTGTGGCAAAAACCTGGGTTCTTTACCCTTACACGCAAAGTTCGGGGGGATTTCTCCTCGCAAGCTCGTCGAAATGACATGCAAACCCGAAATGTCAACAGAAACCAGCCCTCCCTAACTTCTTGCCGTACGCTCTAAAAAAAGTACAATAACACCATTCCCCCAACACATCTTGTCCGGAGATAACGTACCGTGAACCTAAAAGAGAATTTCGCCTCCATTGATCAAGTGCAGGCTGCGCTGCGCCGGCAAAATTACGTCGCCGACCGGAGTTTGACGACATCCATCTATTTGGCCCTAAAATTAGGCAAACCCCTTTTTCTGGAAGGGGAAGCCGGCGTTGGCAAAACGGAAATCGCCAAAGTATTGAGCGCCATGCTCGATCGTTCGCTGATTCGGTTGCAATGTTACGAAGGCCTGGACGTAAACACCGCCGTGTACGAATGGAACTACACCCGCCAGATGCTCGAAATTCGATTGCTCGAAGCAGCCGGTAATGTCAGCGAAGAAAACGCCCTGAAGAAGATTTTCGGCCCGGAATTTCTTCTCAAACGCCCGCTGCTGCAAGCCATCGAGCGTCCCAACGGCATCGAGCCGGTTTTGCTTATCGATGAGCTGGATCGGGCCGATGAAGAGTTCGAAGCCTTCCTTTTGGAAATCCTGTCCGATTTTCAGGTGACGATTCCCGAACTGGGCACCATAAAAGCCCAGCAACCGCCGGTCGTAATTATTACCTCCAACCGCACCCGCGAAATTCACGACGCTTTAAAGCGACGCTGCCTGTACCACTGGATCGATTATCCTTCCTTTGAAAAAGAGTACCATATTGTGCTGGCTAAAGTGCCGGAAGCACCGCAGCAGCTTGCCCGCGAGGTTGTGGCTTTTGTGCAGGAATTACGCGAGGCTGATTTATATAAATTACCCGGCGTGGCCGAAACGCTCGATTGGATTTCGGCGCTGGTGGCCCTCGACCGCGAAGATTTAAGCGATGAGGTTATCAACGATACGCTGGGCGTTTTGCTCAAGTATCAGGATGATATTCAGCAGGTGCAGGGCGCAGGCGTGCGCGAAATCTTGGGTAAGATGGCAAGTAAGCAGTAGAGTGGTTTTTATTCAACCAAAGATAATGACTTTATCGATAACCTGCATTCTGAAATAGCACTGCCATGAAGTTAGTGACTGACATTAGCCCCCCTAACCCCCCAAAGGGGGAATTTGACGCCTTTCTCCCCCCTTTGGGGGGCCGGGGGGGCTTAACTTCATGGCAGTGATTCTGAAATAGATGCATCAGCGATTTTAATTATCGAATTCGGGTTGATAGCCTCAGCCTTAGCCTTACTTTTCTCAACTGCACGAACGATTGAACGCCTATTCAAAACAAGAGGATCGGGTGACAGAAAATCAACCCCCTTTAACTTCAGATGAGCACGGACACCTGCTGCGCAATATGGTTTTATTTGGTCGATTGCTGCGGGCGCTGGGCGTGCCGGTAACACCCACCCAAATTCTCGATTTGGTCGATGCGCTGCGCTACATCACCGTTCGCAGCCGTGAGGATTTCAAAAATACGGCCCGTACCATTCTTATCTCGCAGTTCGAGCATTTGCCGCTGTACGATCAAGCCTTTGATCTCTTTTGGCAAGCCCGCGAAGCAACGGAACTGCTGGAGTTGGAGCTGGGTGCACTTATTCGCCAGCGTACGCAGCGTGAAACAAAAATCGAGATTCCGCCTGGCCCTAAAAGCGACAAAAACGACGACTCACTGCCCGAATCGGAAGAACCGCTGGCTGATACCATTTATACCTACAGCGCTAGAGAAGTACTGCGCCACAAAGATTTCGATCAACTCACACCCGACGAATTGGACGAAATTAAGCATCTGATGCGCAAAATGGAGTGGCGTCTGGAGCAGCGGCGCACCCGGCGCAAAATACAAGCGCCGCACGGTACCTATTTAGATATGCGGCGCACATTTCGCCAAAATTTGCGCTACGGCGGCGAACCGCTACAACTAACCTGGCGCAAACGCAAACTGAAGCGCCGCCCGCTGGTGGTTATCGCCGATATGAGCGGCTCGATGGAACGGTACTCGCGCGTGCTGCTCAAATTCATCTATTCCATTAGCAACGGGCTGGAGAATGTTGAAGCCTTTGTCTTTAGCACCCGCTTAACCCGCATTACCCGCCATTTACGCGAAAAAGATATCGATGTGGCCTTAGACCAGGTCACGGCCTCGGTTCATGATTGGGCCGGCGGCACGCGCATCGGCGACGCGCTCAAAACCTTTAATTACGAATGGGGCCGCCGCGTTTTGGGCCAGGGGGCTATCGTACTCATCATTAGCGACGGCTGGGACCGGGGTGACATCGATTTACTGCGCCACGAGATGAATCGGCTGCAATTGAGTTCGCAGCGGCTCATCTGGCTCAATCCACTGCTCGGCTCCGAAAATTACGAGCCGTTGACGCGCGGGATTCAGGCCGCCCTGCCCTACATCGACGATTTTTTGCCGGTTCACAATCTCGTCAGCTTAGAACAGCTTGGCCTGCTTCTGCAAAAACTCGGCGAGCACAAACCGACCCGCCGCCAGCATATTACAGGTTGACAACGTATTTGCACACCAGAGTTCGATAATGAAAGTCGCAACTGTCATTTCGTAGCCGGAGGCGGAGAAATCCCTCAGACATTTCGATATATGAAGCAATCGCCGGAAAAATTGGCGTTGTTGTTTCAAGTTTTTCCAGCCAAAATGCCTTCTTATTATGTTGTCACAGGGATTTCTCCGCGGAGTTTATCCTGAGCGAAGCCGAAGGGCTGTGAAATGACATAAAAGTCATCTGTTTTCGAACTGAGGTTTGCACACACACCATTGACCGTTGAATGGAGATAAGAGATAGAGAGATAAGGAGATTATGCCTATCCAATCTCCCCAATCTCCTTATCTCCTGAGTTACAACGCTCTTAAAAGAGGAACATTGCCCCATTTCCACACCTAACGAATTTACGCAACGAAAAAAACAGCTTAGTCTGCTGATAGGGCTGGCGATTGCCGCCACGGTGCTGCTGGGCGGGAGTCTGGCCTCGGTTGAGTTCTTACCGGGCGAGGCCCTGCCGTTGGGGGCGCTGCTCGAAGCCTTGCAGCAAGGACAGCTCTCTTTTGCCGGCGTATCGCTGCCGGGCAGCCTTTTGTATCTGCTGGCCGGCTTATTGTGGGCGCTGCTGATTGTTTCCGTTATCGCGTTTATTATTTCTCCGGAAGTGCGCAAAGAAACCATCAAGCGGGTTATTCGCTACACCCTTATTATTCTCATGCTGCACGGCATTATCCGGCTTATGCCGCCCTTGCCTAAAGCCGAAGAACCATCCGAAACGCCGCCGGTGGCCGGCTTATTAGACGAAAATTCTCAAGAGCCGCTGCCCGCGCCGCCTGAATTTGTGGTTAATCCGCCGGAATGGATCATCGGCGCGGTTAGCACCGCCTTGTTAGCGGTATTATTACTCGGCTTTTGGCTTTTGTGGCGACAATTTTTCAAACCCAAACCGCCAACGCCCATCCAACGGCTTACCCGCGAGGTTAAACAAACGCTGGTCGATATTCAGGCCGGGGCCGACTTAAAAGATACCATCCTGCGCTGCTATCGGCAGATGAGCCACATTATCAGCCAAGAAAAGGGGCTTGATCG
>JAGRBZ010000968.1 GCA_020433805.1 Anaerolineae bacterium
CGCCTCTGAGCCCAGCCCGAACAGCTTGCCCTCGACCGCGTCCAGGTTGAAGCGCGGGTCGATCTTGTCGGCGAAGACCGCGTCCAGCGACTGCGCCAGCAGCGCGCGCGGCGTCTTGCGGTCGACCGGTGTGTCCTTGAGGCCGTCCGGTATCCAGATGTTGGTAACGCAGGGCGAGCCCAGCACACGGCCAAAGCTCTCACCGATCCGGCGGCTGGCGATGCAGTGGTCGATCCAGAAGCGGCGCACGGCGGGATCGTAGCTGGCCAGCGTGAAGCCGTCGGCAGCCATGGGGTGCGAGAAGCAGGTCGGATTGAAGTCCAGGCCGTGATTGTTGGCTTTGGCCCAGTCCAGCCAGCCGGCGAAATGTTCCGGTTGCAGGTCGGTGCGCTCGACTTGCTTGCCGCCCGTTTCGGCGTAGATGGCGTGCAGGTTGAGCCGGTGCTGGCCGGGGATCAGCCGGTAAGCAACGTCCAGGTCGCTGCGCAGTTCGTCGGCGGTGCGCGCTTTGCCGGGATAGTTGCCGGTGGCCGCCAGCCCGCCGCCCAGCTCGCCGCCGGCGGTCTCGAAGCCGCCTACGTCGTCGCCCTGCCAGCAGTGCAGGGAGATGGCAACCTGGGAGAGGCCGGTCAGAGCCTTTTCTGTGTCCACGCCCAAAGCGGCGTAGCGCTCTCGGGCCAGTTCATATG
>JAGRBZ010000969.1 GCA_020433805.1 Anaerolineae bacterium
CATCGGCTCGCCTTCAGTAGCGCGATAACTTTCGGTGGCAAAGCGTGCACGCTCGACATCGATCTGGCGTTCGTTGGCGAGCAGCCGCTGCTTGATCCGGGCCGCTCGCGGGCTGGGGCGGGTGCTGTGCCAGACCTCGGGCGGAAAGCCAGTCGTTGGTTCAGGTATTGCTTTCATAACCGACTGGACGTTGTCAGTGCTCTCTATGTTTATCATTTATGGCTTCCTTTCATCTACCCACATATCACTTTTGCAAACGAACGCGACGTTTGGCCAATCCCGCCGGATATAAATGATCCGGTCTATCAATCGACACCGGATGAAATCCGGTTTTTCGATGAAACCCCATTGATGGGGTGCTGTTTCATAGCTCGGCGATGAACTCGCCGAGCGAGGCCCGGTCGTTGCTAAGGTGCGGGATAAAATGATATGTGGCTAGTCCTTTCATAAGCAATGGAGTGCAGAGCTTGGTCTGTCAGCAAACGCCTTTTTTTAAACCAGGATTTGCACCCCAATCTGCCGGTCTTCTAACCTTAGAAGCGGTGTTAAAAGATTAGTTCAGTCTAACAATGACCTAATATGGGGCTGCTATGAACCTCTTTTGATCACCTTTCAGATTAACAGACTGAACCAATCTTAGCCGCGCATTGACAATGTTTGCCGGGCCAACCAGCCACAGCCTAAGATCG
>JAGRBZ010000970.1 GCA_020433805.1 Anaerolineae bacterium
TCGGCCCGATACCGCTGGCCCTGCGCCTACCCGCCGCCGCCGTCGGTATTCTGACCGTGGCCGCCGTTTATCCTTTAATGCGTTCGATCACCGGCAGCCGCGCCATCGCGCTTTTAACCATGCTCGGCCTGGCCCTGTCCGACTGGCACCTCCACTTCAGCCGCCTCGGCTTCCGCGCCATTCTCTTTCCCCTCTTCGCAACCCTGGCTCTCTACTTCTTTCATCAAGCCTTCCGCCGCATCATCCAACCCGCCACCCAGCCACCCGGCCCCCAAACACATCATCCAACCATCCAACCAACCATCCATCCATCCAACCATCCAATCTCCAATCTCCAATCTCCAATCTCCAATCTCCCTTTTTCATTCTCCATTCTCTATTCTTCATTCTTCACTGCTCTTGCCATCTACTCCTACCTCGCCGCCCGCCTTCTGCCGCTCGTCTTTGTTCTCTTCTGCCTGCTGGCCTGGCTGCGTACCCGCCGCCACATTCGTTCTATCCTTTTCCTTATTTCTACATTCTTCATTCTAACTTCTCTATTCCTGCTGCCGCTGATCATCCACTTCACCCTCTACCCCGCCGATCTCCTGGCCCGCTCGGCGACCGTCTCCATCTTCAATCCCGCATGGAACCACGGCGACCTGTTCGGCACCGCCTGGCAAACCCTCACCCTCACCCTCAGCACTT
>JAGRBZ010000971.1 GCA_020433805.1 Anaerolineae bacterium
TCCGTGGCCAGGGCCATGCCCAATGCGAAGAAGCCCGCGCCCCGCTCGTCCAGGTGCAGCGAAACGTCGATGTCCGGATGCCGGTCGAACGCCAGCGTCAACGGCGTCGATCGCGATCCCGGCGCAATGCACACGGCGCGCAGCCCGGATTGAGCCAGCGCGTCCACCAGCAGCATCGCCCACGCCAGATTCGGATTCATGCGGCGTCTCCGGGCGAGGGGCGGCGTAGGTCATCGCTATCAGCGTGACGGCCGCCGTGTGCCGGCAAGTCCGGTTGGTAACCGGACCTACGGATACGTGCGGAGCTGGGGACACAACACACCCCAATCTCCCAATCTCCCAATCTCCCAATCACGTCTTCATGTTTCACGTCTTCACGTTTCACGTCTTCACGCCTCACGCCCTCACCCCCAACGCTTCCTGAATCGGCCGGAACTTCCACCCGGTCTCCACCCATTCCTTCTCCGGCTGCGAGTCGGCCACGATGCCCGCGCCGGCGTAGAGCCAGACGCGGCGGTTGTCGGCCACGGCCGAGCGGATGGCCACGCCGAACGCGCCGTCCAGCCGGTGGTCGATCCAGCCCACGGGCGCGGCATACCAACCGCGCGGCACCGGCTCGGATTCCCGGATGAACTCCAGCGCCAGCCCGCGCGGTGTGCCGCCCAGCGCCGGCGTCGGGTGCAGC
>JAGRBZ010000972.1 GCA_020433805.1 Anaerolineae bacterium
TTGTAGGTCGGATACCCACCCAGGAACGCTTCGTAAGCCGCATAAACGCTTTCCGGCGTGTATTGCCTTGGAGACATCTCTACCATAGTATTCCCCTTGAGTCACTATTTTTTACCTTCTTGGATATAAGGGCATCATACTATAATCGGCTTGCTGTGTCTAGATGGTTGACTTTTGTCGCGCCACCGGATGCGTTTTGTGAAACACTGAAGCACTGAAAATGATGATGTCACTGAATTGCGCATTTCAATCACAGCGATGGCTTGGTATAGAATTGTTGCGAGGTTTGCCTGGAATGAATCAGTGCCCTCATTTCCATCATTAATTCAGTGTTTCTATCGCTCGCCACCTGCTACATTGTTCTGCCTCCATACTGTGGTATACTTATCCCAATAAAATCCAAAAGCCACCCCTTCCTATTCATCATGCAGCTGAAACTCCACCCATTCTGCGAAATCGTTCCCACCGTCATCGACATACTCTTATTTAGAGCACAGATTGGCAGGATTAACGGACCAAAAAAGTGAGAAATCCGTTCAATCCTGCGCATCCGTATTCTTTATAGGTAATTGGTAAATAGGTAGCGGTTCTTCAATCTCCAATCTCCAGTCTCTAATCTCCAAATACGTTAGTGTCATTCGTTTTTCGCCATTATTAAGAACATGATTGGCAGGATTAACGGAT
>JAGRBZ010000973.1 GCA_020433805.1 Anaerolineae bacterium
GTAGTCGTCGATCCTTCGGTGCTTGTCCGTGCTCCAATCGCGCAGGTCATGCACGTGCACCTCGGCCAGCCCCTTGCTCCGTGCGCGACCCAGGATGCTCTCCTGAAGAAAGCCATCGAGCATGCGGGGAACGGCCGAGAGGATATCGATGCGCATGGCGCGAAGTTCGGTCAACGGAAGGCTGAACGCTAAGGGCTGAAAGCGGAGCGGGTGGGTGCCAAGGGCCTAGGGCCACGTATCAAGTGTCAAGTGTCATGGGACAAGTATCAACAGGTGCAACCTCCAACCTTCAACCTCCAGCATTCAACCTCCAACCCCCAACCCCCAACCCCCAACCTCCAACCTCCAACCTGCAACATGCAACGTCCATCCCCCTTCCGTTAACTTTCCGGCATCGTTCTTGCACCACATCGCACCAACGCCAAGACCATGAGGACCTTCCTTGCCGCTGCCTTGCTGGCCTTCACCGCCTTCACCGCCACCGCACAGAAGCACGTCTACGAGGACCTGCTCGTGCTGTTCGTGGACGAGAATTACGAGAAGTGCCTGGCCAAGGCGGAGAACTACACCGTCAACGACGATACCCGAAAGGACCCGCTCCCGTACCTGTACATGTCCATGTCCCTGTACGAGATGTCCAAGCTGGAGGAGTTCAACGAGGACTACCCCAAGGCCTCCAGGGA
>JAGRBZ010000974.1 GCA_020433805.1 Anaerolineae bacterium
CTATCGTCTCAATGCTGGCGCCGGTGATCGCTCCTTGAAGTGGATCTTTCGACAAAATCGCTCCCGACCCGGCTTCACCGATTATTTCGACGAGTGACCTGACCAAGTCGTTCATCGCCATTCCTCTTTCGATCGCTGAATTCTGACCGAATTAGGACTAGTTCGACAGAGATATTCTTGAAATCGGATCACGCACAATCGATAAGGCGCGACACCCTCCCAGGGTGACCGCGTCAACAGGTGATATACAAGCGATCTGTCAGCGCCTGACCAGATTTGTTTTGACTGGAGATGGTACGCCCGAAGGGACTCGAACCCCTGACCTTTTGGTCCGCAACCAAACGCTCTATCCACTGAGCTACGGGCGCGTAGCAACGCCGATTGAGTGTACTCGCGTGGTCTCGTTTATTCAAGACTCGGGAGCGGGAAGGGAGGGATTCGAACCCTCGGTACGGGGTAAAGCCCGTACAACCGCTTAGCAGGCGGCCCCGATCGACCTCTCCGGCACCTTCCCAATCGGGTTCGGTTCAAGCACCGGGGTGCCGCACCGACGTCAAAGTATACGTGTGAAAGATGCCCTGAACAAGGCGCATTTTCGACTATACTGATCCACCGGTACGGGGAGATGGCGGAGTGGCCGATCGCGTTCGTCTTGAAAACGAAAGTAGGTGATGAGCCTACC
>JAGRBZ010000975.1 GCA_020433805.1 Anaerolineae bacterium
GGACTACCGGCGCCGCGGGCTGCACCTGACAGGCGAACCATATCCTTTTCTCTTCATTATCATCGACGAGTTTGCGGAGATGATTGCCACCAGCCCCCACTTCCGCACGCAGCTCGAGAGCATCACGCGCACCGGGCGCGCGCAGGGAGTCTCGCTGATTCTCGCCGCGCAGCGCCCCAGCGGCGTCTCCGACCAAATGCGCTCAAACATCAAGTTCCGCATCTGTTTGCGCGTCGAAACGCCAGGGGAGAGCCGGGAGATGCTGCGGCGCGCCGACGCGGCCATGCTCCCCAAAGATATCCCAGGGCGCGGCTACCTGCAGGTCGGCAACGACGAAATCGAAATGGTGCAGGTCGCCTACACGGGCCAGCGCTACGCCGACCATTTTCTATATGAAGAACTCATCGACCAGTTGCAGCAAATCGCAGCACGCGAGGGCGTTGCTGCCCAGTATGCGCCGTGGCCCGAGTTTCTGCCCTGGCCCCTCTATCTGGACACGCTGCTGCTGGGGCAGGCGCGCGCGGCCCAAGACGGAAAGAGCGGAGACCGCAATCGCCGCCCGCTGACCTCCCTGCGCTACCTGGGCCAGGTCAAGCCGTTCACACACGGCGCTGCGTACGAAGACGACGGCGATCTCCATCTCTCCCCTGCGTTTGCTGCCTGGCTCAACCGCCGCTGCGGT
>JAGRBZ010000976.1 GCA_020433805.1 Anaerolineae bacterium
AACAAGAAGGTCAGGGCGTCGTCAATCGGTTTGGCATCAACCAAATGGTAATCGTCGAGAACGAGTATGATATGCTGCGGGGCAATGGCTATTTCATTGATCAGAGCCGTCAGCAGCGTTTCTGCGGCTGGGGTCTGGGGTGATTGCAGCATCCCCAAGGTGTCGCTGCCAATATCGGCCACAACATTCTGTAAAGCCGCAATGAGATAGGTCAGGAAGCGGATCAGGTCGCCGTCTCCCTCATCCAACGACAGCCAACACAATTGCGGATTTTGGAATGCGGAATACTGATTGGGTGATTCCGCAATCCGCTTTCCGAAATCCGCAATCAAAGTGGTTTTGCCAAAGCCGGCCGGGGCGGAGATGAGGGTTAATTTGCAGCCCAAACTGCGATGTAAGCGCTCAACCAGACGTGGACGGGAAACAAGCCCCAGTCGAGTGGAGGGGATATAGAGCTTTGTTGCCAGCAAATGTTTTGTAACGCCTTCGTTCATCTGGATTCCTCTGGCGCTCGATTTTACTTGAGCCGTTCTTTGTCTGCCAGACAAGCATATTGTGGGCTGGCCATTCTCAGTTTGGCTTGCACCTGTGAATCAATTCACAGGCAAACATTTGAAACGTGTTAAAACACGTTGAAAAAGCCTTTCTTCAACCTGATTTATCAGGTTTTCTTATCTTAGCC
>JAGRBZ010000977.1 GCA_020433805.1 Anaerolineae bacterium
GCCGGTGCCCACCCGCCACCTGGACATGGTCTACACCCACGCGCGCTATTCGGACAAGGCGTTCATGGGCTCGGTCACGGACCCGGCCAATGCCGCCGACAGCGTGGCCATGGCCGAAATCGTCTTCGGCAAAGAGTCCATCCGCGAGACGCCGGCGCTGCTTTCGCTCATCAACGTGAGCAGTCCGCGCCGCTACGACGACCGCATGCTCGGCTGTGTCAAGGTCTATGCGAAAGCGCGCCAGGCGCTGCTCATCACGCCCTTCTTGATGGCCGGGGCCATGTCACCTGCCAGCCTGGCCGGGACCATGGCGCTGCAAAACGCGGAGGCGCTGGCCGGCATCGCCCTGGCCCAGATGATCACGCCGGGGCTTCCCGTCATCTACGGCTCGTTCATGACGAACCTGGACCTCCAGAGCGGCGCGACCGTCTTCGGCTCACCCGAGAGCCAGCTCACGTTGATGACGCTAGCCCAACTGGCGGCGTCCTATAAGCTGCCCTTCCGCAGCGGCGGCACCTTCACCAGTGCCAAGTTGCCGGATGCCCAGGCCGGCTACGAGTCGGTGCAGGTGATGCTGCCCGCGGTCCAGGCGCAGACCAACTTCATCCTCCACGCCGCGGGCTGGCTGGAGAGCGGGCTGGTGGCCGGCTACGAAAAGTTCGTCATCGACTGCGAAGTG
>JAGRBZ010000097.1 GCA_020433805.1 Anaerolineae bacterium
CGCACAATAAAACCCAAAGGGCATCAATTAAAGGAACATCCATAACGTTATTTCAGTGACTCTTCTACTAATCGACGTACTTCGGCCAACAGCTCTTCGCGGCTGTAGGCTCCTTTTTGCAAAATGTAGTTTACATAACCGGTCAGGCGGGCGCGATCGGACGCCGTCAAATCAAGTGCGGTAACGACGACAACGGGAATTGATCGCCAGGCTTCATTTTTGCGGAGTTCTACCACAAATTGAAAGCCATCCATCTGGGGCATCATGAGATCGAGCAAGATGAGGTCTGGGCGCGATTTTTTGAGCTGGCGTAAGGCTTCAAGCCCGTGCTCGGCTTCAAGAATGTGCCAGCCTTCTTTGTGGAGGGTACGGTACATCATCTCACGCATCGGCGTTTCATCTTCAACAACCAGGCAAACCGGCCTTTGGCTGGCCCGATATTTCTTTAAAAGGGCTATCAGCCGCTTACGCTGAATAGGCTTGGTGAGATAATCGGATGCTCCTAAAGTGTACCCCATATTTCTGTCGTTGATAATGGTCAACACAATCACCGGAATATCGGCTAAGTCGGGATCCGCTTTGAGTTGGGTTAAAACGGCCCAGCCATCGATACCGGGCATAAGAACATCTAACGTAATCGCTACCGGCTTTAATACTTTAGCTAACTGCAGCCCTTCTTCGCCACTGCCGGTCGTGTGAACTTGAAAACCTTCTTTAGTGAGATGTCGGCGCAGCAAATCTTGGGTGGCATGGTCATCATCAATGACCAAAATTGTATTATGCCGCTTGTTTCCCTCGGCAGTAGCGGTTGGATTTTGACTCATATCTACAAGGGGCTGTGGTAGCGGCTTTGACTTGCTTACCTTAGCCGGTAGACGTATGGTAAATGTAGAGCCACGCTCCGGTTCACTATCGATGGTAATTGACCCTCCCATTAGCCGACAAAAATGTTGACTGATGGTTAAGCCCAAGCCGGTGCCCCCATACCGGCGGGTGGTGGTGGCATCGGCTTGGGTAAAAGGCTGGAAAAGATTATCCACCTGCTCAGCCGTCATTCCAATGCCGGTATCGGCCACCGTCATGACAATGTGGCTTCTGTCGGAGTCGTTCAATTCGCGCTCGATGGAGACGGTGATTGTTCCTTTCGCTGTAAATTTGCAGGCATTGCTGAGCAGGTTAAAGAGCAGTTGGCGTGTTTTGGTAAGGTCGGCATGCATATCGCCGATTTGCGCATCGCAGAGGATTTCAAGCTGATTGTTGTTCTTTTCAGCCAGAGGATAGATAGTGGCGATAACGTTATGCAGCATCGTGTAAATATCAAACGTTTCCAGGTAGAGATCCATTTTCCCGGCCTCGATTTTGGCCAGGTCGAGAACATCGCTAATGATAGCAAGCAAGTGACGTCCGGCAACCTGAATCTTTTCCAGATCGGGCCGGAAGCGGTCTAAATGTTGTTCATCGATTTCTTCCTGCAAAATCTCGCTATAACCAATAATAGCGTTGAGGGGGGTACGTAACTCGTGGCTCATATTGGCTAAAAATTGACTCTTAGCCTGGTTAGCCGTTTCGGCCGCTTCTTTGGCCTGTTGCAGTTGTTCTTCGTTCTGCTTGCGATCCGTGATATCGACACTGATGCCCATCATACCCACAACCTGGCCGGCAATATTGCGTAGCGGCACTTTGCGCGACAAAACCACACGCAGTCCCTGAAGCGTAATGAAATTCTCTTCCAGCACCAGTTCCTGCTCATTATCCATCACTTTGAGGTCGTTTTCACGTAATTCTTTGGCGATATGAGGCTCTAGTAAATCGGCGTCAGTAAAGCCGATGGGGTTGAGCGGTTTCCAATAGGTCAATGTTTCAGCATTGGCACTGGTATAAACGCCGGCACGATTTTTTGTAAAGAGAATAACCGGAGCTTTATCAAACAATGTTCGATAGCGGGCTTCGGAGTCACGTAGGTATTCTTCTGTCTGTTTCCAATCGGTGATGTCGTTGTACAGCGTTACAGTACCGCCGTCGATGGTTTTTTGTTCGGTTACTTGCAGCCAGCGGCCGTCGCTGAGCGGTAGTTCGAATTTACAGCCGTCGCTTTGGTGTCGCTCAATTCGGCTTTTGATCCAGGATTCTTCTCGACCAACGGCTTCTAAATAGAGGCCGCGCTCGACCCCAACCCGAACGATAGTAGCAAAGGGCGTACCAGGGATAAGTAAGTCGACAATATCGTTGCGCCACTCGCGGTATTTTTTATTGGCAAAAACAAAGCGATCATCTTTGTCATACAAGGTAAAACCTTCGGTGAGACTCTCGACGGCAGCGTGAAGTTGACCGAGTAAGGAACTATTTGAGTTGGGGTCGGTTGTTGTCATAGCTTTGGCTTTGGCAAAAGGATATTACGTAATTAGTCAGATTACATTCTTTCATAATATCATATTCTGGGGGAAATACAACGGATATTATAGTCCTATGTAAGGTATATGACCTTTAAATGTACTGGTCTTAGAGTCGCCAGTAGCGCTTTGTAGGAAATGGTAGAGATTTAGGCTGGAACTGCTCAACTTCTGCGGCTGTTTTCGCTTCGGATAAATCGTGCAAGCGGAGAATTACCGCATTAGGCCTTACAAGCTTGTGTATTATGACAACTCAAGGTAGAATGGGGAAGATAGCGCGTAGATAAATTATTGTTGAGGGTGTTACTATGAGCGGTATTACGCGGCAGCAAGTGTTGCTGTTGGCTATTTTGCTCTTTTTCGCGATTGTCATTTTAGGATGTCTTTGCATGTTGCTTGTTCCTAGCCCGGCGACCAACGGGCCGGCCTTTGTATTTTGACGACTTCTAAATACAAAAATGGTAATAGTGATAAGCAATGGCTGTCTGGGTATAACCCTGGTAGCGGCATTGGCATTTCTTTTTGAGCTTTGCCAGTGGCCGTTTTTACGGCTGTCTCGTTCTTCGGCAAAGCTTGTTTTATTATCCCAGATCGATCACAATAAATTAGAATGATCTGCAACGAATTGGCGAAAGCCCTTTTATGTTGTTATAATAGCTGAGTCTTTGTAGTACGGCGCGTGGGAACGAGTATCTGCTTACTATAGAGATTTGCCAAGAAGGAGAAATGCAACGTTTATGAATCGATGGGCTTTATTATTATCTACGCTATTCGCGTTCTATGAAAAAAGATTTTCCGGTACACCCCGTTTTGTAACGCTATTTGTGCTGGCACTCGGTATTAGTTTGTTATTATCGCCGGGAGCTTGGGCCGAAACGTTATTTCAATCGCCTGCTTCACCTGTTATTCAGGAGGCCGAGCCTGTTCAAAACGAACCGTTTGCACCCTCTGAAGAGCCGTTTTCGCCGGTTGCGGAGCCGGAAGACTCGTTTGATCCCTCTCAGTCACAGGAGACTTTTGATGGAGAGGTTCCGGTGGACATTATCGAAGAGCCGTTAGGTGAACCTGCTCTGGAAGATGAGGATCCACTAAACTTAGACTCAGCCTCCCCGGCAGAAGATGAACCTCCAGTTGAAGAGCTGCGGCCGGTACGGTTAGAACGCGACGATGAAGAAGGGTCTCGGAATTTTATTTTAGACCAAGCCGAACTTATCGACACGGTGGTTGTCTCAACAGCTTATATATGGTTGTGTTGTGGCATCGGCTTATTTCTACTTATCCCCCTCGTTTTCCTATTTTTACAAATTCGAGGACGACACAAAATTATTAAAGAAGAAATTTACTAGGTACTTTGACCCGCTCTTTTTTTTCGTTTAAGGTTCTAAAATCTCGAAAAGCGACACATAGGATGATCCTCTTCCTAATCGGTGTCGCTTTTTTATTGCGAACCACAACGTTAACCAATCAGAGTTTGTGGCGTGATGAAGTTGATGCAATCCGTTTTTCCAGTTGGTCTGTGCGGGATTTGGTGGGTGGGTTGTTCCTAACCGGGCACAATGGACCGCTTTATTTCCTGTTGCTTAATCCGTGGCGTGACCTCATGGGCGATAGTGAATTTGCCCTCCGCTTTCCTTCGGCTGTATTCGGAACGCTTGTTGTTGCGCTTGGCTATGTGCTTATGCGCCAGTTGGGGTTTGGCCGGCGTAGCGGCGTGGTGTTAGGGTTGCTGTTCGCTACATCGCCTTATTTGATCTGGTATGGCCAAGAAGCCAAAATGTACGCAATGTTGCTGGCGGTTATTACGCTGGCGATGATAGCCTATCTCAGGGCATTAGCGGGTAGAGGTATAACCTGGTGGATTGTTTTTGTTGTGAGTACCAGCCTGTCGTTCTATTTGCACATTCTAGCGCCGTTGATGTTAGGTGTGTATGGTATCGTCGCCTTTTTACGGCCAGAGAAGATTCGTCATCATTGGCGGACTTGGCTAATCAGTATGGCCTGTTTGACATTGCCTTATTTGCCTTTGGTACTGTGGCAACTGCCGGTTCTAATCGAAGGTGGTAATTTGGGCCACCCATTTTATCCCTTACGGCAGGAGCTGTTTATTCTTTTACAGCTCTACAGCGGTGGGTTATTTCGCTCGTTAAAGATAACGCCCATTGTACTATTTGTCTTTCTCTTCTTATGTGGGTTGTTGGTAAAAAGTCAAACAAAATCTGTCAGGGCATCGTCTTTTCCCCCTCGGTTGTTGCTGGCTGTCTGGACACTTTTTCCACCGCTGGCTATCTATGTCATCTCTTTACGAGTGCCGGTTTTTGAAGATCGGTATTTGATTTACATTACGCCGGCATTTTACGGGATGATTGTTTTAGGTCTCATGGCGGTGCGCCAATATTCACGATCAATCGCTGCCTTGTGTCTGGGCATTATCTTAATGACGAACCTTATCGGCGTTTGGCAGCAGCAACACCAGCCCGTCAAGGCCGATTTTAGAGCGGCAGCGGCCTATTTAACAGCAGAAGCGCCCCGCCCAGCTACCATCATGATCCAGATGCCTTATCTACAGCATACGTTCAAATATTATTATCCTAAAAAATATCGGCTTATCGAGGGGCTGTGGACGAATGACGGCAAGTCGGAGATGGTTGTTGACACGGAGATGCGCCAGCTTACGCGAAATCTATCAGAACTGTGGTTTGTTGTTTCTGAGGAAGAAAGTTGGGATCAGCGACGTTTGGTTCGAAAGTGGTTAGATTCCAACGCTGATTTGATTGATGAAGTTCGTTTTACCCGCGTTGATGTATACCGCTATCAATTTAGACCGGGTGCCATTGAAACCGAAAGCATAGAGACCCAAAGTCCAGGTCAGTAGTTAGTTTGCGCTGGGAAGCGTAAAACTAAAAGTGCTGCCTTGTCCATTACCATCGCTTTCAATCCCCACTTGGCCGCCTAATCGTTCGATAATGCGGTATACAATAGACAGCCCTAATCCATGACCGTGTTGGTTATGTTGCGTTAGCCGCGTAAACTGCGTAAATAACGCTGCCTGCTCTGCGGCTGTTAAGCCTGGTCCATTGTCTCGAACCCAAAATTTTACAGTTCCATTGTTCAGAAATGATGATCCTAGCTCAACCAAAGGCGGCTTTTCTCCATACTTGATGGCGTTGCTTATATAATTGGCCCATACTTCCTCTACCCAAGGTCCATAACCTATGGCTGAATGCCACATATCAGGTAAAATGATACGGGCTCGGTTTTCTTTGATCGTATAATCGAGACGCTGCCGCGTTTCGGCTACAATCTTGCTCATATCTAAAGGGCTAAGCGTAACTTGTCTTTGCCTTACGCCGGCCAGCAGTAGAAGCTCGTTGATGATTGTGCTCATCTTTTGCCCATTTTTAGCAATTGCGTCTAAATACATGAGAATTTCTTCGTCCGAAAGCGTAGTATAATAGTGGCTCATGGCATCTGCAAAGCCAATAATGGGGGTAAGAGGTTCTTGTAGGTCGTGAGCGACCGTATAGGCAAATGCTTCAAGATCATCAATAAGTTTCTTCTGTTCTTCTTCGGCGTGTTTGCGTTCGGTAATATCCCGAGCAATGCCGAGTACTAGGCCCCGGCCATCTATAGAACTAGGGAAAGTACTGACCTCAACCGTTATCAGCGAGCCATCTTTTCGCGTTAAATCGAACTGTTCAGGGGCAGTGGGTTCTGATTTTTTAATTTTCTTTAAAATTTTTGTAACTTTGTTTATCTGTGTATTTGGAATAAAAGATAGTTCAAAGATACTCTTCTTAGCTATTTCTGAACGCTGATAGCCGATCAACTCCTCAATAGCTTTATTACCGGTAACGAAATGACCTTGTGGTGTAACTAAAAAGTAGGCATCGGGAGCGGCATCGAACAAAACCTGTAGCTGCTCTTCTGAATTCTTGAGCATTTGCTCGGTTTGTCTGTACTCTGTAACATCAATACCCGTGCTTACGATATAGTCATCGTTATAATTTTTGTCGGATAATAACATGCTGGTCCAAACGATTGATCTGTATTTGCCTTGTTTTGTTTGCCAAGAATTTTCGTACGTAATAGGAGCAGAGCCGGCTTTAAGCTTCTGCGCAACCTCTTTGGCAGCGGAAACGTCTTGTGGCAGCCAAAATAGTTCCCAAAGATTTTTGTTTTTAACTTGATGACAGCTATAGCCCGTAATTTTTTCACAGGTTCGGTTGAAGCGAATAATTCTCCCGTCCAAATCGGTTAGTATTACCAGAGCACTGGTTGTATCGAGAATAGCTGAGATAAGGTTCCGTTCTTTCTTTAATTCTTTAACTCGTCTTGTAATTTCTTTTCGCGATCGGTCGTATAGATGGGCATTTTTTAAGGCGATGGCGGCTTGATTAGCAAAAGCCAGCATACGCTCGGCTTCGGTTTGCGTGTAGTAACCAGGGATATCGCTGTCAAGACGCAAAAAACCTAATAGCCGAGTAGCTGTACGAATAGGGATACATAGTGACGATTGAATCCAGGATTGGTGCGTTAAAATACGCCACTCATCATGCTCATCAACGTAAGGAATGGCCAGGGGCCAGCCTGTATTGGACACCGTTTGTAAGACGGGGGCATGAGCGATATCAAACGTCACTGCTTTGAGCGGGGAAATCTCTTCATCCTGATAATAGCCATACGAACGAAAAACATGAACAACCTTGCCTTCTAACAGAAGAATGCAAGCCGCAGAACAAGGAACAATGCGTCCCATCTGCTCTAGTATCTGGTCTAGAATCTTTTCATAATTGAGTGTGCTGCCCAAAACAGCACCGGCCCAGTGCAAGGCGTCGCGAGAGTCACGTTTACTGTGCGCAAAACTTAAATAGTGATCCTCTTCGGCCTCTCTTTTCCTCTGTTCACTTTCTAAGTGTTCTAAGTGGGCTATGCGTTGGCGTAGCGTATAGAGTTCTGTAAGGAGTTGTTCTTTGGTTTTATTTTGATCGTCCATAGAAAGGCCGAGAAAAAATTTATTGCTATATTCATACTAACCTCTGCTCCTCTCTAATATTATACACAGGGGCAGATGGATAGCGAGTCATGTTTATAACCTCAGAAGCCTGGTTTCGTAACAGTCTTTTTGGGGGGTTGCCAGCCGTTGTCAAACTCGGTATACTTATCTTGATAGAGGTAATAGTCTATTCCATGCTTTACTTTTTGGTGCAGCAGCGAGGCTGTGTCTATTGGGTTTTTTATTTTGAAGCGTCATTTAACAATGTCATTTCATATTTGCCACTCTTAAAAGGTGTTTGTTGCCAGTTAACAATAGAATGCATAAACAAGTTACAAAGATAAGTTCGCTAATCTCAATATTACAGCCTCTAAGCAAAATTTCCCACGTTTTTAATCCATCAACACCATTGCCTCAATCTATATTGGCTGTGAACGAGATAATGCTCGAAATTATTGATATGGATGCCATTTGGGTCTATACAACTGGCCCGCTTCCGCTCTGTTCTGTCGGTTTGATACGTACCCCCTTGCGCGTTGCACCTCAAGCTCACGTTACGATTATTGATGATGATCCGTCCTATGACAGCCATTGGCTTAATGCCACGTTGATGGGGCAGGTTATGACCAGTCAAATCCCTTACTTTGCCCAGCATGTTCACATTGAATCGGTCGATGCGGATTTGTCTGATACGATGCTTGGTCTCTTCAATATTCAACCGGTAGCAATTATTCCTCTTATCGCCGATTATCATTTGTTGGGGGTTTATTTGGTTGGTAATAAAACCAAACGAGAGCAGCTTCTTTCTGAAGATTCAAAGAATCTGTTAATCTATTTAGGCGATGTTTTGGCTCAGACCCTGCATACTGATTTCCTTAAATCGCGTTCCCGACGGCATACCGACGCCCTGGTTATGCTCAACCAGATTGCACAGACTATTACCTCTAGTTTAGATATTGACGATGTGATCCAGCGAACTATGGCAGGTATTAACTCCATTTTAGATGTTGAGGCCGGCTCTCTGTTACTTATCGACGAAAAGAGCAATGAACTTAACTTTAAAGTGACGCTGCGCGGTGAGAACAAGCAAATTACCTCATACCGCCTTAATATGGGTGAGGGGATTGCTGGTTGGGTGACCCAACATAACCGGCCGGCGATAGTCAACAATGTCAAAACCGATCGGCGTTTCTCCTCGAAAATTGATGAAGCAATCAACTTTGACACCAACTCAGTGTTATGTGTTCCGTTGGTGATTCAAGGTAAACCTGTTGGAGCGTTAGAGGTTCTGAACAAGCGTAACGGTCTGTTTGATGAAGATGACCAAGATTTGCTGGTTTCAATGGTGGCTTCTTTAAGTGTCGCTTTGAAAAACGTAGCTTTGTATGATGATGCCCAAAAAAGAGCCCATATCAATCAAATTATAAGCAAAGTTACCGCCGCCATCAATGCCGGGCATGGTTTGTCGGAGACATCGAAAATTATCTATAAACAATCGAGCCGTCTTTTTAGCTTTGATCATATGAGTATCTCACTAATCGACGAATCAGGTCATTCTATTCGGCAATGGACATTTGGAGAGTTTGGTTGCGTAGAACAGCCATATTACATCGCATTAGACGAGTCTCGGTTAGCCCAAATTGTAAAGTTAGGTCAAGGCCATATCGAGACAGACCTCTCTTGTCTCAAGCCGGGCAAAAAAACGTATCCCGATGATGCCTTATCCACAGCGGATAAGGTAAAGGCCAAAATGACGGTTCCGTTGACCACCAAGAATCAGCCATACGGTGCTATCAGTTTGGGTAGCCAGTATGCAAACCGGTACGGTCTGCGCGAACTGGAATTGCTGGAGCAACTGGCTCCCCAAATTGCCGTAGCGATTGAAAAAGCGTTGCTCATCGATGCACTTGAGCAGCGGAATAACGAAATGCAGCTCCTGAATCGTTTAGGGGAGATGCTTGTTTCAACCACCAAGCCACGCCTCATATTTGAGACAACACTTAATGTTGTTCCCCGGCTTCTCCCAGGCGATGTGCAAGGTGTGGTGATTGTCGGTGAAGAAGGGGCTTATGTTGGAGCCGCAGTACCATTTGAATTTCAAAAATCGGACTTGATCCTTAATAAACTGGTCTCCACTTTGGCCGAACTGCGTGAAAATGAGGCTCCGGTAGAGGTCATCGTCACCAAATGTGTTCCCGGTAATATTCCTGTGAAATCTAACTGGCAGCCCACAAAAGTGATGTCGCTGCCCATTTTAACCCGCCGTGGCGCACAAGGACTTATCTATGTGGCTTTTGGCCAGGGTGAGTATCTTAGTGATGATGTTCTGCGTATTTCCTCGCTGATTGTTTCCCAAATTGCAGTCGCTATCGAAAATGCCCATTTATTTCAGCAAGTAGAGCAGGAACGGGGCCGCTTGGCCGCTATTGTGGCAAGCAGTACCGATGCTATTTTGGTTGTCAATAGTCAAAACCAGATTGTTTTAGATAATCCGGCGGCTCGAGAAGTAATGGGGGTTCAGGAGTCCCAAAACGGTCGATTGCTGTCGGAAAGTACGCAGTCTACCGCTATTGTTGAGCTGTTTAACAACGCAATGCAGGGTGGAAAGCCCACCGGTGAAGTGGCTTTAGCAGATGGTCGGACTTTTTTCGCGAATTTGTCTCCGGTCTCAGCTGGTGAGGCTGGGGTTATTGGGTGGGTAGCCACTATGCAAGACGTGAGCCACTTCAAAGAGTTAGATCAGCTTAAAAACGATTTTGTTAGTACTGTGTCGCATGATTTGCGTGCTCCATTATCGAATATCCTCATGGCAACCAATTTGATTGCTGAAATTGGCGAAATCAATGCTGATCAACAAGAGTTATTAGAGGCAATTGAGCGCCGCGTGCGGGTTATGGCTGAGTTTATTGAAGATATGCTTGATATTGGCAAAATTGACGCCGGTATCGATATGGAGATGGATGCATGCGATTTAACCTCTATTATTGATGATGTAGTGCGCAATCTCACCCCTCATGCGCGTGATAAAAAGATAGAATTGGTGCAAACCTTAGCACAAGATTTACCCCCAATTTTGGCAAATGAAATGCGCATACGGCAGGTTATGAGTAATTTAGTTGGAAACGCTATTAAATATACGCTTGAAAATGGCCAGGTTACGGTCAACGCCTATTGCCACAACAACGAAGTTCAGGTTGAGGTTTCTGACACCGGCATAGGTATACCGGTTAATGACCGCCCCCACGTATTTGAAAAATTTTACCGTGTCCGAGGCGAGCATGCCCTTAACCAAAAAGGAACCGGCTTAGGTTTGGCGATTGTAAAAGGTATTATCGACAAACATAACGGACGTATATGGTTGGAAAGCGTTTTTGGCGAGGGCAGTACCTTTATTTTTACTCTTTCAATTTATTAGCATTGCGCCCTTTATTTGTTATTTCTCTTTTCAACTCATTGCGGGTGATTTGACAATACACAGCTTACGTGTTAAAGATCAGGTTAGACTAATTCTAAGAATTAGTTTGATACTAGCTCAGTTAGCCATCCATCTCAGAATACATGTTATTTTACTCGTTCTTCGCTCCTCAATCAGTAAGGCTTGTTATCTCCTTCCTATCAGGAGAGAGCTATTTGTCAGCTCTCGTAAGATCGAGACGTTGCAAAATTTTGTTCCCTCAAATCGACCATCAACCAAATACTATAAAAAAGGTAACTCAATAAATGCTGCTAGCCGTCTTATCTGGTTTCATTTTAGCAATCTTAGCTCCGTGGCTTTATAAAGTTGGACGAGGAGCTACAGGTTGGATTCTTGCATTTCTGCCGCTTGGTCTATTTGTCTATTTTGTGGGTTTTATCGAACCGGTTGCCCACGGCGAACCGGTTACATTTACCTATGCATGGATTCCTTCCCTTAGCATAAATTTATCCTTTTATGTTGATGGACTGAGTTTGCTTTTTGCGCTTATTATATCTGGAGTTGGAACGCTCATTGTTATCTACGGGGGCGGTTATCTGGCCCATGACAAGAATGTCGCTCGATTTTTTGTGTACATTCTCATGTTTATGGCGTCGATGTTAGGGGTGGTTCTCTCCAATAACTTGATGTCGCTTTTTGTCTTTTGGGAACTAACCAGCGTTACCTCTTACCTGCTCATTGGTTATTATCACGAGAAACCAGAGTCGCGATTTGCCGCTTTGCAGGCTATGCTCGTTACCGGAGGCGGTGGGCTAGCTATGATGGCCGGATTTGTGATGCTGGCTCTCGTTGGCGGTAGTTGGGAAATATCAACTCTGTTCGAGCAAGGCGAATTGATCCAAAACCATGCGCAATATCTGCCTATTTTGCTCCTGGTTTTGCTTGGTGCGTTCACAAAATCAGCCCAGTTCCCCTTTCATTTCTGGCTTCCGGGCGCAATGGCAGCTCCGGCTCCGGTGAGCGCCTATCTTCACTCGGCTACAATGGTCAAGGCTGGGGTTTATCTGGTCGCCCGTCTTAGTCCCATTTTGGGTCACACGGAAACTTGGCTTTATATCGTAACCGGTTTTGGAACGGTAACCATGTTTATCGCTGCTTATATTGCCTGGCAGCAGACCGATCTCAAGCGTATTTTAGCCTATTCAACCGTAAGTGCCCTGGGTATCTTGATGATGCTTTTAGGTTTGGGTGAGCACGTCGCTGTTGAAGCTGCGATGGTCTTTTTGGTTGTCCACTCGATGTACAAAGGCTCGTTGTTTATGATTGCCGGCGCGGTTGATCACGAAACAGGTCAGCGTCACATTACTGGCTTAGGTGGGTTGATCAAATCGATGCCATTCAGTGGGGTTGCGGCAGTACTGGCTGCGGCATCGATGTCTGGATTGCCCTTGTTTTTAGGGTTCATTGGTAAAGAGCTTATCTACGAGTCGACGCTGGAATCCCATATTTACCCACTGGCTCTTACGGGTATAGCCGTATTGACAAATGTTTTGACGATTACTGCCGCCGGTATGGTTAGTATTAAACCTTTCTTCGGTCAAGAAATCAAAACGCCCAAGCACGCTCACGAAGCACCTTGGAGTATGCGGGTAGGCCCGCTTACCCTGGCTAGTTTAGGCGTAATTCTTGGGGCAGTACCTTTTGCTGCAGAAGAGTTTGGCGCTCTCTTGGTTGGACCTGCAGCAAGTGGTATCCTTAACGAGGCTTTAGAGGTTCATCTACATATTTTACCTTCAGCAATCAACAATATTGTAATGCTTAGTGTGGTGACGGTGTTAGGGGGTATTGGTGTCTATGCTGTTCGAGGTTTGTTAGGGAAGGTGGTGGCCCCGCTCAATGCCGTATCGGCGGTTGGTCCAGAAAAGTGGTATCAGTGGACCTTAGACGGAATGATGGCTTCCGCAAAATGGCAAACGCATATTTTGCAAAGCGGTTACCTACGCTACTATCTCATCATCACTATCCTAACCACAGTGGGTTTAGCCGGTAGCACCCTTATTTTACAGGGTGCCTTGCAAAATCTGTCGGCTATCACGATGCCTGAAGCGCAAATTCACGAGATACTGATTGTTGTTATGATCTTGTGTGCTATCGTACTTGTGCTGCGTACGTCATCACGTTTGACGGCTGTGGCCGGTTTGGGTGTGGTTGGGTATGGTATTGCCTTACTCTTTGTTTTATTTGGCGCACCAGACCTGGCGATGACCCAATTTTCCATCGAAACCTTAAGCGTGATTTTGTTGGTTCTTGTCTTGTACCGACTGCCCACCTTTACCAACTTCTCGACACGCTTCGAACGCGCTCGAGATTTGGTTATCTCCTTGATGGGTGGCGCGCTTATTACCGTCTTAGTGCTCATCGAGACCGCGTTGCCGATAAACTCTCGTTTAACGCCCTACTTTGCCGAAAATAGTTACACGTTGGCAAAAGGTCACAATGTCGTGAACGTAATTTTGGTTGACTTCAGAGGGATTGATACGATGGGTGAGATCACCGTTTTGGGGATGGCTGCCTTAGGCGTTTACGGTTTGTTGAAATTACGTCTGGCTAAGAAAGATAAAACCCCCGAACCAGATGTAAGTAAACCGGAACCGATATCAAAACCGACTGAAACCTACACGCCAATGCCTGTTAAAGAATAAGATGATCAACTTGGTCCAGCCTTTAAGGAGAAATAGCATGCAATTTTCTGTGATCTTATCGACTGCTATCCGGTACATGCTGCCGCTCATGCTGATATTTTCAGTTTTTATCTTACTGAGAGGCCATAACGAGCCGGGTGGCGGTTTTATTGGTGGGTTGGTGGCTGCTGCGGCTTTTGCACTCTATTCGTTTACAAGTAATTTAGACGAAGTTCGCCGGGCGCTGCGGGTTGAACCTCGAACCTTGATAGGGAGTGGCTTGTTGGTGGCCGTGAGCAGTGCTTCCTTGTCGCTATTTTTTGGGTTACCTTTTATGACTGGCTTGTGGTATGACGAACCTCTACCCGTGATTGGTAAGGTCGGGACACCGTTTATATTTGATGTCGGTGTTTACCTCGTCGTTATCGGCGTGACCTTGCTCATTGTTTTTTCGCTCACAGAGGAGGAGTAACGGTGGAAGTCATTCTTGCATTTGTTGTTGGAGCATTATACACAGCCGGTTTTTATATGATCTTGCGGCGCAGTATTGTTAAATTGATTTTGGGCCTTGGATTGTTGGGACACGCGGCCAACTTAATGATCTTTACGATTGGCCGCCTCACCCGAGGTAGTCCCCCTATCATTGGTCACGAAGCAGAAACCTTGGTCGGCCCATTTGCCGACCCGCTGCCTCAAGCATTAATTCTAACCGCGATTGTCATTGGTTTTGGTGTGCAGGCATTTGCTATTGTGTTGGTAAAGCGTGCCTATGAAACCGTCAACACAGAAGACTTCGACCAAATGCGTTCAACCGATCTCCACGAGGCATAATTATTCTATGAATGTTCTACTTGTTTCACCCCTTATAATCCCTTTTATTACCGGTATCATCCTGATTTTGATGTGGAAAAATCGACCGGCTCAGCGAGCGATAAGTATTGTCGGTTCAGCCGCACTGTTTATCGTTAGCATCATTCTTTTGCTGACCGTATGGGAGGAGGGTATTCAAGCCGTGCAAATTGGCGGTTGGCCTGCCCCTTACGGTATAACGCTGGTCGCTGACTTACTTAGTGCCATTATGATAGTCTTAGCCGGGTTAATGGCCATTTCGGTAGCTTTCTATTCATTAGCCAGCATGGACTCAGAACGCGAGGCTTTTGGCTATCATCCGCTTTTTCACATTTTGATGATGGGAATTTGTGGTTCGTTCTTAACCGGCGACCTATTTAACCTCTACGTTTGGTTTGAGGTAATGCTTATTTCCTCGTTTGTGCTTGTTGCTCTCGGTGGTGAACGAGCGCAGTTAGAGGGTGGGATCAAATATGTTACCCTGAACCTCATTTCGTCGGCTATTTTTCTGGCGGCGGTCGGATTAATTTATGGGCTGGTTGGCACACTTAACATGGCTGACTTATCGGTCCAATTGCGTGAGTCGGATCAACCGGGTATCGTTCTAACCTTGGCAATGTTGTTTTTGATTGCGTTTGGACTTAAAGCTGCAGTTTTTCCGTTATACTTTTGGCTACCCGCCTCTTACCATACACCTCCAGTAGCTGTCTCTGCTATTTTTTCCGGGCTACTTACTAAAGTTGGCGTTTATACATTAATTCGCGTCTTTACTTTACTCTTCATCATCGATCCGGCCTACACTCACACCATTTTGTTAGTTATCGCCGGGTTTACGATGTTAAGCGGCGTTCTCGGCGCGGCAGCACAAAATGAGTTTCGACGCATTTTGTCATTCCACATTGTAAGCCAGATTGGTTATATGGTGATGGGCTTGGCCCTTTACACGCCCTTGGCAATTGCCGGGGCTGTGTTCTACATTACCCATCACATTGTGGTAAAAACCAATCTCTTCTTGGTTAGTGGTGTAGTACACCGGCTGCGCGGAACTTATCAATTGAAAAAATTGGGCGGTATCTACCAATTGTATCCGCTGTTGGGTGTTCTTTTCCTAATTCCCGCATTTTCCTTGGCCGGTATTCCGCCTTTGTCCGGCTTTTGGGCCAAGTTTGTGTTGATTAGAGCCGGCTTAGAGACCAACCAGTATATCATTGTCGTCGTGGCTTTGATTGTCAGTTTGTTGACCATCTTTTCGATGACAAAAATCTGGGCCGAGGTTTTCTGGAAAGCCGAACCGGAACCCGATCCGGCCTACCCACGTGAGGATCTATCGCTTGGTGCCCTGGCCGGCTATGTTTTACCCATTGCTGCTCTGGCAGCCGTAACCATTGTAATTGGTCTTTTCTCTGAGCCTTTTGTCAGACTTGCCATCGATGCTGCCGAACAGTTGCTCGATCCAAATCAGTATATTCATGCTGTTAGACCTGAATTGCTTGAAGGCATTGTACAAGCACAAAATTGAAACACTACCATCTTACTTAATTGCGGAGAAGCATTATGGGAATATTCTTGCTTAATATTCTGTTAGCGCTCGCCTGGGCTGCCTTATTAGGCGAATTTTCGGGCATTAATTTACTGGCCGGTTTTCTGCTGGGCTACTTTGCCTTATGGCTGGGACAGTTTGTAATGGGCACATCTAGCTATTTCGTGAAGCTGCGCCAAGTTATAGAGCTGTTTGCACTCTTTATATGGGAGTTGATTAAAGCCAATTTGCGCGTAGCCTACAGTGTCCTTGCCCCTTTTAGCTCTATGCGGCCTGGCATCATCGCGGTCCCGCTCGATCTCAAAACGGACTTGGGTATTACAACACTGGCAAATATGATCACCTTAACACCTGGTACACTTAGTGTTGATGTCTCCGACGACCGGAAGGTCATTTATGTTCACGGAATGCATGTAGATCATCTGGAAGACTTTAAACACGATATCAAAGACGGCTTCGAGCGAAAAGTTAAGGAGGTGTTTGAATAATGTTACAAACATTCGGTTTTATTGTTATCTTACCTATCTTATCAATAGCCGTCCTACTGACCTTATTCCGGCTGATTAAAGGACCAACCCTCCCGGATCGCGTTGTGGCACTCGATTTGATGACAACATTAGGGATAGGGGTTATTGCAGCTTACGCCATTGTATATCACGAACCGATCTTTTTGGATGTAGCTCTTATTGTAGCGCTAGTTTCATTTTTAGGTACGATTGCTTTTGCCTATTATGTAGAAAAAGGGACTAAATAATGCGAGACTTGATTGCCATCATTTTTATTATTATTGGCGCAGCATTTATGCTTATTTCGGCCATTGGAGTGATACGACTCCCGGACCTGTATTTGCGCATGTCGGCCTCGACCAAGTCGTCAACCCTCGGCGTAATTTTTGTTTTGCTAGCGGCGGCCCTTTTCTTTGATGAACTCAGTGTCATAAGTCGAGCAATTGCGGCCATTGCTTTTCTCTTGTTAACCGCTCCTGTTGCCGCCCACCGGATGGGGCGTGCCGCTTACTTCAACGGTGTCCCACTTTGGGAAGGAACACGCTACAACGATTTACGAGGTAAATACGATCAAAAGACTCACTTGTTATCAGGTTCCGATGGGGCTAAACCAGAGTCAAGTCTCGACAAAACGCAAGAAGTAATAACTTCCTAAAATTCCTGAACGACGTTAAAGCAAAAACGCCAGGCATACATCGTCGATGCATGCCTGGCGTTTTTTTGATATCGTTACTCAGCCAGCGCATCCGCAAAGGCGAGTTCAAACTCCTGTTCCGATACGTTGCCAAACCACTGTTTGATCACGTTTCCTTCGGCATCAAGTAAATAAAATTCCGGCTGGGCACGTCGACCTAGCGTTTGAATAAAATCTTGGTTGGCAGGATCATCAACATCCAGATAAACAAAGTTGATACGGTCACGGTGTTCATTTTCTAACCCATGCACGATGGGTGCCATTCGCTTGCAGGTCGTTCACCAGAAAGCAAAGAATTCGACCAATTGAACCTGGCCGGATGCCAGGCTTACCGTAGCCGGATCTGTGGGATAAAATTGGTCGAGTGGTCTAGCGGTGGGCGGTTCGGATTCAATCTCTGGTACAATTTCGGTTGTCGGCACCACAACGGCAACCTCGGCAGGAGCTTCGCCAGCATCATTTGATGGCTGTTCCACTTCTGTTACGGGAACCGCCTGTTCTGAAGCTTCTGTATTAGCGACTGTTTCTTCCATCGCCTCCGCTATGGGCGCATCGTTTTCCGATTGAACTTCATCAACTGATACCGGTTGACTGACTGCTTCGGGTTGAACAGATGCTCCTCCACACGCCGACAATAGCCCTAAGCCCATAAGCCCTATCCCTACACCGATACGTTGCCATAGTCTACGCATGATTAAGGGGGCACTATCAAAGACTTGCCAAAATTTCATCGCTTCTCCTTCTATTCTAAGGGTTGCCAAGATTACAGGGTTGAGAAATGGTATGCTTGTTAATCTATTACAAAAAGGTTACAGAAATATAACGAGGACTAGCGATTTTGATTTATTGGAGTTATCGATGTTATTTTACGTCAGGTAAAGTGAAATAAAATTTACTGCCCTGACCAAACTGGCTTTCTACACCAACATAGCCGCCCATTTTTTTGACAATACGTTGGACAATGGCTAAACCTAAGCCATTACCTTCAATTTCATCCTGTTTGAGACGCATAAATTCGGTGAAAAGTTTGTCTTGTTCCTCAGGGTTAAGGCCGGTTCCGTTGTCTTGAACCCAAAATTGGATGTGCCCATTCGATTGAGGCGTTGTGCCTACTAGTATTTGAGGAGGGCGCCCACCATATTTTATGGCATTACTTAAATAGTTGGCCCATACCTCTTCAACCCATGGGCCATACCCTAAAGCCGCAGGCCAAGTTGTTGGGCACGCGATCGTAGCTTGATACGTATCAAGCAGATGTTGAAGTTTATTCTGGCTCCGAATAAATACCTCTGCCATATTTATCGGCTCTAAGCAAACGTCTTGTTTGCGTACATGGGCTAACAAAAGCAGGGCATCCGTAGTAGTACTCATGCGTTGGCTGGTTTCAATAATGTTTTGCAGGTAAGGTTGCATGTCTTTAGGCAGACGGGCAAATTCATCGAGGAATTCCGCGGAATTGATAATGGCTCCCAGAGGATTTTTAAGGTTGTGTGCAACCGTACGGGCGAAAGTATCTAACGCTTCGTTTTGTACCTCGAGTTTATTAACAGACTCTTGCAAATCACCTTGGAGTTTTTTTAGGGTTAAATGTGTGCTAATGCGTGCTAAAACTTCTTTATACTGGAGAGGTTTGGTAACATAATCTACGGCACCAAGTTCAAAAGCTTTCACTTTATCTGAAGTTGTTGATAACGCCGTCATAAAGATAACGGGAATATCTTTTGTACGAGGATTTTCTTTTAGCCGCCGGCATGTTTCAAAGCCATCCACATCCGGCATCATAACATCTAATAAGATAATTTCAGGATTTGTTCGTTCAGCTTCAAGTATGCCTTCTTGACCCCCTGTTGCAACGAAGACCTCTAACCCCTTATCCGCTAAATAGTAAAATAATATATCAAGAGTAGCAGGAGTATCATCAATAAGTAGTATCTTGTTATGGTTAAATAAAATGTCATTCACGTACTTTTCACCAGAAAGGCTTTATTTCTTATCGCTATGCGGTGTCGTTAAATTGTATTTTGCCATGAAAATTGACTGCGAATTACACAAATTAACATGAAGAGCAAAAAATTGGCAAAAATTCGTGTCGTGCACGGCACAAAGTTTCAAATTGCGTAACATGCATCGAACCCAATGTATTCGTTATTTTTCAGTGAGTACTTGTACGCTTTCCCAGCCAATCCATAAACAGTGGGTTGCCTGCCTCAGATACACTTGGGCGGCTCTATCTTTGGGGTTAAGTTCTAATACATTGTTGAAGCACTCTATTGCTTCTCGAAATTCTTGACTATGGTAGTGAAACAGCCCTTTTTCGAAATCGGTGCGTGTTTTTAACTTCAATGCAACAATGTCATCAGAACTACCGTCGAAAATTTCAAACACCGACACTTGAACCTGTTTGCCTTTTACTTTAACTTTATCCAAAAACCGAAAATTGTAGCGCGATGGATTATCCAGGTTAAAGAGTGTTTGCTCACTTACAACAATAGGCGCTCCGTAGAGTTTGGTTAAATCTTCGAGTCGAAAAGCTAAATTTACGGCGTCCGAGATAACTGTGCCGTCCATCCGTTTGGCCTCGCCAATGGTGCCAAGCATAACCGTACCCATATGCAGCCCTACCCCAATTTTTATCGGTTGTTCACCCTTTTTTTGTCGCTCCTTGTTATAGCGACTTACCTCTTTTTGCATGGCAATAGCCGCCATAATTGCATTATCACTTACACCGGGAAAAAGTGCCATCACGGCATCGCCAATATATTTATCAATAAAACCACGATGCTCTCGAATAATAGGACTAACCCGGCTCAAATAAGTATTGATAAAGTTGAAGTTCTCTTGAGGCGTCATTTGCTCGGAGATGGCCGTGAAGGAACGGATATCAGAAAACATAACCGTCATATCTTGCTGAATTTGATCGCCTAATTCAACCTGAGCAATTGTATCTTTTCCTAAAAATTCAATTATCTCACGCGGTACAAATCGGCTGTAGGCGTTGTTGAGTTCAGCTTGACCCTCCAGAGCCGACTCTAAACTTGAGTGCAGGATAGCGGTTTCTAAAGAGAGAGCGACATGAATAGAGAGTAATTTCAGCGTTTCTAAACGGTTAGGGGTAAAAACTCCCGCTATTGACTCATTTTCCAAATAGAGCATACCTGTTCTCTTGATATCATCGACAAAAGGCATACAAAGCACCGATTGTGTCGGATGCTCCGCAAAGTATGGGTCTTGGTGAAAGGGGGGCATTTGCATGATATTATGGGCAATAAAACTATCCTGGCGGTGAGCCACGTGGTCTAAAATGGAGGTTGGGAGACGTGCTGTGCCGTTTTCATCCACAACAGGGATCGATTGCAGCACTTCCGGTTCGGAGTTGTTCTTCTTACAGGCCTGCGCCTCGATAACCCAGGTAGATTGCTTATCAAATATTAAACAGCCTTTATCGGCCCCACTTTGTTCCAGAACCAGCACAATCACCTTCTTGAGCAGTTCGCTCAACACCGTTTCACTGGAAATCGTGCGCCAGGCTTTTAGCAATGACTCTAAATGCGGTATGTCTAAAGAGAGCGTGCTATTGGAAATGGCCGCTGGTGTTGTAGAATGAAAATTATTTTGAAAATCAAGTTCCGAATACTTACTTTCCAAATCGGCGGCTTTTTGTGTGAGTCCGGCCTTCCAATAGAGAGCGAGGGCTTCATTAATGTGCAGTGTAGCAAACGAACGCTTTCCCTCTGCTAACCAAAATTGGGCGGCCAGTTCGTGCGCTACAGCTTGCTCGTAGTCTCTACGAAGCTTTTTGGCCGACTCGATAGCCTGATCATACAGCTTTACAGCCGGCCAACACCGACCGGCTAACCGAGCTATTTCGGCTTGAAAGAGGTAATATTTTGGTTCAAGGTCTGCCAGATGACCTTCAGCCCAAAACTGCTCCAACTCAGTCTGCACATCTTCAAACGGGAGCGTAAACCCAAACGACTTTACCTTGCTAAAGGGATGCACGCGACTTGTCGACTCGATAAGAAAATCTAACGCTAGCTCGTAATCTTGTTCTTGTTTCGCTTGTTGATACCCGGTTAAGTCAAATGGGGAGGTTTCAGGGCGCTTCATTCCACTCGCTTTGGTAAATGGCTGTAAGTTTTAAGGTGTCTACTGTAAATTCTGATACAATCTCGCTAAAAAGTCAATAGTTTGAGAGTACGGTCAGCAATTCTCATTTTAAAGAGAGATTGGTCCAGTTGCCTTATCAACATTGTATTAAAAGCCAAGTAGATGGCCTATTGAACGCGCTTTCTCGACCAAAAAACAAAAACTGGACCAATCTTAGGTCATACTGAGAATTGCTGGAGTACGGTATTAGGGTAATTGCAAAAACGAGGTGGTGTCCTTCTCTCGAACGTACACACCACATCTGTTGGCGTTGAGAGCGGCTGTTGTGGTACACTCTGTTTGCACCAGAAAAGTTTAAAAAACAATTGGAACTGCGGTAAATAAAAGGTAATTGGTAACTGGTAATTGGAGATTGAAAAATTGTTAGTGGTTATTAAATCTCTAATTACCAATCTCTAATTACCAGTTATCTAGCTCGCCGTTCCTCAATAACCTAAGGAGGCATATATGTCAGATAAAGTGCGCTTGGTTATTATTGGTTCAGGCATTGTCGGCTGTGCTGCGGCATATCATTTGACCCAATTCGGCTGGCGCGATATTGTGTTGATCGACAAAGGCGAACTGTTTGAAAACGACGGCTCTACGTCCCACGCGCCGGGCGGAGTAGTACCACTCAGCCACTCTAAGCTGCTAACCCAAATGGGCAGCTACACCTCGCGGCTGATCAGCAGCCTGAAACCCTTCCGCACTGACCGCAACACCTTTAATCGCGTTGGCCAACTTGAAGTAGCAATTTCGGAAACGCGCTGGCAAGATTTGATCCGGCTGCACGGCGAGTCGCAAGGCTTCGGCTGCGAGTCCCACCTCTTAACCCCAACCGAAACAAAAACAAAGCTGCCCATCATCAATGAAAAGGAATTTGTGGGCAGCTTGTTTATTCCCAGCGGCGGTATCTGCAAAGGAGCCGACGTATCGGCGGCGCTGGCCCGCGATGCCGAAGCAACCGGCGGCGCACGCTTCATTGGCCACACCGCCATGACCGACATCGAAGTGACCGACGGTCGCGTTACCGCCGTGCTAACCAATAACCCCGCTATGCCCCGCATCGAATGCGAACGGGTCCTCTTGTGCGCCAACATCTGGGCCCCGGCCCCCAGTGTCGGGCTGG
>JAGRBZ010000978.1 GCA_020433805.1 Anaerolineae bacterium
GAAAATTCACCCTATCCTCCCAGGTCGAGCGCGAACAGCTTGACTGGGGCGAAGTTGGCTGGGTGGCGAACCCGCCGACCACCGAGGCTCAAGACATCACCGTCATGGAAGTGACCCTTAAAGTTGGCGCGGGCCACAACTTTCACAAACACCCCGACCAGGAAGAAGTCATCTACGTCATGGCCGGGCAAATCGAGCAGTGGCTGGAAGAAGAGAAGATGACGCTCAACCCCGGCGACTCGATCTTCATCGAGCCGGACGTTGTCCACGCTTCGTTCAACATCGGCGATGGCATGGCCAAACTGATGGTCGTGCTGGGGCCGTGCATCGGCGAAATCGGCTATGAAGTCGTCGATGTGGCCGACGAAGAGCCGTGGAAGTCGCTGCGGTAGGGTAGTAATTGGTAACTGGTAATTAGAGACTGGAGACTAAAAACCGAGCGTTACGCAGCTAAGAACTGTTCATGTCATTTCGATGCCGAAGGCGAGAAATCCCCCACACCATCCTTTGTAAGAGAACGTTGTAGGGATTTCTCGCTAATCACTCAAAATGACACGAACAGCAAACGTCTAAATAACACTTAATTCACGTTGCTGCCTTCCATCCACCCCTAATCCCTACTCCCTACCCCTTACCCCCTTCCCAACAGCAACGCAATAACAAGGAGAACACATCAA
>JAGRBZ010000979.1 GCA_020433805.1 Anaerolineae bacterium
GTGGTTCAGTTGGAGAGGCGGTGGGCGTCGAGGTCGGATTGGCGGTGGCGGTTGGTGTTGCTAGTTGTTGCGGTGTCGCTGAGGGCGTGGGAGCCTCAGTAGGGGTCGGACCTGCGGTTGACTCAGATGCGGCGCATCCGGTCAGTATCATTACGCAAGCGAAGATAATTGTTAATTGATAATCCAGCCACATATTCTTTGTCTCGGCATCCTACTAACCTGAGGTTGAAAATAGCTGTGTTACATGTCATTTCGTAGCGCCAGCGGAGAAATCCCTGTGACAATACTATGGAAGGATGCCTGGCTGGAACAACTTGAAGCGACAACGTCAATTTTCCCCTGCGAATGCTTCATTTATGCTAATGTCTAAGGGATTTCTACGCCTTCGGCTACGAAATGACATGAAGGGCGTAACTCCTAAAATCAGCAGACCACCACACCCTTCGATACGGCTTCGCCTACTCAGGATGCGGCGGTCTGCTGACAATTGCCTCCTCTAACCATTGTCAATTATCAATTGCCATCTATCCATTCGTCTACTTTAAGCGAATACACCTGCGACACCGAATCGTCGCCCATCGAGACGCCGTAAAGAGTATTGGCCGCTTCGATAGTGCGGCGGTTATGGGTAATGACGATGAATTGGATATCGCGGGCCAGGCGGGCGAGGGCGTCG
>JAGRBZ010000980.1 GCA_020433805.1 Anaerolineae bacterium
GTAAAGTCGGGGCGGGGAAGAGACCCGGTTAAAGTGTATCTATACCGATGAGGTTTTTTGATTATGGCCTAATTATCACACAAACTACCCACTTTTACAACACGGCCACAAACGAAGGCAGGGCTAAAGCAAAGTCGGGTTAAGGGATTTGGAAGAAGAGATCGAGAGCCTCCAAGGGCTTAGCCGAAAAACGACGTCTAGCGTCAGGGACGGTTTGGAAATCAAGGCGATCAATCAAGGCTAGCACCAAATTGTTGAGAATAGCCATCAACCGAGCGGCATGGCCGAGACGTAAGCGGCAGCGGTCTTCGTGCAAAGAAACATCGCGCCGATAATGGAGCCGATTTTCAATGGCCCAATAGCACCGTTTAAGGGCCAGCAACCGCGCCGGACAGGCTTGAGTTGAAGATAAACTGGTTAAGCCATAATGGGTTTCACGGCTACGTTGGCCCGTGGGCAGATACAGACGCTCGGTCTCTAGCTTGAAGACTTGTTCCAGAAAAGGCCAATCGAGATAATCTTTGAGCATCGAACTGGCGGTCAATTCTCTTTTTTCGAAACGGCCGTGGCCATAGCTGTAGTGAGTGACGGTCTGAAAATCGGTGGGCAAGGGGCTGGTAGCGGGCGGACAGTGCTGAGGCCTAAACAAATGGGCAATGTCGGCGTTGAGCCCCG
>JAGRBZ010000981.1 GCA_020433805.1 Anaerolineae bacterium
CGTCGGTCTCACCAATGTTACCTTGGTGGTGGTTCTTCTGGATTGTGTCTACCATGTTGGGAAACGCATCTTTCCGATTGGCAATGAGAGCAGAGGAAATTAATACGCTCTTAATAGCAAACGTTGTCACACAGCTCTCCGATGTCGCTGGAATACCGTTAAGTCTCATCGTCCTTGGTATCATTGGCAAGGTTTACGATATGCAAATGAATCATGCGAAAGTCGAGAAAAGCATCTAACAATGGGCTCCAAGGGGCGGCGGATTGCAATCCGCTGGTTGCTTGGCGCTTCGCGCCGCACAACCACGCGGATCAAACCGACATCGGCCGTCAAAGCCTTCGGCTTTTCCGTCCTCGCGGCTTATCCGCCGCCCCGTTATGTTTCTGGAGAGTAAATGGGCGCATCGTACACACTGATCAATGTGACAAAAAAAGAGCGTCTATTGCATATGGGGCTTTGTGTGTCTACAGCAAGAGAAATTGCTGGCACTTCGGCAAGCGCCGTAATGACTACTTGGTACCTGCTCCAGAACAGAGGTGACACAATCGGTTTCGTCTCCGACTATGATCAAGTTTGGCCTCTGGCAGAAGGAAGTTGGGAGGAAAGTAAAAACTATAAAGAGGTCACGGAGGAGGTAATAGCTTCCCTCGTAAAAGCAGAAATCCTAGAAGACCA
>JAGRBZ010000982.1 GCA_020433805.1 Anaerolineae bacterium
CACACTGAGCAACGGCATCTACGGCACACTGGACACGAGCTGGTCGCGCCCGCCGAGCTACACGATTTGGGGCGACGTCAAGCTGGAAATCCTGGGCGAGCGTGGCGTCGTCTATGGTGACACGCTGCATCAGTACGTCAGCGTGGCCTCCAACGCCGCCGGCAAGACGCGCTGGGCCGGCTACGGCAGCGACATGGATGCCGGCCTCATGGCCGACTTCGTCGACATGATCCGCACCGGCCGCGACCCTTCCATCACCGGCGAGGATGGCATGGCCGCCATGCAGGTCGCCCTCGCCGCCTACGAGTCGGCAAGAACTGGCCAGCCAGTCAAACTCGCCAATCTCTAATCTCCAATCTCCAGTCTCGACCGAGAGATTTGAGATCAGAGATTGGAGATTGAACTTTTCTACGAGGTGCTCTATGTCAAAGCCTGTCGAACTTGTTGTCATTGGTGCGGGGAGCCGCGGCGCCGGCGCCTATGCCTCCTATGCGCTGCGCCATCCCGACCAGGTGCGCATCGTCGGCGTGGCCGACCCTGACCCGATCCGCCGCGGGCGCATGGCCGAAGCGCACGACCTGGACGATGCCCAGTGTTTCACCACCTGGGAGGAACTGGTGGCGGCCGGCCAACTGGGCGCCGGCGCCATCGTCGCTACGCAGGACCAGATGCA
>JAGRBZ010000983.1 GCA_020433805.1 Anaerolineae bacterium
CTGAAGGATACGCCTAAGCCAACACATACGCAAAAAACTCAGTATTATCAAGGATAGCTCAAACAGGTCGATTTGGCGTGACCAAGTGACCGTCATCTTGGCTCACCTACTCGGAATGTTGCTGATTTGGTAGTTGTAATTCGTCAGGGTACTTTAGTACTTTAATTTTAGTGACCTTTGGCCCTAAAATTAAAGTACCTTTGCCTCTATTCGCCGGTTGAGATTCAGGGTATAGTATACATGTAAGTATCTTATTTATTCCTCCTCTCCTCTCTTCCAGGCGCTCGTCGTAGAGCGCCTAATACTTTTTAAACCCCATTACCTTTTCAATTCAGCAATTGTAGCCCTCAATGAGATGTGTTATACTAGGCTCTCCACCGGAGTTAACAATCTAAAGGAGGGGCTATGAGCAGTCCAATTAGCAGGGAAGCGCTATTTGAAGAGATTAAGAGTGCGCGAGAGCGTCGCAAATCGCCAGATTTGAGTCGTAAAACGATCAAAGACTTGGACCTCAGTCAGGAAAATTTGCTGGGTGCAAACTTCCAGAATTCGGATTTGCGCGGTTGTACACTCAAAGGCGCTAATCTGGAAAATACGAACTTCAAAGGGGCCAACCTGCAAGATGTTGATCTTGAAGGGGCCGATATAAGCGGCTCCGATTTGGAAGGCTGCA
>JAGRBZ010000984.1 GCA_020433805.1 Anaerolineae bacterium
GATGGCAGAATTGGTCAAGAGCGATCTCGAAGCGGTCGGCTTTGCAGTCGAGTTGGACCCCCAGGATGCCGGTGCGTATTGGGACAAGATATTCGGTGGACAAGCGCAACTGAGCATGAACCAGCGCTCCCTGTGGTCGCCCGACCCGGACGACAAGGTCGTGCTGTTACAGTCCACGGAAACCACCGCGCAGCAGGAAACGGGCATTGTCTCTGCCCTGCCCGAGTACTCCCAGAAGATGGACGAGTTGATCATCGCGGGACGCAGCGAGTACGACAGCGAAAAGCGCATCCCGATCTACACCGAGATCCAAGAGATGCTCTTGGCCGAGATGCCCTACGTCATGCTGGCCTACTACAAAAAGCCGGCTGTCATCACCAACGATATCCAAGGGCTGCCCATCGGTGCGACCTCAAACGAGCGCATCTTTGTCCAACCCGTCTGGATCGGATAAGTGAAGCATGGCCCGCAGCCCGGCGCGACACCCGGTCGTCCGCCGTGCCGGGCTGCGGGCCATGTCACGCCCATCTGCAAGACTGGTGTCCAGTGACGACAATCGTCGATCGCCAAAGCGAGAAAAATCGTCTGCCCGCACCGGCGCGGCGTCGCACCGCCCGGTTGGGTTTCCTGTGGCGCCAAAATGCGCTGACGCTTGCGGGCGGGGTGTGCCTGC
>JAGRBZ010000985.1 GCA_020433805.1 Anaerolineae bacterium
GTCCCAGCGGGTCGCGCACGGCGTAGACAGCGTCGCGCGTCAGGATCACCAGCGAATAGGCGCCCTCAGCCAGGTCGATGAAGTTGGTTAGCCTTGCTTCCCAATCGGGCTTGCCGGGCGCAGCGCCTGGCGGCGGCGCGGCCAGCATCTGCGTGATCACCTCACTGTCGCTGGACGAGATCAGTCCGACGCCGCGTTCCAGCAATGTGCGCCGCAGTTCCAACGCATTAGTGAGGTTGCCGTTGTGACCTACGCCCAGCGGGCCGTACATTGTCTCGATCAGGTAGGGTTGGGCATTGCGCAGGTGGCTGCCGCCGGTGGTAGAGTAGCGGTTATGGCCGATAGCCAGATGCCCCTTCAAAGGACTCAGGTTTTCCTCGTTGAAGACCTGATGCACCAATCCCATGCCCTTGTGCGAGTAGGCGGCCCAGCCATCGCAGGTAGCGATGCCCGCGCTCTCCTGGCCGCGATGTTGCAACGAGTATAGCGCAAAGAACGTCACGCGCGCCACATCGCTGCCGCGCGCGTAGATGCCGAAGACGCCACAGGCCTCGTGTGGTCGGTCGAGGTCGTCGTCGAAGAAAGTTTGTGTCATGAAGTGGCTTGTCTCTGGTGTAAGGCGGCGAGTGTGAAGCGTGAATAGGTGAAACGTGAAAATACAATTCGATCA
>JAGRBZ010000986.1 GCA_020433805.1 Anaerolineae bacterium
CGTTCCCCAGCAGGTTCATGAGCACCTGGGCCGTGCGGTCCCGGTCGGCGTAGACCAGCAGCGACGCCGGATCGCACTCCACGGCCACCACCAGATCCTGGACGTGGGCCTGGGGCCGGATCTGGCTGAGCACCTGGTTGAGGACGGGCACCAGATCGAAGTCCTGGAGATCGAGCTGAATCTGCCCCGCCTCCACTCGCGACAGCGCCTGAATGTCATCGACCAGCCGTTGCAGGCGGCGCACCTCGTGGTACATGTGGGCGAAGGTCTCCTGGTTCGAGGGGAAGAGACCATCCAGCAGGCCTTCCAAATAGCCGCGCAGGCCGGTGAGCGGGGTGCGCAGTTCGTGGGCCACATTGCCGATCATGGCCACGCGCTGCACCTCCGTCTGCTGGAGGGAGTCGGCCATTTCGTTGAAGTTGGTGGCGACCATGGCCAGTTCGTCGCTGAACGGCACTTTGACGCGCTCGCCGTAGTGGCCATTGGCGATGCGCCGGCTGCTCGCCGCCAGTTCATGCAGCGGCCGCAGGATCTCCCGGATCAGCAGGATGCTCACCACCAGGCCGGTGAGCGTGGCGGCCAGGGCGGCCACAGCCAGCGAACGCCATAGAATCCCGTGGAGGCCGTTGGTGATGGCGGTGGCCGCGGCGGCAACCTGCCCCGGATCCGA
>JAGRBZ010000987.1 GCA_020433805.1 Anaerolineae bacterium
GTCAGCAACGTGTCGACACCGGCGCGGCCGGCGGGAGCTGTCGAGCGGGCGATGCGCACGCCGCATACTTTGTAATCGGGAATCTTGGCGCGTTCGTCCACCCGGTTGTCGGTCAGAACGTTCGCTGCGGCCTCCGCAAAGTGGAATGGTATGAAGATCGTCCCCTCAGGCGAGCGGCCGGTGACCAGCAGGCGGGCCGTGATGGCGCCGCGGCGGCTGCTAAGTTCCACCCAATCGCCGGTCTCCAACCCCAGCCGGGCAGCGTCGTTGGGGTGCATCTCCACTGTACACTCCGGCCAGATCGCATCCAGCGCACTGACTCGAGTCATGGTGCCGCCGTGCCAGTGGTAGAGCACCCGCCCCGTGCTCAGAATGAACGGGTAGTCTTCGTCGGGCTGCTCGCTGTCGCTGCCGTAATCCACCGCCCAAAACTTGCCACGGCCGCTGGGAAACTCCTCGGCAAAGAGGTACGGCGTGCCGGGATGCTCCGGCGTCGAACACGGCCAGTGGACGCCACCCTCCCGCTCCAGCCGTTCGTAGGTGATGCCGTAAAAGTCGGGCGTCAGCGCGCGCATTTCCTCCCAGACATCGCTCGCGTGCGCGTATGACCACTGCTCGATGAGATGGTCAGCGTTCTGGGTGAAATGCGCGCTGGGCGACTTTTCAAGTC
>JAGRBZ010000098.1:0-16231 GCA_020433805.1 Anaerolineae bacterium
AAGCCATGTCGCCATTTCATCCATCGACGACATTTGTCACTGGCTACGCGAATGTGAGTACATTCACGACCGGGTTCTCTTCCTGAAAGAAGATTTCTGGCAGCATCCGATCACCTTCGAGCAGTTGAGAAAAGGCGATTGCGAAGATCACGCGCTCTGGGCCTGGCGCAAGCTAAAAGAGCTTGGCATCCCTGCCGAGTTTATCGTAGGCCACGCCAATCCAGCCGGCTATCACGCCTGGGTGGTGTTCGAGTTGCGGGGTCAGCAGTATTTGCTGGAAACGACACAGAAATCCGGATTGATGATTTATCCGTTGCAGCGGACAAAACGCTTCTACAAGCCTGAGGTAGGAGTCGATCACGGGTTGAGAGTGTATCGGTATGTTTAAACGGCTTAAGCTTTTCGTTACTTTGTACGGACAACCGGAAGGCACCAGCCCGCTTGCCGGACCAACCGACCTCGCACCAACTCCCATCCGCCAGACAGCCCTCCACCTCAACCTGCGTGCCGAGCGGTACTGTCACCGCTGCGGCGAAAGTGCGCCGCAGCGCAGGTATAGAGCGTCAACGCATCCACCAGGACCTCGGCCAGCAGTGACTGTAGCTGCGGTTCGGGCGTGGGGATGGTTACGCCCGCCGAGATGCGAGCGGCCAAATTGCCGCAAAGCTTGATAATGAACCAGACCCTGACCGGCCTCATCCGTCAACTTCCAGACCTCGTGCCTCAGGTCGGCCACAGCGGCGCGGATGTCATCGCCACTTTTGTAGTTGACCAGCCATTTACCGCGCAGTTTGGACTCCTCGATGCTAACCACTTTGCCGGTTAAGCCCTGCAAGTGAGCCAGCCGTTCGGCCTCCTCAGACGTCGGCACGCCGCTGGGATCAAGAGGATTGGTCAGCATTTTGTGATTTTTCGCGTGTTGATTAACATGAGTTGCAAATATTTTCTACAAAATAAATCAATTCATCTCCATCATCTCGATAGGTGGCTAATGAGTTGCGATTAATTAAAAATCCGCCCGGAGTTGCAGTTCCCCGCAACTCCGGGCAGTTCACCTCTTAACCCTGACAAAAGAGAGAGGGCTTTACTTTATGATTACCGGCACGAAGGTGAGTGCTGGTCCCCGTTTAGCTCTTACCAGACTTATGATAGCCTGACCGATCCCTTGCCCTGAAGAGCCGACTCCGCAGACCAGTGGCTGACCTCGTGAAATGTCGATATCACCATCGCCGTCGCAATCCACGCCATCGTCTCCGGCAAACGCTCCGGTGTCGGCGACGATACGGGTTAGATCTGAACTACCACTTTGTATAGAGAGTTCGGCTGACTCGAGTGATTGTTCAGGAGAATTTGGACGTGATTGAGTTAGGGAAGTTGCGGTTGCTCCGGCACCACCAGAGAATATACCATAGACAAAGGCATTACCTAATGCATTAATAGCTGTTGTCGTTTGAGCAAAGCTTGGACTTGGGTAAGGAATAGAACCTGGGTCGCCTGGTTGGTGGAATGAGGCATCGGTCCAGAGAATGATAATTTTCTCAGCTTCACTTCTAAAGTTGGCCTGCTGTCCGGCAGGAATACTGGCTCCCGGATAACCAACGCTTGACAGATTCTGACCAGCACCGGTTGCAGATTGATATAACGCCGCCAGTTGACTTTCCGGTCCATCACCCCCAAATCGAGTTGAAAGCCCGGCAATTGCACTTTTAACGGTACTGTCATTAAAGGTGAGATCGACTACACGTTCATAGGCTTTGTCTCTATAGGTTGCTGAACCAAAGGGGCTAATTGGATAATCCTCAAATCTGCCGAGGCCGAAGCGTATATTTGAATTTGAAGCTTTAAGTGTGTCGACAATTGCCGGTGCTTCCGATTTGAATTTGGGTAGGTCATCGATAAAACTATTGGAGAGATCAACGAGAAAATAGATATCAAGGGGTGGGCCTGACGGTGCCGGATCGGGAATGCCAACTGAAACTGTTGAGGTCTTCTGGATGCCACTTTGGAGAGTGCCTTCCTCTCGCCAGTAGGGAATAGTGTAAAAATTGTAGACTCCCTCCGTTAGGCTTGAGTCGGCTTGGATAAACCACCGAACGTGTCGCGTGTATCCAGATATTACTTCTCCAGTTGCCACCCGCCAGTATGATGATCCCGATGGATGATAGATTTCCGAGGCAGCATACCAATGAGAGTGTCCATCAGCTGTATAGACTCTAACTCCTTTCACAGTGAATCCAGTCGGAATATTGAGCCGAGTGTAAGCGCCGCCCGCTGCGAAGCCGCTGTTGGGGATATACTGATGAAGGTAAAAATGATCGTCAGGAGCAACTGAAGAATCTGAAGAAGGTATATATTCGACTGAAGGATCAACGCTGAGGTTGGCATCTGCTAGAACCCGGTGGACAGCCAGTCCAAATCTTTGGTTTGAAGTAAGTGAGAATGCACGTACCCGCACCGTCCATGTACCGGCTGAGTAGCCAGCCGGAATTTTGACATATTCAACCGTGTCGTCCCAAGACTGAGAAGCTCCACGGCTGGTACCGGAAGGATCAATTACACTTAGAATATCCAGATCATGGCTTAGTTCGGTAGAGCCAGCAGGGTCAGTCCACGTCAGTACAACCCGCAGTTCCTGATATCCACTGGGAACGGTAAAGGTAAAATCTTTGGTTTCACCACTGGCAATGGTATTGGCCCAGAAATTGGCACTGCTAATCCCAGATTGGGAATACATAGCATGGAAGGGGTTTACCAGACCATGACCGTAAAGGTTAGTATTTCCACCTACATCAACCGTTGTGGCCAGTAGTAGAGCTTTGACGGTTTCTGGCCAGCTCCACAACCAAGGATTAGAGCTAGAATAGTAATCTAGAATCTGCGCTATAGCCCCTGAGACATGGGGAGTGGCCATACTGGTACCATGTTTGAACTGATAATAACGGTTGTCTGTGTAAAGATACCAAGGAGCCGCTGAATTGATCATCGCTCCAGGAGCAACCACATCCGGTTTGACTCTGGAGCGACTATCCCCATCTGTATCAATTGGCCCCTGATTGCTATAGCAAACTTGTTCGCCGGGCGGCCAGTTATCTGCGGGGCATGGTAAGGAGGTGCCAGGCAAATTTTGGTTTGGGTAATTTCCATCTTTTACAGAGCCAACGGTTATCACATTCTTACCAGTACCGGGAGCACTGGTTAAATCATCGTTATTGCCGCTAGCAATAACCATATTAACACGTTGTCCATTGTATTCACCACGCACGGCTCGATCAGCTATTTCGCTATTAGTATTATATGTGCCAAACACCGAGGATGCCCCCCAACTGTTTTGAGATATGTGGGTTGTGCGTCCACCGGAAGTACCACGTTGCATAGCTAATTGAAACCACGAACTTGCGAATTGACCGGTACCACAGCAGAGCTTGTAAATGTAGAAATCGGCATCAGGAGCCATGCCTTGATGACTCCGATTGCTATTTGAATCACTACTATTGTATCGTCCGCCCACGGTACCCGCTACATGAGTACCGTGACTATTAAAGTCACTGGCAATATTGTCATCGAATTGGTAATCCCACTGATCTAGAATGCGATTACTGGGAAGATCGGGATGATAGGTCGATCCGCTGCGAGCAATGCCGGTATCTACCACCATCACATTGACACCAGTACCATCCTGGCCGGTTTGCCTGACTATATCCCCGCCAATACCCATGTTCCCATCTAAATTATGCAGTTCATTGACAGGTTGTTTTTCCACCCACCTGACATAGTCCAGTTCAGCTAAAGGTTGGATGGATGAAACCGGTGCTATCCCCTCTGTGATATGTATGGGGTCATCGGAACGCTGATCAATTGTCATTAGACTCTTCAATTCTTGAAGTTGGGTTGGTGTTGGCGTAACGAAAGTCAAGACCGTCACAGCATATTCTTGGCTCGAAGATGTGGCTGCTGCTGCTATCAGGTCCGACTCCACCTTCGCTTCCAAGGGAATTTCACCCATGTGGAGGACCAAACCCTCATTCACCAAAGCTTGTAGCGTCTCTATCGCCTCAGGTGGTACTTTTGCATAGAAACCTGTTTGACCAACATTATCATAAAAAACCACTCCAGTTGTTTCCAAACGCTGACGCGCTTCAATAGGGAAGGGATAGCTGAACTGGATTAGGTAGTAGCTATCGTTAGTTGTCGAGTCTTGTAGAGTTGAAGTTAACTGCTCGAAGACAGCAGGGGTAATGCCTGCTTCAGGCTCAATAGTAAACCCTGAACGAAAGGTGAGTTTGGTTGGGTCTACGCCCTTTAGTTTGTCCTGATAATACTGCTGTTCTTCTGCTGTTTGCACCAGATTGTCATCTTTCGAGTAGGTAGTGACCGTAGGATCATCTATCCACTCACCCGTCTGTTCGTTGTAGTAGCTCTCATGGCCGGTGTTTAGGGTCAACGTGGGCGTTATGGTGTTCTGAGTCAGACTTTGTACTTCTTCATGTATGTTTGCCAAAGCCTCCTCATCCAACGATGGATCTTCCAACTGGCTTCCATCATTAGGTAAGTTGACAAGCTCTCCATTATTGTTAGCTGAATCGCCCGGTTGTTCTGTGTATCCGGTTTCTCCCCCATCTTCGTCTCCACCTTGAGCCCAAACAGGTGGTAGTGATGAAAATTGCAATGTAAAGAGTAGAAATAGCAATAGCGATAAACAGATACCAACTTTTAATTTCTTATTAGATAGCAATACTCTCATTTTTATTCCCCCATTTTTGTCAATTTATTCTACAAATAATTCATTTACGGGTTGCTCTTCAACCAACTTAACAAAAGGCAATGACAAGATTTTCTCAACATCATTGGCTGCTGCTGTTCCTTCCGCAAAATTTACAGGCCCAAAGGAATAGGCAGAAACGTCTAATAACTCTTCAAGTTTCTCCTGATCAGTAAGAGATGGCTCTTCGAAGAATTGGACAATTAGCTCCACACGTTGTTGTTGATCCGTTTGCACATCTTCTTGAAGCTCATCTCTCCATTTATCACCATCAGGGATTAGGTCAATGCGCTCTAGAACGCCGTTTTGCAATAACTCCTCTATTGTAGAAAGTGACTCGGATGGCAAGTAGGCGTAGTAACCAAACTCGGCTACAGGATCAAAGAGTCTGATATTGCTTGCACTCAATTTGGATTGAGTATCTTGGTCTATTGAAAGATCATTAAATTGGAGTATGAAATAGCCGCCATTAGTTTGGCTCAACTGTTCTCTTATTAATGGATCAATTTCCTCAATGAAATCAACATCGGTCGGACTAACTGGAGTAGTCTTCACTGGTGGCCGCGTTGGTAAGGGCATAACAGTCTCCTTTTTTTCAGGAATAGGTGTAGGTGTATCTGATATTACTAGCTCCGGAGACGATAACGGCGAAATGATGACTGCGGTTTCCGGAGGCGATACTGCTTCTCTACAAGCCGTCGTAAAAGCTGACATCACTACTAACGTTAGCCATACGCCCTGAATATGAAGCCCGCTCTTAGCTTTATTAAGCTTATCAGAAAAGATGTTTTTATAATCCATAAATATCCCTTTCGATTATTTCCATACTAAATAGAAATATGATTTCAACTATTCCAAATAGCCGTTAGTGCCTTCCGGTGGTCAGTATTGGCCAAAATTGGATAAAGTGCTAAAGGGTTAAAGAGGTTGACAAATCATTTTGTTGAATTCGCTAATCGGCCTGACACCTCGCCAATCCGGATAAAAATTCTGCACTAGTCACGATACAACCTCCCGCCCCCTTGATCCTTGACTTAACATCTGCCGACACATCATTCAACTCAGCTAACGTGTCTACACCAGACAGCAATTATCACCGTCAAAAGTCTGTTGTATCAGGTTCTTCATACCATCTGCATCAATTACGTAAATCTGCTTGGCAGCCATTGCATTCCCGTTCTCTTGGATGTAGAAAGCGATTTTCGTTCCATTAGGTGACCACGTTGAATGTGAAGCAATTTGCTGTCCTGGAGATGGCGTAATCTTCACGAGATTAAGCCCTCGCTGTTGATGACACAAATGTCCAGGGTATAGGATACTGAGTAACACCCGGTATTCCACACTCAAAAGCAATTCGTGTTCCATCCGGCGACCAGCTTGATTGGCGAGCAAAGACGTCAGCTAGCTTGACTTTCTCTGAGCCATCCGGTGAAAACTGGGCAAATTGACCATTATCTGAAATAGAAAAATCCCAGGGGTTTATTGTACTTTCCGAAAGTTCTACACTATTAGAGGGGGAACCACAGGAAACATAAAGCTGAGTAATATCAGGCATCCACGATAAAGAACACCCAGAGTATGGACAAAGCCCAGACCTTGTTACTCGCGTCTGTTGGCTACCGTCCGAATTCATAAGATAGACCTCGAAATTTGGAGAGGGTTGGCCCAGATGATCCCGTGTCGATAGAAAAGCGATTTTACGTACTTCTGCCGATGCAATCGTCGCCGTCGGTCCCTCTACCTCTACCACCGCCAACTGCCGCAGCGCATTCCCGGTACACCAACTAACCACACCATCCCAACTGACCTGACACCAACCGCCATCTGCCAAACAGCCCCCAACCTCAACCTGCGTGCCGAGCGGTACGGTCGCCGCTTCGTCGCACTCCTCCGAAGCGCAACTGTAGAGCGTCAACTCATCGACCAACACCTCAGCCATTACTGGCTGAGGCTGCGATTCGGGCGTGGGGATAGTCACTTCCTGGGGCATACGAGTGGCCAGGTTGCCACAGACCTTAATGATGTACCAGACCTGGCCGGTGTCATCCGTCAGCTTCCAGACCTCATGGCTCAGATCGGCGACAGCGGCGCGGACGTCATCGCCGATTTTGTAGTTGACCAGAAATTCACCGCGCAGTTTGGTCTCCTCGATGCTGATCACCCCGTCGGTTAAACCCTGCAAACGGGCCAGCCGTTCGGCTTCTTCGGGGGTCGGTGCGCCGTTGGGATCGACAGGATTGGTCAGCATCGGGTTGGAGGGGTAGGAGCTGGTGTTGATCGGGAAGAGGGTCAGGTCTACTACCTGCGGCGCTCCGGCGGTTAGCGTTAAGATCGGCGAGAGGCCGGGATCATAGCCCTCGACCGTTACGGAGAGAACAACCTGGCCGGGTGGCAGGCCGGCCAGTGCGTATTCTCCTTTGGTATTTGTTGTTGCAGTTTGGTCGCTCACGCTGACATTGGCCTCGACAATGGGTTCGCCGGTTTCGTTGTCTACGATACGGCCTGATAAGCTAACTTGTGGAGTAGGCGTCGCGGTCGGTGTTGGGGGTAGCGGCGTGACGGTGGGTATTGAGGTTGGTGAGTTGACCGTGAAAGTCGGTGACGGCGGAGAGGAGGAGGCAGGTGTCGCTACGGGAGCACAGGCACTAACGAAGCATAGCAAAACTAACCCCATAACGAGGAGTCTTGCCGTGAATTTTCGTCGAACCATAATGCCTCCGATGGCTGGTTTCTATTATCGTTGCATCAGTTAATCGATGTCGGGGTCCTTTGAGAAAAACCTAACAAACAAAACATGGTCAGTAGGAGTTGAAGAAATTTCATTCAGTATAAATCCAATCTTCCCAATCGCCTTGACACTTATATGACATTCCGCTGCCAAACAATTGCCCTAGCTGACAAAATATCAATTAACCTAACGGCAGTTATTTCAGGCAAAGACCTGCAAAAGCTGCTTATAAATTAGCTTTCGATTGACAAGTCGGGGGATAGAAGAGAGAAAATGAAAAAGTGGCACTAAAACTATTCTAGGATAGCAGATTTGGAGCTAATTGGCCCTATCCAAGAGTCGTAACCGAACTATATCCTTTAGCTAAATTATTTCACCTGAAAGATAGACATATCACGTACGCCACATGGCGTATGAGGGGTTGAATAATGGCAAGTGACTTCGCCGAATCAAAAAGACGCAGACAACCATAAGTGTTAGTGTCTCTAAGTTTTCGCCATAATTTGAGCCTTTGTTTATTGCGTAGTGCGTAATGCGTATTGAGTGCTTTTTTACGTACTACGCAATACGCACTACGTTTTATGAATCGTTGTGGCGAAAAACTAATGACACTAACCATAAGTCAAATAGTAGTTATCTACATCCTGAAATTGTAGAGTTAGGGGGTATATTATCCGTGGTGAGCCTGCTGCCACGCCGCGATGATCTCGCGATTGACGGCAACTTTGGTGAGGAAGCAGTCACGAAGGTGATCATCACTGATGCCCTTAGCCCGCTGCTGGAGGATGCTGTAGGCTTCATCTAATATGGCGTTGGCCTGGTCGACATCGCCGAGGGCGGTGAGGAGTTGGTAGCTTGATTGGTAGATGATCCAGGGATCCCAGAATTTTTGGGCATTGCCGGCTTGAATCCAATCGATAACCGGGATAATGTGTTGGCGCGCGGTATCGAGATCGTCCTGGGCCAAGGCTAATCGAGCCAGACCGGTTTGATCGAACACGGCGAGCGTTGTGGCCCCGATCTCTTGGTGGATAGCTAAGGCGGCCTGATAATGGGTGGTAGCCAATTCATTCTGTTTAAGCTGCTCGTAATTGAGGCCGAAACCACTTAAGGCATAACTTTCATTTTCGCGATCGTTGACGGTACGTGATATATCGAGCGCTTGCTGGCAATAGTCCAGACCGACGTGCGGATTGTGTTGGTCGTAAGCCAGCCAACCGAGATGGCTGAGCGCGGTGGCTTCACCATAGCGACTGCCGGTCATACGCCGCAGTTCCAGTTTGGCCTGGTAATGCTCCGCTGCCCGCTCATAATCGCCCAAACGCTGATAAATCCAGCCGAGAATCATGTGGCTGGTTGCTTCAGCCTCGCGATCGTCCATACGCTCCGACAGCTTGCGGGCGGATTGCAGATAGTGCAGCGCTACATCGTACTGCCCCAGCCGGTAACCGGCTTTGCCTAAATGAAAGAGGCTAGCGACCTGAGTTTCCGGATTGCCCGCTGCTTTCAACGCATTAAGTGCCTCCATAGCCCACGTTTGAACCTGCGGATAATCGAAGCGACGCCAAGCCGCTAAGGCTAAGAGATTAAAACTCTGTGCTTGCAAAGATTCGTTACCTGCCCGTTGGGCGACGCGCAGGGCAACTTCGGCGGCCTCGGCTGCGGCCCGGTATTCACTGATTTTATCAAAGTAAGCCGAGCGCCGATTGTGGGTTATCACCAAACGCCGATCATCCTGCATAAGGTCGGCCAGGGTCTGCATCTGGGTCAGGGTATCGGCTTGCTTGTCACGCTCGCCCAGACGATCCAGAATAATTTCCAGGTTGACTAAAATTTCCCAACGTTGGCCGTAATCATCACGATCTAAAAGGGCTAAAGCCCGCCGATAAAGTGACCTGGCTTCGTGATTAGCATATGTAGCCAGAGCATTATCAGCAGCCTTTTTGATATAGCTTAAGGCCCGCGCTTTATCGCCACTTTGCTCAAAATGATAGGCCAGCATAAGCGTAACTTCGCCCTCATGCGTTTCATTGGAGAAAATAGTTTCTAGCACTTCTCCAACCTGTTGATGAATCTGGCGTCGATCGCTATAAAGCAAACTGTTATAGACCGACTCTTGGGTAAACACATGCTTAAACGCGAACTCAAGTTCGGGGTCGCTCTTTTTGCGAGCGACCAAATCGAGGATTTCTAAGGTATTGAGATATTCGATAACCGTTGACATTGTTGGCCTTTACAAAACGCTTCTATTAAGATTTGTGGTAACTCTTGTCTAATTTTCTACCTGCAATGTTTCAACAACTTGGCTTAAAACCTGGTGCGAGAAGTTACGTCCAATCACCGCAGCAACCTGCAACAGACGTTTCGTTTCAGGATCAAGCTGATCGATGCGCGACATGATGACGCCTTGCAGCGTATCCGGCAGGCTGATATCATCAATACCGGTCATCACCTGCCAGTGATGGTTATCAACCGAACGGGCAATCGCACCACTATTAATCAACGAGCGGATTACCTCTTCCAAATAAAAGGGGTTGCCCTCCGCTTTAGAAATCATTACCTGCTTCATATTATGAGGCAAAGTTTCTGCACCAAGCAGGTTATCAAGCAGTTGCCCACTTTCCGCCTGCGTAAGCGGAGCAAGTTCTATTATCGTCGAAACATCACCGACCTCGGCCTGTAACCGTTTCTGAAACTGTGTAATCCGACTACCAGGCACAGGAGGACGATAGATTAAAAAGAGTAAAAGGGAATGATCTTTGGTAAACGGCAACAGGCTTTCTAACAGATGCAAGCTCGAAGGATCGGCCCAATGCAGGTCTTCCCAGACCATGACCAACGGTTTTTGCCGGCTGGTCGCCGTAATATAGGTGTTAACGGCCTGTATAATGCGTTCATGGAGCGCTTCCCCTTCCAGATATTTAATCCGCTGGGCCAACCCATCCTCTAACGGGACATCCAACAAATGGGCCAAGAAGGGGTACACATCAGCAAACTGATCGGGCAATAGGGCCTTGACCGTCGAACGAAGTGTCGTTTCTCTCGCTGTAATTGAGGAATCGAGATCGAGACCGAGCATGTTACGCAGCACATCACGCGCAACCAAATAGCTGGCCTCTTCGCCAAAAGATAAGGCCCGTCCGTCAACCCATTGGGCATGACCTTCTTGAGCACAAATTCGATTTAACTCTTCAATCAATCTCGACTTACCCAAACCAACATCGCCGGTTACTGATACAACCCGGCCCTGCCCTTCGTAAAACCGTTGCAATATTGCTTTAAGACTGCTCAATTCTTCAACGCGACCAACCAGCGGTGAACTCAGCCCATCAATACCCCGAAGTTGCCCACCCAAAATTGCTTTTGCTTTGAGCAACCGATAAACCTGAACCGGCTGCGCTTTGCCCTTGACCTTAACCGGTTTAAGGGCGTCAAACTCAAAGAAGGGTGCGGTTAAACGATAGGTGGCTTCGCCGACTAAAATCTCACCGCTTTCGCTCAAATCTTCGAGCCGAGCCGCCAGATTGACCGTGTCGCCCATGACGCTGTAATCCTGCCGCTGACTGGTACCGATGCCTCCGGCGATAACCAAGCCGCTGTTGATACCAAAATGCAGCGCCAGCGGTTTGGGTATTTTGTCGGCGTGGTGGTGATTGAACTCATCCAGAGCAACCATCATATCGAGAGCAGCTCTTAACGCCCGCTCCGGATCATTTTCATGCGCGACGGGGGCACCGAACAAAGCCATAATCTCATCGCCGATAAATTTGTCGATGTGGCCGCCGTAGCGATCGATCACATCGCCCAAAAGCTCGAAGCAACCGTTAATCATCCCCCGCACTTCTTCGGGATCAAGCTTTTCACTCATGGCCGTAAAGCCGGAGATGTCGGCGAACATAACGGTTACGTGTCGGCGCTCGCCCTTCATTGCCGAGCGGGTTACCTTTGTAGTTTGCATATGGGTGAGACGATGCTGTAAAGCCTCGATACTGGTTTCAATCACCGTCGGCTCTAATGCTTGTCTCTGGCTTTGGATGGCCACGATAGCCTGTTCTATACTCTGACGATCGGTCATATGATGTCTTACCATTCAATGATATGATTTGGATATTTCAGAACCCTTTATCATTGTAACATAAAACCAAAATCAGTTATAGAGGATTTTTGGGGGATTACGCTGGTACCCCCTCAGCCTGCGGCTGTGATGTTTTTATGGTCGACGGCAAAAAGTAGGACAGCAGCGAGGCGACTATCGCTAACGCCGTACCCACTTGAATCATCGGGCCGACCCCTACAAAATCAGCCCCAACGCCGATAATCCAGGCAGCAATAGCGCCCGTGCCAAAAATAAAGCCCAATGTGACGCCCGACGTAAAGGATTTACCGCCCGGTAAAACGCTCTGGGCAATAATAACCAAAATACTATGCGAAGCCCCTATCAAACCACCGGTTAGAATTACCAGTAGAAAAGCCAACCAACCATTGCTGAGCGGTATAAAATAAAGCGGAATCGAACCCAGCAGTAGTGTAACAATGACAACCTGGCGTCGGCCAAAGCGATCGGCTAGACTACCGGCTATAACCCCGGCAATGGCCGATGCCATCCAAAAGGTGCTGGTGATCAAACCATAACTGGTTGCATTCCAGCCCATCTCCTGAAACAGCTTGGGCAAGAAAGATACGGTTCCAATTGCGGCCCAAGATCGTAAGCCCAACACCATCGCCAGGAAAATAATAGCGCCCCATTGAACCGCTTGGCGGGGCACCGTGGGGCTTAAGACTCCATCAGTAATTGACTCCGTAATTTTAGGACCCGTGTGCCGCAACGAAAGCGCCATCAACAGCAACACCGGCGCGGCGAAAAAGGCCAGCGCATACATTCCGGAATAGCCTACCGTATCTAAAATAAAACCGGTAATGGTCGGACCACTCGCGAGACCCGTTTGCCCAAAGAGAAAGAAAATAGCCGTACCGGTCGCGGCACGTTCGGCAGACGTTTCGGCGGCATGTTTTGTACCCAACGGATGAAAAGCGCTCGAACCCACGCTGGCTAAAACATACGGTACAATAAACCACCAAAAGCTATCCGTACGCTGGACTAAAAACAGCGACAAGAGTAAAAAAGTTATGGTCCAAGCTACGCTGCCGGCACCTAACCAGCGACTTCCTATTTTGTCATCGATCCAACCGAACAGCGGTTGAGCTAAAGCCGCAAAAAACTGATAAGCTCCGATAGCAAAGCCCACTTGCGCTGTACTCCAGGCCAAATTTTTACTTAAAGACGTAACCAAAACAGGACCGGAATTGTTAAAAATATCTAAAGTAAAATGACCCAGAATAACCGCTAAAAAAATAGGTTTGCGAAACAGCGATGGCATACAGTAACCCTTTCAAACAACGTTTTTCATAAATGACATTTGACATCTTTTTGCCAGATAATTGACAAGCGCTCTAGAATACTTACCTTTAAAGTATATTAAGGAGCATTGCACGAGCAGTTGATGTTATTTCAAACTATATTTGCAAAATATTCAAAATATAAAAACAAAAAACCTCCCACGGGGGGAGGCTCTGCTGGTTGCCAGTCTCCTAGCTATAAAAATTCATTTAACCACAAAACTACGTCTGCAACCGAAACTTAATAAAGTGCTTTCTAATGAAGAACAGCAACGTCCTGAAGACAACGTTATTCTCTATTCTCAAGTTTCCTAATTCATCCAACCAAGTGTATTATATACGGATAGCTTTGTCAAGGCTAAAACTCTAACCAAATTCTAACCGTTTGTAAACTTTTTTCATAGAGGATTATGATAGGCTGGTAAGGTTAAGAGCCAAATGGTTCTTTGTTTAGAGGCACAATTAACAATTTATTCCCCCTCCTATAATTTTTGAGCCATTTAAATATGTATGTTAGTTAAGTGTGTTAGTGATGCAAAGGATACTTTATCGTGGGTCGAGAGCGAAAGGACCTTGTAGCGTTATACAACATCGCTGTAGCTGTCGGATCGAGCTTAAGTTTGAAGGAAGTTATTTGGCGACTTTATAAAGAAGCCACCCGTTCGATAGATCCTTCAAACTTTGCGATCGTCATCTACGACGAACATAAAGACAAATTAACGTTTTATTTGGTTTATGATCAGTATAAACCGGTAAAACCGTTTGCTATAAAACATTCCGCTAATCGAGGATTGATTAGCCAGGTCTTAAATGAGAAGAAGCCTCAACTTATCGATGACCTTACGAAGACCAGTGAACAATTTGAAATCAACCGCATGCACCCCAATAAGTCGGCGCGTTCGTGGTTAGGCGTTCCCTTTTTCAATGCCAACCTGCCCGGCGAAAATGGACAGGGCGTTATCGCTATTTGGAATTACAAACCCAACGTCTATTCACAACGTGATCTTTGGTTTCTATCTGAAATTGCTACGCAAGCCGCCATAGCTATTCGTAATGCAAACTTGTTTGAAGCCAGCCAACGCCGGCTGCTTGAGATGTCAGTTGTCAACGACGTCGCCAGAACACTCTCTTCCACTTTACAGCTTGATAAAGTCTTGCACAGAATTATGGACCAAGTAGAAGAGATGCTCAATGTTAGCGCCGGTTTCCTCCTTCTAAAGGACCCGGTCACGGACGATTTGTTTTTTCAAATTGGTTTAGGGCAAACAAAAAATATTGATCCCTTCCGCATTCCTAAAGGCAAAGGGGTAGCCGGCCATGTAGCCGCCACCGGCAAACCCCTTCACGTTGAGAAAAAACAGCACGTCATCGACTTCAACGCTCGTAATCTACTGTGCGTGCCGCTTATTCTGCACGATCAGGTTATTGGCGTTTTGGAAGTTCTCAACAAAAAAGAGGGCAATTTTTCCCAGCACGATCTGGAACTATTAAGCTCGATTGCTTCATTCGCCGGAATTGCCATCGAAAACGCCCGCCTGCACGAGAGTGTTCTTAGCGAGCGCGATCGTGTCATCGCAGCCGAAGAAGAAGCCCGCAAAGCACTAGCCCGTGACTTGCACGATGGCCCCGTTCAGTTGGTCTCCAGCTTATCGATGCGGCTTAATTTTTGCCAAAGACTTTTCCGAGAAAACCCGGAGCTTCTCCCCAAAGAGTTTCCACCGGCCATGCAGCTTGCCGATCGTGCCGTTCACCAAATGCGCACCATGCTGTTCGAACTCCGCCCCTTAGCCCTTGAGGTTGATGGTTTAGAGTCGGCCTTAAAAACCTTCGTCGATCGCCAACAACATGATATTGCTACGAAACAGCGCACACGTCTTACCTTATCGATTGAAACCGATAACCCACAGGGTCATTTGACCCGGCAAGACACCAAAGTTGAAGGCGCTCTTTTTGCCATCGTGCAAGAGGCCGTCACCAATGCTATTAAGCATGCCCAATCCAGCTACATTCATGTTCAACTGCGCGAAACCCCAACTGCCGTGTACACCACCGTCACCGATGACGGCATTGGCTTTAATGCCGAAGAAACGATGAACACCTATAGCCAACGCAGCAGTTTGGGGCTGCTCAATATAAAGGAAAGAACTGAACTCATCGGCGGTGACCTGGCTATTCGCTCCGTGTCCGGCAAAGGCACTAAGATAAGAGTATTCGTACCTAAAGCCCACCAAGAACGTTTAAGAAAACGAGGCCAAAGCGGCATTCTGTCTAACTCCAAACGGGTTCATACGGGAATGCTAACAGCGGTGCTTAACGGAACAAACAACGATCATTAAAAGCCTCTCGAAATATTGAAAAACGTTGCCAAATGCGTACCATTACGGCAACGTTTTTTTATTGAGAGATAAGCCATGTCATTAAATGACCTTCTAAACCTGTGGCACGACACGCCGACCATCGCGCCCAACATCACCGCCTGGCGCACCTTCCCTGCCCAACCGGCCCAGACCGCCCCACTTCCTACCCAACTTCATCCCCTTTTAGCCGAAACGCTGCGGGCCGCAGGCATCGACCGCCTCTACACCCACCAATCCGCCGCCTGGCAGCACATCCAGGCCGGCCACCACCCGATCGTCGTCACCGGCACGGCCAGCGGCAAAACGCTGTGCTACAACCTCCCCATACTCGATCATCTATTGCACGATGTTCAGGCCCGCGCCCTCTACCTCTTCCCCACCAAAGCCTTAACGCACGATCAGGCCACCGCCTTGAATAAGCTGTCAGCTATCAGCCATCAGCCATCAGCAGCCGATGGTCAAGTGTCATCATTCCCTCCAGCAGCGACGTACGATGGCGATACCCCAGCCGCCACCCGCCCGGCGATTCGTCGCCAGGCCCGCATTATTCTGACCAACCCCGATATGCTGCACACCGCCATCCTGCCGCACCACACCAAATGGGCCGACCTCTTCCGCAACCTGCGCTTTATCGTCATCGACGAGATGCACGTTTACCGGGGCGTCTTCGGCTCCCACGTTGCCAACGTTCTGCGCCGTCTCAAGCGCATCGCTGTCTTTTACGGAGCCGCGCCCCAGTTCATCCTCACCTCCGCCACCATCGCCAACCCCACCGAACTGGCCGAGCGCCTCATCGAACACCCCACCGTCTTAATCGACAACGACGGTGCCGCCAAGGGCCAAAAACAATTTCTCATCTACAACCCACCCATCATCGACGCCGACCTCGGCCTCCGCCGCAGCAGCCTCCTCGAAGCCGTCCGCCTGGCCCAAGACCTCTTTCACCACAACCTCCAAACCATCCTCTTCGCCCGCACCCGCCGCACCGTC
>JAGRBZ010000098.1:16247-22241 GCA_020433805.1 Anaerolineae bacterium
TCTCAAAGACACCATCTTGACCACCCCACCCCCTCCCACTAACCATCCCTCTTCTTCCCAATCTCCCAGTCTCCAGTCTCCAATCCCCAATCCCCAATCCCCAATTACCAATTACCAATCTCCCAATCTCCAATCTCCAATCTCCAATCTCCCCTCCCCCATCCGCGCCTACCGCAGCGGCTACCTCCCCCGCCAGCGCCGCGATATCGAACAAGGACTGCGCAGCGGCGACGTCAAAACCGTAGTCGCCACCAGCGCCCTCGAACTCGGCATCGACATCGGCCAGATGAGCGCGGCTGTGCTGGTCGGCTATCCCGGCACGATTGCCGGTACGTGGCAGCAAGCTGGTCGCGCCGGTCGACAGGATGAGCCGTCGGTCGCGATACTGATCACCTCGGCCAATCCGCTCGACCAGTTTCTGGCCCACCATCCCGACTACTTCTTCGAGCGCACACCCGAACAGGCGCTCATCGATCCCGACAACCTGCTCATCCTGCTGCAACATCTGCGCTGCGCTGCCTTTGAGCTGCCGTTCCCCGCCAACGAGCCGTTTGGCCGGGTCGCGTCCGACGTGCTGGCCGAGTTCTTGGCCTATCTCCACCAAAGCGGCGAGTTGCACCACTCGCACGACCAATACTACTGGATGGCCGAACATTATCCGGCCCAACAGGTTTCGCTGCGTACGGCCTCGCCCAGTAGGGTCACACTCCAGGCCGGTGACGAGGACGACACCTGGGCCACCATCGGCGAGGTCGATGTTGCCAGCGCCGATTGGATGGTGCATCCCGACGCGATCTATCTGCACGAGGGGCAGAGCTTCCTGGTGGAAACGCTCGACCTCGAACAAAACGTGGCCCGCCTGCGCCCGGTTCGGGTCGATTACTACACCGAGCCGCTGCGCGAAACGACCGTTCAGCTCATCGACCGCATTAACCATGCGCCCGCCACCGGCGCGACCAAAAGTCACGGCGAAATTCTGGTCACAACCCAGGTTATTGGCTACCGCATGCTGAGCTGGTTTCACCACGAGCGCCTGGGCGAAGATGAGGTCACTTTGCCGCCTAGCGAACTCCAGACCAGCGGCTACTGGCTGACGCTCGCCCCGGAAACGGTGCAGGCGCTCCGCGACGCCGGCCTGTGGAGCAACGATCCCAACAACTACGGCCCCAACTGGCCCCGCCAGCGCAACCAGGCCCGCGCCCGCGATGGCTACCGCTGCCAGCTATGCGGCCTACCGGAACAGGATCACCAGCACGATGTCCACCACAAGATTCCCTTCCGCCAGTTCGATTCGTATGAAACGGCCAACCGGCTGTCGAACCTGGTCACGCTCTGCCGTACCTGCCACCGCCGCGCCGAAACCGCCGTTCGCACCCGCAGCGGCCTATCCGGCCTGGCCGACGCGCTCGGCCATCTGGCCCCGCTCTTTCTGATGTGCGACAGCCACGATCTCGGCCTCCACGCCGATCCCCAATCGCCGCTGGCCGAGGGCCAACCGACCATCATCATCTTCGAGCGTGTGCCGGCCGGTCTCGGGTTCAGCCGCCGCCTCTTCGACCTCCATACCGACCTCCTTCATCACGCCTACGATTTAGTCGCCACCTGCCCCTGCGCCGACGGCTGCCCCTCCTGTGTCGGCCCCGCCGGTGAGGAAGGTATGGGCGGCAAGCGGGAAACCCTGGCAATTTTGGAGATCGTCGGGCAGCGTTCGTAGCGCCAGACACTCACAGCCTCTCTATGACCGTCACACAATCAATATGACCCCAACCGTGACACCTCTCACATTATTTCCCGCCTTCTTTTGGCTATACTGCTTGTAAATAAAAACGGCACGTCTAGTACAGAAGGAGTTACACGATGAATAGCCTGATGACATGGATTAAACGCCATCCCCTTATCACATTTTTTATCTTAACCTACGCCCTAACGTGGGCGACTGCGCCTCTAATCGGTGGGGTTATCCCCCAAATACCGTTTTTGACGGTCGGTATTGTTCTCGCTTTAACCGAAGGACGACAGGGGCTAAAAGCGCTGCTTCGCCAGGCCACGCACTGGCGAGTCGGTTGGAAATGGTATCTCATCGCTCCCGGTATAGTCATGGCCTTTAACTTTGGAGCCGTGGGGCTTAACCTGCTGCTGGGAGCGCACATATCGCCAAGCTATGAACCTTATTCCGTCGCCTATCTTGTAGAGGGTATCTTCATTGTCATGCTTTTTGGGATGTGGGAGGAGCCGGGTTGGACGGGTTACGCCTTGCCGCGCCTGCGCATTGGTCGCTCGCTGCTGCTGGCTACGCTCATTCTGGCCGTGTTGCGCACGCTATGGCATCTGCCGCTCTTCTTAAGTGGCGATATCCCCTGGTCGGATGTTGTGTTGAATGTGGCAGCACAGGTCATTATTTCTTGGCTCTACTACCGCACCAACCGCAGTTTGTTGATGGTGATGCTGCTCCACTTCTCTTCTAATTACGTTGCCGAAGTCGTCTTTTCGCTGTTCGTCGGTGGAGACTTCACGCAATTCGCCTGGCTGCAAGCCGCTTTGGCTTCGCTAATCGCCCTCGGCTTGATCGTCTTTGACCGGCAGCTTTGGTTCGCCCCGGCTTCGTCGGAGCAGCCGAAGATGGTGGCTGAATCGGTGGTTGGAGTTTAATCAATGAAATTCAATTATCGCTTCATAATCGTTCTTATACTGTCCGTGCTATTTGTGGCTTGCAGCAGTCCAAATAACACACCCGCAGCCGGGTTACGCACCATAGAGATCGCTGCCCCCAACCGTGCTACACCGATCAGCATCAGCCTGTGGTATCCGACCACCGGTGGCGGTTCTCGCACGGAAGTGGGCGGCAACAAAGTTTTTCAAGGCGTACCCGCTCATCAAGATGCCGACATAGCGGCAGGCGAGTTTCCCGTGGTCCTTCTCGCCCACGGTGGCTTACGGGCTAACCCCACGATGAGCGGCTGGATTGCCTCGTATCTCGCCACACGAGGCTTCATTGTGGCCCAACCGCACCCGCCTCAGCTTGGTCCTGATGATGCGCCAGCGGCTGTTGCCGAACCCTGGTTGCGACCTGCCGATCTATCAGCCACGCTTGATACCCTTGAACAGGACGCGGTTCTGAACACGCATATCAAAGCGGATAGCATCGGTGTAGTAGGCTTTTTGCTGGGCGGAACATCGGCCCTGACGCTGGCCGGAGCGGAGATTGATCCGGCGGGGTACGCCCAACTATGTGACGGCGAGGCGGCCATCGGTCTGGACTGCGCCTGGTTCGCCAAGAATAGCATCGACCTGCACGAGGCTAATCTCAGCAGCTTACAACACCCGGCTTACGATAGCCGGATCAAAGTGGCGATTGCTATCGACCCTGAGTTGAGCACCGTTTTCACGCCGACCAGCTTAAGCCATATCTCGATCCCCGTCACTCTCATCAATCTGGGCGGGCCTGATACGCTCTTACCGGGGTTGAATGCTTCGGCCCTGGAAGGGTTGATCGACGATGCAAGCTACGAGACGGTGCCTGACGCAACCCAATTCAGCTCCTTCAGCGAATGCACATCGAAAGGTGCTTTTATCCTGCAAAGTGAAGGCGAGAGTGAGGCCATCTGCACCGATGGCGGCCAGCGGTCTCGGGCGGAAATACATCAGCAACTCGCTGAGATGATTGAAAGCACATTAGCTCAAACCCTTTCAAACCACTAATCGTAGTACGAGGCAAAACCATTACTCGGTAATGACCAAATCAAGTAATGATTTGGTCATTACCCTTACCTGTTTTTGATCGTTACCCGCACCTGCTAGCGCCCGTTACCCGCACCTGCTAGCGCTGTTACCCGCACCTGCTAGCGCCGTTACCCGCACCTGCTAACGCCGTTACCCGCACCTGCTAGCGCCCGTTACCCGCACCTGTTTTTGATCGTTACCCTTACCTGATTTGGGTCGTTACCCTTGCCTGGTTTCGATCCCATCCAAGGCGTCACACAACGTCATGCAGTAATCAAAGATTAAGGGGATTTCTCCTCGCAGGCTCGTCGAATGACATAGGAATTCGAACTGTCAACACAACCAGTCTCCAATCTCCAGTCTCCAATCTCCAGTCTCCAATCTCCAGTCTCCAATTACCAATTACCAATTACTATCCCCCTAAGCCCTCAGGGTTTAATTGGCAATGTTTCAGGCTAAGGCGTATAATCCCCCTACTTCCCGGCTATGGAGAATCTTATGGCTGAAACATCAGATCCCCCTACCGATATTAACGATACCGCGTCACGGCCTCCACTCCTAACAACTAAACTCTACATTCCCCCCACCCGGCCAAACTTGGTGCCGCGTCCCCACCTCAGCCGGCGGCTGAATGAAAGTTTGAGCCGCAAATTAACCCTCGTCTCTGCTCCGGCCGGTTTTGGCAAAACCACCGTGCTCAGCGAATGGATTTCGCAACATCAACCCGCGGTAGCCTGGCTCTCGTTGGATGAGGGCGACAATGACCCTATCCGTTTCTGGGCCTACTTTATTAGCGGTCTCCAACAATTGCAGCCCGGTCTGGGCGAAACCACCGTGCAGTTATTTCAATCGCCCCAGCCGCCCCCCCTTGAAGTCTGCCTGACGGCGCTGCTCAACGAACTGGCTGTCGTGGCCGAGCCTTTCGCTCTGGTGCTGGACGATTACCATTACATCGAAAACCCGACCCTTCACGAAGCCATCACCTTTCTGCTCGATCACGCCCCGCCCCAATTCCATCTCATCCTCACCACCCGGGTCGATCCCCCCTTGCCGCTATCTCGGCTCCGTTCGCGAGGCCAGCTAACCGAACTCCGGGCCGCCGACCTGCGTTTCACCCTGGCTGAGGCCGCCACCTTCTTAAACGAGGTCATGGGCCTCAACCTATCCGCAGAGGTGGTGGCCGCTTTAGAGCCGCGCACCGAGGGTTGGATTGTTGGCCTGCAACTGGCGGCGCTGTCGATGCAGGGCCGACAGGATATCACCGCTTTTGTACACGCCTTTACCGGCAGCCATCGCTACATTGTCGACTATTTAACCGATGAAGTGCTGGCCCAACAGCCTCTCGTCACCCAAAATTTCTTATTACAAACCGCCATTCTCGACCGCTTCTGCGCCCCGTTGTGCGAAGCCGTCACCGGTCAGCCCGATGGCCAATCGACCTTAGAACGGTTGGAACAGGCTAATCTGTTTATTGTCGCGTTGGACGATGCGCGGCAATGGTATCGCTATCATCATCTCTTTGCCGAAGTGTTACAGGCGCGTTTGCGGCAGACTCAGCCTGACCTCGAGCCGGAGCTGCACCGTCGCGCCAGGGAGTGGCTGGAGCACAATAAGTTAACGCACGAAGCCATCAATCACGCCCTGGCCGGACACGATTTCGAGCAAGCCGCCCGCTTGATTGAGCGCGTTCACAGCGTCATGTGGCAAAACGGCGAAATCAAGACGCTGCAAGCCTGGTTGGCAGCGATGCCGCTATCCGTCCGGCACACACATCCCCGTCTGTGGCTGGTGCAAGCCTGGGCGGCGATGACAATAGGCGAGCTTTCCGAGGCCGATGAGCAACTGCGCGAAGCCGAAGCAGCCCTCACTGTGCTGGACAAGGATCGTGCCCGCAGCCTGCGCCCCGAAGTTTTGGCGTTTCGAGCCAGCTACGCCAGCCTGAGTCGAGACCCCGCCGCGGTTGAACTGACCCAGCAAGCCCTGCAAGCGCTGCCCCCGGACTACTGGCTGCGCGGCATGTTGGTTGTTTTCCTGGGGGCTGCCTATTACGCAACGGGTGACCTGCCTGCCGCGGCGGAGGTGCTGGCTCAGGGGCGCTCGATGTTATCAAGCCCCGCTATGCAATCGCACCAAATTCATCTCCTGCCATTGGACGGGATGGTTCACCACGCCCAAGGCCAACTCCGCCGCGCCTGGTCGCTCATTCGGCAGGCCCTGGATCTGGTCGAGCCTGGTGGCCGCCCCATCCCCTTTGTGGGAACCCTGTTCACCTAC
>JAGRBZ010000988.1 GCA_020433805.1 Anaerolineae bacterium
CGAACTGCTGGAGCAGGGCGTCAGCGTGCCCGGCTGCGATCCCGCCGAACGTGCGCCGTATTACAAGGAAATCCAACAGATCATCCACGACGACATCCCCTACGTCTTCGTCACCGGCAGCGTCGGCAACGTCGGCTACAACGCCGGCTGGAACGGCCTCAACCCCGGCCCGTGGAGCTTCTACTGGAACGCGCACGAGTGGTCGGACGCATCGTTGCAGGAATAGGAATGAAACGTGATGCGTGAAACGTGAAACGTGAGCGTGTGGGATGACTGGGGAGACTGGGAGATTAGGCGACTAAGAGATTGGGAGATTGCCCATGCGCGTCAATCTCCCAATCTCCCAATCTCTCAATCTCCCAATTCACGCATCACGTCTTCACGTATCACGTTTCACGCATCCCGCCGCCAAGGAACCCCACGCATGACTCGCTACATCATTCGTCGGCTGTTGCAGGCGATCCCGACGCTCTTGGGCGTGAGTATCATCAGCTTTCTGCTGGTCAACTCCGCGCCGGGCGATCCCATCACCATTCGCACCTTCGACCCCAACATCACCGACACGACGCGTGAACTCATGCGGCGGCAATTGGGGCTGGACCAGCCACTGCCCATGCAGTATGTGGCCTGGTTTAGCGGCTTGATGTTTCGCCAGGGTGACGTGGTGGCC
>JAGRBZ010000989.1 GCA_020433805.1 Anaerolineae bacterium
GTATAATGAAACCCATTGGAATTTTTTTTTTTAAAGCACTTTTTTGATCGAAAAAGCGGAATGTATTTTCTTGCAAAGCACTTTTTCAGTCGATTCGTTGGAAATAATTGGATACAATTAGCTTTGTATAATGAAAACCGTTGGAAAATTTTTTTACAAAGCACTTTTGCGACCGAAAAAGAGGAATGTATTTTCACGCAATAGACTTTTGCGATCAAAAAAGCGGAATGCATTGAATACCATTGCCGAATCGTAACTACTCACCCTTATGTCATTTCGAGCGACGAAGGAGCGAGAAATCCCTAAAACATCCATTTGCAACAGACCAACTCAGGGATTTCTCGGCAAAAAACGCCTCGAAATGACATGCCTGAGCATTTACGCCGAATCTTATAAAGATCGGCAGAAAAATTGGATACAAAGGCGGTTGACTGTCGTTTTGCCCCTATGGTTAGAAAAATTTTGGGCCGAGGTAGACATATTTGTTAAAAGTTGTTACACTTGATCTTAAAAGTTAGTATTCTTAAAACTTCAAATCCATCCATCATTCTTGAAACGAGGTAACTTCCCATGTCCATTCGCTATTCTGAAGCTGAGAGTGCTTATCAAATTACCTTTCTCACCCCCCGGCAGCGGCTAGAGACTTTTGAGCAAGGGCAAATCTTTAT
>JAGRBZ010000990.1 GCA_020433805.1 Anaerolineae bacterium
TCGAACGCCTCAAAGAGCAGCTTTTCCTCGGCGCGCACGCGGCTGTAGAGAATGCCGACTTTGGTCATGGTGATGGATTCCTATTCGCCCCAGTCTTCCTCTTCCTCGGGGGCGAGGTCGAGGGTGATGGGGTCGAGGCCGGTGACTTCCAGGTCCGCGCCGCAGTCGGGGCACTGGACAATTTCGTGCTGCATCACATCGCTGAGTTCGATTTCGCCGAAGCATTCGGGGCATTCGGCCGTGCCGGAAGCGGTTTGCAGAGACATGGGTTCCTCCTGTAGGACAAGATTGAAGAGTTAGGATTGAAGATTGGTGGTTGGCAGTTTGAGATTGGAGATTGGAGATTGGGAGATTGACGTGTGCGCCTCGCCCCTCGCCCCCCGCAACTCGCCGATGATGGCGGCGGTGACTTCGTCGGTGGTTGCGTTGCCGCCCAGATCAGGCGTGCGCGGACCGGCGGCCAGGACCGCAGTGACCGCGGTTTCGATGGCGGCCGCGTGCGCGCTGTGGCCCAGTGTGTTGAGCAGCAGCGCGGCGGCGCGGATGGTGGCAACCGGGTTGGCCACGCCCTGCCCGGCGATGTCGGGCGCGCTGCCGTGGACCGGTTCGGCCACCACGAAATCGTCGCCCACATTGGCGCTGGGAACCAGGCCCAGCCCGCCCACCAG
>JAGRBZ010000991.1 GCA_020433805.1 Anaerolineae bacterium
CAGGGCGTTAGGGCGACGGGATTAACCATAGGTCGCGAATTTGGCCTGGCGGGTAAGAGGCAATCCTTCATTCATTGAGGATTTGCACGGTCGTATCTTCGTAATAAATTGGAGCAGGAAAAGTCGTCCCGTAAAAAGCCGGACTAAATTCAAAAGACGGGCATCAACATTATCCGTAAATCGTTGCTCAAGTCCCGGATCTGGTTTCTGGCACCGTCGTTATATTTAAGCTGTGAATGGTGAAGGGGAGTAAATAATATATTCGTGATATATTAGACACCTAAACGCATTCTAATTGACAAGCCTACCTACTGTCAAAAAGACATAATGAGGAATTTCACAATGTTAAATAAAATCGTCGCGCCGGATAACGCGAGGGAATTACGGAATTTCAATCGTTGTCTCAATCGACTGGGTTTGCCCGTTTACGGCGTGGGCGATAGCCTGTAAAGTATACGTGCCGGAGTCGATCTGATTGAGTGGCAGCCGGTTGCAATCCGGCTCACCGCCGCTAAAGAGGCAGTAGGCCGCGTTCTGCTCGTTCCGGCTATGAATCACCTCGCCGTGGCTGTTGCGGATGATCATCTCGACAAAATCGATGCCGTCGCCATCATTCGGGCCGAAGCCGGTGTCGTAAGCTTTCACCTGAAAGACCAGGTCGGTGGTGA
>JAGRBZ010000992.1 GCA_020433805.1 Anaerolineae bacterium
ACGAACAAGGCCATCTGTCCAGTCTGACGCAGATCCGCTGCGAGCTGTTTGGCTCGTTGGCGCTGACTGGCCGCGGCCATGGCACCGACAAGGCCGTCCTGCTGGGCCTGGAAGGCGATGAGCCGGACAGCGTCGATGTGGAGGGCATCGATGAACGCCTTGAGGCGATCCGCACGCGCAGGCAACTGCAATTGCCCGGACGTGACGCGCCCCTGCCCTTCGACGAGAAGCGCGACCTGCTCTTCAACAAGCGCCAGCGGCTGCCGCACCACTCCAATGGCATGCGCTTCACCGCCTTGAACGCGCAGGGCGAAGTGCTGTTCACCCGCGACTACTACTCGGTCGGCGGCGGCTTTGTGGTCAACCAGGACGAGGCCGCCGAAGACCGCATCGTGCCGGACGAAACGGTCTTGCCCTACCCCTTCGACAGCGGCGATGCGCTGCTGGAACATTGCGAACGCAGCGGTCTGAGCATTGCGGCGATCATGCTGGCCAACGAATGCACCTGGCGCAGCGAAGCCGAGGTGCGCGCTGGCCTGGGACAGATCTGGGAGGCAATGGCCGCCTGTGTCGATCGCGGCATGCGGCAATCCGGCGTGCTGCCCGGCGGACTGCGGGTGCAGCGCCGCGCACCGGCGATGGCGACCGAACTGCGCGAACGCCCGG
>JAGRBZ010000993.1 GCA_020433805.1 Anaerolineae bacterium
TCAGCCGCCGGTACGCTTCCAAATCCAGCAGAACACCCACCTGCTGCCCTTGCTCATCTGTAATATATTGCACCTTGCCGGTCATAGTATCCTCCATTGCGTTTCTAGAATTGTAACATATCCCGCGCCGCAGTAGAAAAATTGGTTTGTTGTTTAGGTTGAAGTCGGAGCAGCTTTTATCAGTGCCATCATCCCCTTTCAGTGATTCAGTGCTTCGACTCGGAGGCGCGGAGGGCGCTGGGCGTTGTGAGCCCCAGTAGATTGGTCCAGTTTTCGCTATTTGATTGAGAAAGCAGCTCAATAGGCAGAGGTCTATGATGGTAACACGACCTTGGTAAGGAAACTGGACCAATCTTGGTGGAATAGCTTTTATCAGGGCTATCATTTCATTTCAGTGATTCAGTATTTCAATCGATCAGTGTGGGGGCTTATTTAACCCTGGTCAAAACACCGGCCGAGGTTGCTCAATCTCTGGAAAAAGGAGACTTTTTCATCCGTGAAATTGTGACGAAGGGGCAAACGCTTTATGAGCGACCCGACTGACCCCCATGCTTGGGTGGATAGAGCGTCTATGTAACTCCTTCATTCATCCCCCTGATTATGCACCGGCACATCCTATCCTTAGGATTGCTTCGCCTGTAGCCGGCAATGATTCTTTGTCCCTC
>JAGRBZ010000994.1 GCA_020433805.1 Anaerolineae bacterium
TTTAACCAAGATGGCCTCATCCCGGCAATTGTACAGGATGCAACAACCCAGCAGGTTCTCATGATGGCCTGGGCTAACCGTGAAAGTTTGCGTTTAATGCAAGAACAAGGCGAAACCTGGTTCTGGAGTCGCAGTCGAAGCGAATTGTGGCATAAAGGGGCGACCAGCGGCAACACGCAAAAAATCACCGACATGTATTATGACTGTGACGGTGATACGCTTCTTATTCAGGTGGAACCCGCCGGGCCGGCCTGCCATACGGGAGAGGTTAGCTGTTTTTTTAGAAAGTTAGCATGAAAGGGTAGCAATATGGCAAACAAAGCGTTAATCGTAGTTGATTTTCAAAATGATTTTTGTCCAAATGGGGCACTCGCCGTCCCGGATGGTGATCAAATTTTAGATACAGTCAACGATTTGGTTGAAGAATTTACCGAGCGTGGCGACATCGTGATTTACACGAAAGATTTTCATCCTGAGAATCACGTCTCGTTTGCCGATAATCACCCCGAAGGTATTTGGCCACCCCACTGTGTGCAAGGCACCACAGGCGCAGAATTTTTTCCTGAGTTGACGCTCAAAGGGCCAACATTTCTTAAAGGATTTGTCACCGAGCAAGATAGCTACTCGGGCTTCGGCGGGCATGTTGAGGCCGACGTAGACAGTCA
>JAGRBZ010000995.1 GCA_020433805.1 Anaerolineae bacterium
CGATAAAGCTGCGGGTGAACACAGATTAAGGAAGGTTTGAATTATGTCTCAAGACTATGGATTAAGAACGACCCTCGATGTACCCTACGAAACAGCCATTGAGCAAGTAACAGCGGCCTTAAAGACAGAAGGCTTTGGTGTTTTAACCGAAATCGATGTCAAGGCCACCCTCAAGAAAAAGCTGGACGTCGACTTTCGGCGCTACATCATTTTGGGGGCGTGCAACCCCAACATGGCCCACCAGGCGCTGCAAGTGGAACTTGAGTTGGGGCTGCTGCTGCCCTGCAACGTCATTGTCTATGAAAACGACGCACAACAGTCGGTTGTCTCTGTCGTCGACCCGGTTATGATGATGAGTGTGGTTGATAATGATGCGCTTACAACCGTCGCGCATGACGTTAAAGCGCGATTGCAGCGCGTCGTTGCGGCGTTAAACAACTAGCTTTCCGAACCACTGAATCACTGAATTTATTGAATACACTGAGAAAAACCGCTTCAATTTGGTCACGCAGTGCTTTCATTGATACTCAGCAGATCGTTAGTGTCATTAGTTTTTCGCCACAACGATTCATAAAACGTAGTGCGTTGTAGAGTCCCGTAATATCGTACCCCCTGGAGTCCAATTAAGTCGTACCCCTAAAATCCGGCCTTCAGGAGGCAAAT
>JAGRBZ010000996.1 GCA_020433805.1 Anaerolineae bacterium
AGCCTCGGTTCAGCCGGAATGGGCCGCTGCCGGTTCACGCATCGTTCACCAGGCCACCTTTGAAGATCCGCTCATCACCGAACTCGACACCAAAGTTGACGGCTACTTCACCCTACTCGAAGAAGAAGGTCCGCTCTTTGCCGGTGCCCCGCCCTTCCCCTTCCACGCTCCGATCCGTGAAGTGGTTGCTCCTTACATCTATCGCGCCATTGCCGGTGAGTTAACTGCTGCCGACGCCCTCGACCAGGCCGCTGCCGCCGTCGATGAGGAATTGGCTAATCTGGGTTACGAACCGGGTACGGCTCCCATAGCTACCTTTGAAGAAGAACCGGCTGAAGAAGAAGCTATGGAAGAAGAAGAACCGACCGAAGAAGCAATGGACGAAGAAGCGATGGATGAAGAAGCGATGGGCGAATGGTGGGCCGAAGCCGCCGCACCGTACGAAGGCGTAACCATTCGTGGCATCTCTGAAAGTACACCTCCCTCCAACTATGTGGCCGATGTCTTGGCACCGCAGTTCGAAGAGCTGACCGGCATCACCGTTGAGTTTGAAGCCACTTCCTGGGACCAGATGTACTCTAAAGCCATCCAGGATATGGAATCGAACACCGGTATCTACGACTTTGTCTACATCGAGCAGGATATTGTCTATTCCTACCTGGC
>JAGRBZ010000997.1 GCA_020433805.1 Anaerolineae bacterium
GCTCTTATTGACAAGCGGAATCATGTTAACGAAAAGGTTTGGTACCAGTTCCTTGTCGTCGGCGATTCCGTTCTTTATTATGCGTTCGTGAACGAGTGTCCGCCGCATCTTCTATCGGTGGTGTTGTAATGAGAACGATTATCGAAAAGCACATTGATGATGTTCGGCAAGGCGATGTTGTTTTGCACGATGGCACCGAACGAACCGTCAGCGGGACGGATATTACCAGCGGTTTTTTTGGACGCTCCCTATTTGGCGACAGTTACCGCATGGGAACCGTTTTGGTGAAGGTTGTTGTGTATTCTGCGGTTTAGTTTGTTTGTTTGTTTGTTTGTTTGTTTGTTTGTTCTAGGGAAAGGTTTGGCTTAACGGTCAAGCCTTTTTCGTTTCTGGTGCCGCCGGATTAACAGACAATGACCTTTGATTTGGTTAGAATACCTGCATGAACAACAAACCAATCCTAATGCAAATCCACTTTGAATCAGAGTTTACCGAGGGCTATTATGCTGATAGCCATGACGTGGCATTGGCACGCTACGGCATTCTAAAGGACTGTTTTGGCGGTTGCTTTAGTCGTGTCCTGCTGCTGATGTTTCGTCAGCGATAATAAAAGTTAACATGCGTTGTGTGTTGCAGTTAACATCCCA
>JAGRBZ010000099.1 GCA_020433805.1 Anaerolineae bacterium
TGGGCGATGGCGAAGTCGATATGCCCGGCCTACCGATTTTTGCACTCTTCAATCCGGCGCTGGGCGTAACCACCATTATGCCCGATATGGACTTTCGGAAACCGGCTGCACTCAACCCGGCCTACTGGGTCGATTCGATTCAAACGCATGGCGTAACCACCAGCTTCGGCTCACCGACTATTTGGAAAATTGTCGGCCAATACTGCCTGGAAAACAATATTAAACTACCTTCATTGAAACGCATCTTTATGGCCGGTGCGCCCGTACCGCCGTGGCTCATCCAACAATATACCGAGCAGATTCTCGATGGAGGACACATCCACACGCCTTTCGGAGCCACCGAGGCGCTGCCGATTAGCACCATCACCAGCTCCGAAATTTTAGAAGAAACCGCCAAACTCACCGGCGAAGGCTGGGGCGTATGTGTTGGGCAGCCACTGGAGGGCGTCACCATCAAAATTATTCCAATCTCGGACGATCCTATAGCCGAATGGGATGACTCGTTGGAACTGCCGCCGGGAGAGTTAGGCGAGATCGCCGTGAAAGGTCCGGTCGTCACCCGACTATACCTCAACCGTCCCGAACAAACCGCCCGAGCCAAGATCTATGAGGGCAACACGGTATGGCATCGTATGGGCGATTTAGGATATTTCGACAAGCGCGGACGGCTCTGGATGTGCGGTCGTAAAGCGCACCGCGTGGAAACCGCCGAGGAACTGCTGCTGCCCGTACCCTGCGAGGCCATTTTCAACGCGCATCCTGAAGTATCACGCACGGCGCTGGTTGGAGTCGGCTCGCTGGGCAGCCAACGCCCAATTTTGATCGTCGAACTAAGCTCCGGCACATTACCAAGTGGCTCGACCAAGCAGCGTTTAATCGATGAACTGCTAGCCTTGGGGCAGAAACACGAGCATACGCAAGGAATTAAAGTTATCTTATTTAAAGAATCATTTCCTGTCGATGTTCGTCACAACGTCAAAATTCAGCGAGAAAAACTCGCCGACTGGGCAGCACAACAGCTTTGATAATAATCAAACATAAAACGCGAAGAATTAAGAATTGGGATTCCTAATTCCTACTTTCAGAGAGGATGCCTCAATACTATGAACGCACTTGTTACCGGCGGAGGGGGATTTCTGGGTCGCTACATCGTCGAACAGTTATTGGCGCGTGGCGATGAAGTTACCGCGTTTGCCCGAGGCGCGTACCCGGAATTGGTCGAGCTTGGCGCGAAACAAATTCGGGGCGATCTTCAGAAACGCGATGACGTGGTTAAAGCCTGCGCCGGAATGGATGCTATTTTCCACGTAGCAGCCAAAACGGACTATTGGGGAACTTGGGAGGCATTCTACCAGCCCAACGTCATGGGTACAAAAAACATCATCGAGGCCTGCCGTGAGCAGGGGGTAGGCAAGCTGATTTTCACCAGCACACCTAGCGTGGTGGCTAACAACAAATCCCGCGTTGGCGGTAACGAGTCTCTGCCGTACCCGGAAACGTACGAAAGTTATTATCCCCAGACCAAAGCTATGGCCGAACAAATGGTTATGCAGGCTAATGACGACGATCTTCTGACTGTCTCACTGCGACCGCACGTGGTTTACGGACCTCGTGATGCCCATATCATCCCTCGGTTAATAGCGCGAGCACGATCAGGTAAACTTATTCAGGTCGGCGACGGCACCAATAAAATTGATGTAACCTACGTGGAAGACGCCGCCCACGCCCATCTACTGGCCGCCGATGCGCTAGAGCCGGGATCGGCCGTGGCCGGTTCGGCATATTTTATAAGCCAGGATCAACCCGTGGTGTTGTGGTCGTGGGTCAACGATCTTTTTCGCCGCTTGGGAGTACCGCCGGTTACAAAAAAAATCCCGTTGTCATTGGCTCGAGCATTGGGCAGAGCGATGGAGTTCGCCTACAGCACCTTCAACCTTAAGGGCGAGCCGCGTGTGACTCGTTTTCTCGCAAATGAGTTAGCTTTGACCCACTACTACGATATTTCGCGGGCCAAACGAGATTTCGGCTATCAACCACAATTTTCTATGGAAGAAAGTGTGCAGAAAACGGTAGACTACTTTAAGAAAATGGAACTATAGATAAATACCGGAAACAAAGCTTGCTTAGTTATGGTCAAAGTAGACTTTAACGCTCCAAGTTCAACAAGTGAGATTTATGACTACTAACACCGAAGGCGTCATCAAATACCAACTCGAATACACAACAGCGCCATCGTTACCGGCGGAACACGTGCGCGAGATCAACGCCTGGCGCAAAATCTTGTATCTTCTGCAATTGGTAGGGCAGGATGAAAGCCGTTATGGCGGCTACGGCTTCGGCAATATTAGCCAAAGGCTCGATAAACAACGCTTTGTAATTAGCGGCACGCAAACGGGCGCATTGCCGGACCTCACCCCTGAGCATTACGCCATCGTGCTGGCCTGCCATCCGGCTCAAAATCGGCTTGTGGGCGAGGGCCCGATTCGCCCCTCTTCCGAGGCGTTAACCCATGGCGTGGTTTATGCCCTTGATGCCGATATCCAATGGGTCATGCACGCCCATTCGCCCCACATTTGGCAGCACGCCGAGGCGCTGGACATTCCCCTGACCGCAGCCGACGTTCCCTACGGCAGCCCCGAAATGGCGGCGGAGGTCGAGCGTCTATTCCAAGAAACCACCGTCGCCGATAAGGGTATCTTTTCGATGGCCGGCCACGAAGACGGTATTGTCACCTTTGGTCGTACCGCAGAGGATGCCGGGGCGGTGATGCTGGCCTATCTCAGCCAGGCCTTTCAATTAGACAACTAAAACTATCCACGATTAACTTTTCGGTTTGGGAGATGTGAGACTAGAGATTGGAGATTGTTTAATCTCTCATTACCAGTCTCCAATCTCCTAATACAGGTAAGTTATCTATGGAAGAGTCCCTAGACATTCGTAAACGGAGTAACTATGTCAACCCAAGAAGAACCCATTATTCAACTCGATCAATTCATGAAAATCACCGGGATGGTCGGCACCGGCGGCCAGGCCAAGATGGTTATTCAAGACGGCGCGGTGCTGTTAAATGGCGTTGTCGAGACGCGCCGCAAGAAAAAGCTGCGGGCCGGCGATGAGGTTACGTTTAACGGTCAAACGCTCATCGTCGAGTTCGAGTAGAACTTCCCCCAAAATTAATCAAATCCATACCCGCTCTTAACAACTTCTGAACAACTCTTCACTATAGTAGAGCAAAGTTAACTTTGCTCTACAAAAATACTGCCTAATCAAACCCAATAGTGAACTGTTACCTCTCTGGAAGTTGCTACGATGAATAACACAATCCATAAACTTAAAAATAATTTCGATCTATGCTTTTTGGTCCTTCTGGCCGCCTTTCTCAATATCTACAACCTGTGGAACTTGGGCTACGGCAACGGCTACTATGCCGCCGCCATTAAAAGTATGACTCAAAGTTTTTCCAATTTTTTCTTTGTCAGCTTTGACTATGTCGGCTTTATTAGTGTCGATAAAGCGCCGATGTCGTTGTGGCTCGACGCTATTTTTGCCAAACTATTTGGTTTTAGCGGCTTCATCATCCTTTTGCCCCACGCCTTGGCCGGAATAGCGGTCACCATACTAACTTACATCATCGTAAAAAGAGGTGCCGGTAAGATTCCGGCTTTTGCAGCCGGCTTAGTCATCACCTTATCGCCGGTTAATGTCGCCGTTTACAGAAACAACACCCCTGATGCGCTGCTGCTCGTATTCATTCTGTTGGCGATATTTTTCGCTGTTCTCTATTTCGATACAAAGAAGATGCTGTATCTGCTGCTTTCGGCGGCGATGATCGGCCTGGGCTTCAACACCAAAATGATGCAAGCGTTTCTGATTTTGCCGGCTATGGTGGGCGCGTTGTTCATTTTTGCTGAGGGTAACCTACTTAACAAGGTCAAAATCGCGTTTATTTACCTCGTTGTCGCCGCTTTTATTTCCTTTACATGGATCACCATTGTCGATCTCACCCCGGCCGATATGCGGCCCTACATGGGCGGCAGCGATAACGACTCGGCCTGGAATTTGGCGTTAGGCTATAATGGTGCCCAAAGGCTGCTGGGCGAAACCGGCGAGGGTGGGCGCAATGGCTTCAACGTGGGCGGTAAAGGTCTGCACCGATTATTTGTGGGCGAAATGGGAACCCAAACCGGCTGGCTGCTGGTCTCGGCTATTCTGTTTAGTGGTTACTACGCCGTGCGACACTTCAAGAAACTCTTCCAAAAAATGCTCGGCAGAGATGTCTCGATCTCCAGCCTTGATCTGCTCACGACCCTCAATATCGGGTTTTTCATAACCGGCTACCTCTTTTTTAGCTTCGCGTCTTTCTTCCACTCCTATTATTTGAACATATTTGCGGTGCCTATCGCTTTTCTTATGGGGAGCTTGATCTATGAAATGAGGGATAAAGGCGCTTCGAATAAACTACTCCCCTTGATGCTGCTGGCTTCTGTGCCGGTGCAGGTTTATCTCATTGTTCTAGCCGGTTATGCTGTCTGGCTTGCGCCGATAATCCTCATCTTGGGCTTTATTGCGCTCGTGGCCATCTTCTTTCAAACGAACAAAAAACTGGTCATTGCCGGTGGCGTGGCTGCCGTACTCAGCCTCATGGTGACGCCCCTTGTTTGGAGTGGCTATACCACCGTGTATGGGAATACAGCTTCACCCATTTTTATCGGCGGTCCGCAGGTAAGAGGTGGTGGACCAGGCGGCCCCGGTGGGCGAGGTGGACCTGGCGGCTTTGCCCAAGGCGGGCCACCACCCCGCGATGGGTCTCGACCACCTGCTGCTGACGGTTTCGCGCAAGGCAATAACGGTGCTGCCCCACCACCAGGCGCTGGTGGCGGCTTCCCCCAGGATAACAACGGGAGCGGACAACCACCCGTTGGTGGCATCGCGCAACGGGATAATAGCGCCGGCCAACTGCCGGCCAACATCGACCCAAACCAGCCCCCACCAGCCGACGGGATGCCGCCCGGTGGACCACCCCCTGCCGGTGGCGGTATGTTCGGCCCTCAAAATATCGACACCGACGTTCTGACCTATCTCAAAAAGAACTATGACGGTGAAAAATATTTCGTAGGCGTCAGTTCGCAAAACCAGGCCAGCCGCTTTATTCTCAGCGAAGATATCGGCAATATTATGACCCTGGGCGGCTTTTCAGGGCGCGATCAAACGTTAACGCTCGAACAGTTTCAAGAGAAGGTCTCTTCCGGCGAGCTGCGCTTCTTCCTTTTAGATAATGGTCGCAGCGGACCGGGCGGCCCCGTTCCGGCGGCTGGCAATACACCCCCAGACGGTACCGCACCTTCGGGAACGCCTTCGGACGGGAATACACGTTCAGCTCAGACCGGCAGGGGTGGTCGTAACAATCGTGGCGGTGGCGGTGGTATGTTTAACGCGAACCAGGATATTACCAACTGGATCAGAGAAAACGCCGACACCGTTGATGACATAACCGGTCTTTATGACTTAAGCACAACTATCTTGGGATCGTAGATCGTAAGTCGCAAAGTGAAACACTAACGCACTGACAGATATGAAATCACTGAAAACAGACTTACTTCAGTGAACTCATAAAAGTTCAGTGCATCAGTGTTTCAAAAACGAGTAATCACACCCATACATCATTCGCTGCCGTCAGTTCCCCACCCGCATCGCCGGTATTAACGGTTCCTGCCGGCTCGACAAGCAGCATGATGTGACATTCTTGCTCGGCGTAGGGTTTGTGCTCGACGCCTTTGGGGACGACGAACATGTCACCCGCTTGCAAATCGACCCGTCCGTCTCGAAAATCAATCGCCATTGTGCCTTCGATAACAATGAAAACCTCATCTGTTTCCGGGTGATTATGCCAGACGAAGTCGCCCTGAATTTTTGCCAACTTGAAATGATAGTCATTCATTTGGGCTATAATTTTGGGCGACCATTGCTCTGTAAAGCGTCCTAATTTTTCTTTCATGGTGATAGCCTGGTAGCTCATTGAACATTCTCCACACCAATTTGATTGGCCAGATCCGCGACCCAATCGCGAACGCGGACCCCATCGTTTTCCTCATTATAAAGTTTCGTTGTTTCTAACATACAGTGATGATTGCCCTCGGCGGTATACGACCGAAAATTATTGGCCTGTTGAGCGACCTCGTCTAGCGAGGCTTGCAGCGTGGCCGGATAATCGTCTGCCGAGCCACCATCAGCCGTGAAGTAGCGAGTTTGTATTCTGTCGGCGGCGGAGTTGTACTGAGCAAAGGTATAGTCAGGGTAATAATTGGCCAGGGCACTGTAATATTTGGCGACAGTAAAGGTCTTGGCGATTTCCTCCTGCATGCCGGGAATCCAATCGGGGAAATATTGACCGGCATCATAATCGCTATCGATATCCCATTCAATGTTCAGCACCAGTCCGCCCCCGGAGTCACCCAGTTGTGTAACCGTTGATTCGGGGTAGTGGCGGATGACGTGTGGTGTGTACAGCATCGAGCCGAGAGCACCCGCGCTGCAGCCGCTCATAAAGATCGAGCCGGGCTGTTCAAAATTGGCGTAGACCCATTCAAAGGCTGCCTCTGTATTGACGAAGCCTCGGTGATGAATATCAAACGGCTCACCGGATTCGGGTGTGTAGGTAACCACGCGGTTACCGATATGAATATCGCCGGTGCAGTAAGGTACAAAGAGCATGGTGTCATCTTTGAAAGGATTATCGGGATTATTGAGATCAAAAACGCCGCCGATGGTGAAATCGGGGTTGTCGTTATCGGTGACCTCACCCTTGTAATTCTCCGATAGACCGCAGGTTTCGGCCGTGGAACAGCCACCACCCCCTTGAAAGTAAACGAACAGCTTATTGGTGGTGCCTGGGCGCACCCAATAAGCATAGGGAGTATCGTGGGCGCAGCGGGTTTCACCGCCCGGTTCGATCTTGGTCCAACCCTCCGGCAGCGAATCGAGCGTCGGGAGCGCCGATTCGGTACTTTCAACCGTTGGCGTTATCGCATCATCCGAACGGCAAGCGAATAAGGCCAAGGATAAGAGCGCAAAAAAGACCGTCAGAAAGAATATCCGCTGATAAATAGTATTGATATAGTAGGAATTATCCACCATCGTGTTCTCCTAACGCTTCTCTTCATCCGGCAGCCGATAGAAACACCCTGAGCCGCCTAAATACATACCACCATCGACATTGATACACCGCCCTCCGGCATAGATAAAAGGACTATCGATCGTCTCCGGCGGTTGATTGGTGATTTTGCTGATAGGTGTGTGGCCGTGAACCAAACGATGGCCGCCATAGCTATCAAGAAACACCTCTAGTGCCGTCTTATATTGAAGGAATGCTCGATGCTCGCCGAAGTCATCAAGTAAGCAGTTCCAGGCATTGTAATCATTGCTATGTAGAACGCGACGAATGGTGCGATTAACGGTAGTCATGGTTTTTCCATAGCGGAAGTAAAAAATGCCGTCGGCATGGGCCAAGAGTGCTTGGCGGGTAAGGGCTAAGGCGGGCAGATTCGCCAGCCAGCCGGCAATTTCCGGGGTCAGGTTTGCCAGGTCGCTTTCTACCCCGCCGCTTTCTTGCCAATCGGTCAAAAATGTGCCGCCCGATCCCGTAGATGACTTTTGACCAAACCGATAAGCCGCCAGCAGCAGAATATCATGGTTGCCGATGAGAGCACCTACCTTACCGCCTACCGCCGCGGCTTGCGCTTGCAGTTGTCGCACAAGTTGAACCGCTTCCAAACCCGCCGGTCCGTGATCGAAAAAGTCGCCCAGTACCCAGAGCGATGCCTGTCCGCCTGTCCACGTATCGTCACTACCAATCAGATCGATATCTTGCAGCAGAGTACGGGTAGAGTTGAGATAGCCGTGAATATCGCTAATGACGTACGTTTCTGTCATCACTACAGCCAGACGTTCTTCGTTGGAGAATGTTCCCAATCAAACTCCATCTGGCGGGCGGTTTTTACAGCCAGTGTCTCGCCCTCCAGCCGGGCCACCAGATGAAGACTCATATCGATGCCGGCCGAGATACCGGCTGAAGTAACAATCGGCCCGGTATCGACCCAGCGCACGCCGTCTTTGATGTCGATATCGGGAAACATCGTGCGTAGGTCGTCGATGTCTTCCCAATGGGTGATGGCCGGCCGGTTATGGAGTAGCCCGGCTTTAGCCAAAAGAAAAGCTCCGGTACAGACCGACGCCGTGACTGCGGTGGTCTGCGACACAGTAGCGATCCATTCTGTTACCGGTTTACGCTCCAACTCGACGGTAACAACGCCGCCCGGAACGATCAGAATATCGAGCGGAGGGTGATCGGTTAGAGCGTAATGGGGCTGCACCAGTAGGTTGCCGCGAGCCGCCACAGTACGCTGTTCATCCGCAAGGGTGAACACTTTAAAGGCCTCAACCGTCTGGGGTTCCAACCGAGATTTTACGCGGGCGGCTGTTGAAAAGACTTCAAAGGGACCGGCAAAATCGAGAACCTCTACCTCATCAAACAAATAGATTCCAACGGTATAAGTCACACAAATCTCCTAACCTTTCTTGATGGCGCGAATAATCAAAAACCATGGACTGGTACTATAGCGTGCGGCCTGTTCCGGATCGGCTTGCCAATGCTCTTGGGTTGGCTGTGGTTCCAGCAAGCGCTCGATAACGAAGCCGGCGGCTTGTAAATCGTGGCTGATGCGCGTTAACGGCCTCCGGTAAAATTGAACTTTGCCCACGTTGGGCCACTCATCATCCAGCAGTTCCACGGCAAAGTAATCCTCTGTTTCGAAGAGCTTCCAATCCATCAAAGGATGGTGCGTAGAAAAGACTAACTTGCCGGTAGGCTTTAATACACGATAAAACTCGCGCAGGGTCGGCTGCCAATTTTTGAGATAATGCATCACCAGCGAGGCAACGACCAGATCAAACGCGCCGGTGTCGGCAAAATCCAGCGGATCGGCCAGATTGGCTTGCAGTACAGAGGCTTGTTTACCTATACGGGTTTGGGTAAGTTCTACAAATTCAGCATTGATATCAAATGATGTCACCACTGCGCCCTGACCCACCAGATATTCGGCGTACCAGCCGGAACCGCAGCCGGCATCCAGTACGGTAGCATCTGTTAGCGACGGTAGCAGCGAAAGCACAGCCGGTCGCTCATAGTAAGCATTCGTTGGATTTGTATCAACAATTTGGGCATATTTGCCGGCAATGTGTTGATAGCTGGCTCCAGTATGTTGCGTCATTCTCTTTCTGCCTTCCATAAGGTTAATTTTGGAAATTCAGTTGTCGAATGGAGATCCGGGCGAAAAGGTGAAATTAAGCTTCGATAGAGGAATGGTTGATCTATTGTAATCGCATCGAACCTTGGTTGACAAGTTTAGACTGTAAAGCGTGGGAAATAAGCAGTCAACTAAGTACCTTCGGGTAAGTAAAGAAAGTACCTTTGCCTCTAGTAATTTATTTGGGAATGTCTTATGCTGGTAAGGATAACGCTATCCACAACCGGGGTAGACCCCATGTATTCCAGGGTAGGCACGATGTCAGACGAAGGCAGACCTCATATAGACCAGCATAGATGTCATAAATACCGGGGTAGACTCCACATATACCAGGGTAGGCACGATATCAGACGAAGGTAGATCTCATATATACCAACATAGAAGTCATAAATACCGAGGTAGACCTCATGTATACCAGGTTTAAATCAATTTCATCTTGTTTTTTACTTCTTCCAAAAAGGACATCAACCTATGACCACACGTAAGAATCAATCCATGGACAAACGGATGTTTGACGCCCAGCTTATGATCAACAACTCCCTCAATGAACCCGACATCCTGGCTGCCCTAAGCCAGTTCGGCTACGATGAACAGAAGCTACACGAGGGAAAACAGCTATTTGAGGATGTTCAGTCTTTAAGCGATGTTCAATTGGTTGAATACGGCAGCCAGCATGCCGCTACAGATGATTTAAAAAAGACATGGACTGCGGCCCGAAAGGCTTATATACGCACTCTAAAGGTTGCCCGCATTGCGTTTGTCGATAACACAGAGGCCGAAACGGCGTTGTTGATGAAAGGGCGGCGCAAGCAAACGCTCGGCGGGTGGATGGAACAAGCTACCACATTTTACACAAACCTGCTCAATAATGCCGATCTTACTCAGGAAATGAAGCGTTACGGCTATAATACCGATAAACTCGCTGCGGAAGCCGATTTAATTTGGGCCGTTGTCAAGGCCCATGCTGCCCAACAACAAAGCAAGGGTATCGCTCGCCAGGCCACAAACCGTCGCAATGCCAAGATGGCTGAGTTAGAGGCATGGTTGACTGATTTTCGTGCCATTGTACGGATTGCTCTGGAGGAATGCCCCACCCGTTTAAAGCAGTTGGGCTTGTAGATAATATTAGCTCTATAACATCCTAAAAGTTTCCAAACCCTCATCTCAATCGACACGTTGGATAAAGAAACACACTCGCCTCGCTAAAAGCCTTTAGAATCTTGAACTGTTTCCACCTATCACATATTCCTGGGGGATTTCCCCTAACTTGATAAGGGAAAATCCTGGGTTGGGTAGAGGGTATTTATGACACGGAACTGGGGAGGGTGTGGTATGCTTAATAAAGTTTAATTTTAGGTACTGTATTTTGAGAGGAGGTTGCATTAGCGTAAAATAACAGTGTCTGGGAAGCGCCGTTGCCTCAAAGACCATCATTCGGCAACGGTGTCGACTTGGAAAAACCAAGTGTTGTTTTCTAATATTCACTCAAAGAGGAGAATCATGCGTAACAAATTTCTCGTTCCTATTGTATTAGTATCTTTATTGTTCTTCTTTGTCGCTTGTGGTGGCTCTGAACCCGCCGGCAACGACACCCCCCAAGAAGAGGCTCCGGCTGAAGAAGCCGCTCCCGCAGAAGAAACTGAAGAAGAAGCACCGGCGGAAGAGGCTGTAGAAGAAGCACCGGCGGAAGAAGCTGCCGAAACCGGTGGCGGTGAAAAGGTCGAGGTATTTTCATGGTGGACGGGCGGTGGTGAAGCTGCCGGCCTGGAAGCGATGATTGAAGTCTTCAACGAAAAACACCCCGATATTGAGTTTGTCAATGCCGCCGTGGCCGGTGGCGCCGGCACTAACGCCCGCGCCGTTCTGGCCACCCGTCTGCAAGCCGGGGATGCCCCCGATAGCTGGCAGGGCCATGCCGGGCAGGAACTGATCGGCACTTACGTAGCCGCCGATCAGCTTGAGCCTGTCAACTTCCTATTTGAAGAAAATGGCTGGCTCGATGTGATGCCTGATACCCTGATTCCTCTAATTTCACAGGGCGATGACATCTATTCGGTGCCGGTTAACATTCACCGCGCCAACGTACTGTGGTACAACCCGGCCGTCCTCGAAGAGAACGGACTTGAAGTCCCGACCACCATAGAAGAATGGTTTGCGGCGATGGACACCCTGCAAGAAGCCGGGATGGATGCTCCGCTGGCTTTGGGTGAGCAGTGGACGGTCATGCACTTGATGGAAACGGTTCTGCTTGGCACGATGGGGCCGGATGCCTACAACGGTCTCTGGTACGGCGGCACCGAGTGGGATGACCCCGCCGTAACTGAAGCACTTGAAAACTTCGAAAAAGTGATGAGCTACACCAACAGCGACGCCTCGGCCTTGACCTGGCAAGATGCATCGCAGTTGGTTATCAACGGCGACGCCGCCTTTAACGTGATGGGCGATTGGGCCGAAGGTTACTTCCGTGAGTTGGGCCAAGAGCCGAATGTTGGCTATGGCTGGGCACCGGTTCCCGGCAGTGGCGGCACCTTCCAGTTCCTGTCCGATAGCTTTGTCTTACCGAAAAATGCTCCTGATCGAGAAGCCGCTGTAGCATGGCTTGAAGTTGCCGGTTCAATTGAAGGGCAAGATGCCTTCAACCCGGTCAAAGGTTCAATTCCAGCCCGCAGCGATGCTGACCGCAGCCTATATGGCGAGTACCTGCTGTCGGCTATGGACGACTGGGCCAGCGATACCGTCGTCGGTAGTTTGGCGCACGGTGTGGTTGCTAACGATGCCTGGAAATCGGAAATCGACACCGCTTTGGGTCTCTACCTGGCCGGCGGCAGTGACGTTGCTACCTTGCAAGAAGCGCTGACGACCGCAGCCGCAGCCGGTCGGCCCGAAGGTCTTTCGGCTCCGGTTCAATCAGATAGTGCCGCTATGGATGAAGAAGCGGATGCTGAAGCCACCGAAGAAGCAATGGATGAAGAAGCCATGGCTGGCGAAGGTGTTGAAGGCAGCGACATGGAAGGCGAAGTTGAAGTCTTCTCGTGGTGGACAGGCGGTGGTGAAGCTGCCGGCCTGGAAGCGATGATCGAAGTTTTTGGCGAAAAGTTCCCAAATATCGAGTTTATCAATGCGGCCGTAGCCGGTGGAGCCGGCACTAACGCCCGCGCCGTTCTGGCTACCCGTCTGCAAGCCGGAGATGCCCCCGATAGCTGGCAGGGCCATGCCGGGCAAGAATTGATCGGCACTTACGTGGCCGCCGATCAGCTTGAGCCTGTCAACTTCCTGTTTGAAGAAAATGGCTGGCTCGATGTGATGCCTGATACCCTGATTCCTCTGATTTCACAGGGCGATGACATCTATTCGGTGCCGGTTAACATTCACCGCGCCAACGTACTGTGGTACAACCCGACCATTCTTCAAGAAAATGGTATCGCTATTCCCACGTCGATGGAAGAATGGTTTGCCGCGATGGACACCCTGCAAGAAGCCGGAATGGATGCTCCGCTGGCATTGGGTGAGCAGTGGACGGTCATGCACCTGATGGAAACGGTTCTGCTTGGTTCGCTAGGCCCAGATGCCTACAATGGTCTCTGGTATGGTGGCACCGAATGGGACGACCCGGCCGTGACCGAAGCACTTGAAAACTTCGAAAAAGTGATGAGCTACACCAACAGCGACGCCTCGGCCTTGACCTGGCAGGATGCTTCGCAGTTAGTCATCAATGGTGACGCCGCATTCAACGTGATGGGCGATTGGGCCGAAGGTTACTTCCGCGAGTTGGGCGAAGAGCCGAATGTTGGCTATGGCTGGGCACCGGTTCCCGGCAGCGACGGCACTTTCCAGTTCCTATCTGACAGCTTCGTGCTGCCTAAGAACGCTCCGCATCGCGATGCGGCTGTCGCCTGGTTGACCATCGCCGGTTCAATTGAAGGGCAAGATGCCTTCAACCCGGTCAAAGGTTCGATTCCGGCTCGCAGCGATGCTGACCGCAGCCTGTACGGCGAGTACCTGCTGTCGGCTATGGATGACTGGGCCAGCGATACCGTCGTCGGTAGTTTGACGCACGGTGTGGTTGCTAACGATGCCTGGAAATCGGAAATCGACACCGCTTTGGGTCTCTACCTGGCCGGCGGCAGTGATATCGCTACTTTACAATCGAGTTTAGCAACAGCTTGCCAAACCTCGGGTGTTTGCCAGTAGAGGGCGTTATGAAGTAAGACAACAAAGGGCGGGCAGAACATGTCCGCCCTTTATTTTATCATCAGGAGAATGGAATGCACTTGAAAAAGGATACCGCCATCTCAATTGCCCTGGTTTTACCCTCCATTATTGCTGTGGGCGTTTTTGTGTATGGCTTTATTGTGTGGTCTATACGGGTTTCGGTCAGCAATTGGAAAGGGTTGCTGCCAAACTATGAATTTATCGGTCTTCAAAATTACATTCAGTTGATGCAAGATCCCCGTTTTCATATCGATGTTCGCAATACCGTGATTTTTACCGTTTTATTTGTCGGCGGCTGTTTGATTATCGGATTGGGTACGGCTATCCTGCTTGATCAGGGGCTGCGCGGAGAAAACTTTTTCCGCAGCCTGTATCTGTTTCCGATGGCGATTTCATTTATCGTGGCCGGTGTGGTCTGGCGCTGGCTGATGAATCCGGCCGCAGGTTCGCGGATGAGCGGTTTGAACCTGCTGTTCGACAACCTTGGGCTCGATTTCCTGATCAATCGCTGGTACACCACGCCGTATTGGGGCATCGCGTTTATTGCCATCCCGGCAATTTGGCAGATGTCGGGATATACCATGGCCCTCTATCTGGGCGGTCTGCGGGCCGTGCCAGACACACTGCGCGAGGCAGCCCGGGTTGATGGGGCAACAGAGCTTGAAATTTATCGCTTTATCATCTTACCGCTCTTGCGGCCCATCACCTTGAGTGCTCTTATTATCTTAGGCCATATCTCGCTCAAGGTGTTTGATTTGATTATTGCCGTAGCCGGTAAACAGGTGGCGCTCGATGTGCCAGCCATCTACATGTGGACAACTACGTTCGACGGCTACTTTTTTGGACGGGGGGCGGCTATCGGCATTTTGTTGCTCATTAGCGTAGCCGTTTTAATTATCCCTTATCTGTACTTCACCCTGCGAGCGGAGGCCGAAGTCTAATGAAACAGCAAACAAACTTTTTTACGGCTCGTAGTTGGTTATATGTACCACTGGTCTTATTGGCCATCTTCTACCTGGTACCAATGTATATTATGCTGGTCACCGGCTTCAAAAGCTTTGCCGAAGTCGATCTTCAAACGATGTGGAGTTTACCGTCAGGTTTACATTTTGAAAACTTCACTGCTGCTTGGGAGCAGCTTCAGCCTAATATTATCAACACGCTGCTTATGGTTGTACCGGCAGCGATTATATCATCATTCTTAGGCTCAATCAATGGCTTTGTATTGGCTCGATGGAAATTTCCGGGGGCGGATATAATTTTCCCTTTGTTGCTCTTTGGAATGTTCATTCCTTATCAAAGTATCTTGATCCCCTTAGTGGAGTTTATGCGTACTATTTATCTCTATGGGGGGCTGCCAGGGCTGGTTTTAGCCCACGTTATCTACGGGATACCTATCACCACGCTAACCTTTCGGAACTATTATGCTACGGTGCCGAAAGAGTTGCTCGAAGCCTCTCGTATCGATGGTGCGGGCATTTTGGGGGTCTACTGGTACATTCTACTGCCAATTTCGATCCCGGCCTTTGTCGTGGTGATGATTTGGCAGTTCACCTCGGCCTGGAACGACTTTCTGTTTGCCGTGGTATTAACGAACCCCGAAAATTGGCCGGTGACGGTGGCGCTCAACAATATGGCCGGCAGCCAGATCATCGCCTGGAATGTGCAAATGGCCGGCTCGTTTTTAGCTGCTGTGCCCACTTTGATTGTTTATATTTTCTTGGGACGTTACTTCTTGCGTGGTTTGATGTCAGGGGCGTTGAAAGGGTAAGTCTGGTCTGCTCTCAAGTCAAAACGAGGGGTACGTATTTTTCGACTATATTTTTATCAGCAAATTCCGGGAAAAACTACCCTCAGATGCGGAGCGGTTATACTGTAGCCATTTGCATCTGAGGGTAGTTGACAGCTTATACAAAAGCTATAAAAAAGAAAATAGCCTTAGGCTATCTAAGGCTATCGCTACAGCGGTGACTACAAGCCTTAAGCTTATTACCGGTAGGCAACCGGGTTTTCTTTGGCATAGTTATAGGATTGAGCGGCAGCTATAATGTGACAGACCCAACCTAAACAACCGCCTGTTCCTAACCAAAAGCCGGGGGTAATAATAAGCCAGAAGATGGCCCATAAGTAACGTCCGTTGTAAATTTGCCCCATGCCGGGCAAAATAAAGCTTAAAATCGCTGCGGTTCCAGGGTTTCGCATAGTACATTCTCCTTCAAAACTGGATAAGTATCGATAACCAATGATGCGCACCATCGTAATGGTCGCCGCAAGGGTTTCTCGTGTGAGTCATATCAAAATGCAAACGTATTATTGCTTGCATTTTTTTCCTTTTACATCCTTTACGTATAACGGCCTGGGAAGTTTCACAATTTAGGGGAGATAAGGCGTTAGGCCTTGCCCATTACCTCATCTAATATATCTTGTGTCCCGATTACCATCAAAATATCATTGCTCTCTATAGCGGAATCGCCCCGAGGTGTAAAGCGATAGCGTCGCTGGCGCTCAACAAATTCATCATCGTCGTTATCAATGTCGTCCTCAGCGTGATCGGGCGATTTGATGGCGACGACCAGCAAGCCGGTATAGCGGCCAATATCGCTAATGGTCAGTTTGTGCGCATCTTCGCCATCGAGCCGGCTGGCTTTGATTAATTCGACCAGTTCCGGCGTTTTTATATCGTTGAGCGCCAGGTCGGTGAAGCGCAGCGTCTTGGATTTGTCGGAAACGTGAGCCATCTGATCGAGAAAGCGAACCACGCTGGGCCGGATCATTTCCGAGGCGGCGCGTAAACCGCCAATCGCATTGGTTGAAACCACTTTGTCGGCTCCAGCTTTCTCCATTTTGCTCCGATTCAACCGCTCATCATCCACCCGGCCTATAATACGAATATTGGCGTTGAGAGAACGTGCAGAGAGGATGATAAACAAATTGTCTCGATCATCGCTTAGTGAAGCAATTAGTCCTTTAGCTCGTCTGATACCGGCTTTTTCCAGAACTTCATCCTCGGCCGCATCGCCCTGCACAAAGAAAACGTCACCATCCATATCAGAAAGTTTGTCTTTGAGACGATTAATGACATCGTCACTGTATTCGACGACGACGAGCGGAATACCTCGAAAATAGAACTCCTCAGCAATATGAAAGCCTGTCCGGCCCGCGCCGCACAAAATATAGTGTCCCTTTAAATTTTTAATGGGGTCGGTCATTTATTGATGAACCTTTGTGATTAAAACCCTAGCCTAATAGCTTTGATGTCCAGATTTCAAATATGTTTTGCGATAACACTTCGTGATTGAGTTTAACTTGTTGTTCGGGCGTACTAATGACAATAAGGATATCGCCGCGCTGCAACTTTGTAGCCCCGCGTGGGGAGTAAATGTAGCGATCCTCGCCTTTTGCTCTTTGACAGCGCTCGATAGCGACCACCATGAGGTCAGAACGCTCGCCAATATCATAAATATGCAATTTACCGGCATCGAGCAGTTCAACTAACGAGGGGGCCTTAATCTCATTAACATGCAGTTCCTCTAAGCGCAGTGTTTGGCCGGTTTGGCGTTCGGCTCGCAGCATTTCATCTAATAGGGTAACCACCTCGGAGTTGATCATTTCAGCTACCATGCGCCGACCACTCACTTCTTCCGGCGAGATGACCACATTGGCTCCGGCCTTGATCATCTTGCGTCGATTTTTCTCCTGACTTACGCGGGAAATAATGTGCACGTTTGAACTAATGTGGCGGGCGCTGAGCACGATGAAAACATTATTCTTGTCTTCGCTCAAAGCCGCTACCAAACCCTTAGCCCGTTCAATACCGGCCAAAAGCAGCGCTTCATCTTGGGTAGCATCACCCTGCACGTATGGAATATCCATCTCCCGTAGTAACTCTTCTAGTACGGTCGGTGATTGTTCGATGACGACAAAGGGAATCTGGGTTTTGTACAACTCAAGGGAAATTTGTTTCCCCATCCGTCCACTGCCACACACAATGTAATGATCTTTTAGCCGGACAATTTGGTTATCAACCCGTTTACCTTGGATAAAGCGATGAAAGTTCCCTTCGATAACAAACGAAGCCACGGAGGTAACCGCATAACCACCGATCCCTATCGCAAATAAACTTAAGACAATGGTGAAGATACGTCCCTCCGTGCTCGATGGGCTGAAGTCGCCATAGCCGATGGTGGTCATGGTAATGATAGTCGCATAAAATGATTCGGCCAGGGACCATTCCTCCAAGCGGTTATAGCCAACGGTACCCACAATCGCTACGATGACGAATAGAATAAAGGCACGCACGACCCGTAGCTGGGTTATCATGGAGGTCGGCACTTTGCTAAAGACAAAGATCAGAACAACGGAGATGGTGAAGATAGCGTAAATGGAAACAACCGTAGGGCTAAAAAGAATTTCTTTTGGGATAAAAAAGTAACTAACAACCAGGCAGCCCATCAGGCAGATTGTAACACCGATACTCCAGCGAATAATAGGCCTATAGGGAACGGACTGTTCGAAAACGTTTAGACTCTGAACCTGGTCATGCATAATTGATAGTAAGCGAGTACGAACAATGGCTGCATAAATATGCCAGGCGGCTAGTCCAAAGGCCATTCCTTCACCCACGTAATTGTACAGAAACGCTGAAACGTATGTCGATGGAAGAGGGTTCTCCATAAATACCCAGCCGATAATGGCCCCAAAAGTAAAGACAAGCCATTCGCGACGGCGATTGAGAGAATACGCTTCTGTTTCTAACCGTTTAAAGCGGTCATTGTAGGGTACCAAGGAACGATAGGTGTCGATTGCCTGCGTCATCAGCCGACGAATAATCGGCTGAATAAGCAAAAAATAAACCGTAATCACCGGAAAGATAAGAATATGCCACCACAAATGAAATTCAGCCGCAAAGCCATCGAGATAAGCCAGGCCGACAAAACCCAGATACAGGATAAGTCCAACAATGATACTGGCCAGAGGCCAAGAGGGGATAGGGATTAGTTTTATAAACGCTTCAGGTAGGGTAGGGGGATCTACCGGGGTCATGTCAAGGTACAAATGGAGTTGATGTTTAATCGAGCGGATAAAGTTTTTCGGGCGGTTGTCAAGGAGATCGCCCGAAAAGCCAGTCTCATTTGTGGCCGGGTTGGTTGTCATTCCTTACTCCGAATAAAGTATCTCTCTTCGTTAGTTGTATACAAGACAGGATAGTTCAGCCGCAATATGAGGCCACATTGCCTTTTTTTTGCTGAATAAGGTTGGGTAAAGCCTATAAAGCATTATACTTGATTGTAGAGGAGATTGCATAGAAGTCGAGAGCGTTTTCCGAAAAAGGGACGAGCGTAGCTAAGATGTACCACACGGCTGCCCTCGTATCGTAGAGCAGCCGCGTGAAGAGACGATTAAAAAATGTGGATGTTACTACAGTATGGGGGTTTTAAGCGTGAATCTTTTCCAGATCGTTGATCATACCTTCAACGAATTTGAAGCCACCACGCCAAAAATCAGGATCAGCCATATCAATGCCGACCTCGCTTAAAATATGATTGGGGCTGGCTGAACCGCCATAGGCCAAAATCTTTAAAAGCGCCGGTTTAAACGCATCGCCTTGATTTTTGTACTGCTGGTAGAGCGACAGCGACAGCAATTGGCCAAAACTGTAGGCATAGCAATAAAAAGGTGTGTGGTAAATGTGGGGAATAACTATCCATTCGTACCGAAAATCTTCGCTTACATCCAGTGCATCACCAAACTGCTGCTTAAGGTTAGAAAGGTAAAGCGCGTTGAGTTGGTCGGTCGTACTGCCTTCGGCGATCATGCGATGCGCATCGCGCTCGAACATCACAAAGTAGGCTTGGCGCAACACTGTAGCATAAGCATCGTCGATGGCCTCAACCAGCAAATCGCGTCGCACTTCGGGATCTGTTTCTTGCGCTAAGAGACGATCCGTCAAGAGCATCTCAGAAAATACGGAGGCGGTTTCAGCTAAGGGCAGTGCTGAGTGAAAGGTTAGAATGGAATGGTCAGCAGCCATCATAGCATGAATAGCATGACCGAGTTCATGGGCCAGGGTGGCAACCTCTCGCGGTTCGCCGGTGTAGTTGACCAGCACCCACGGGGTAATACCCGGCAGAATTCCCGCGCAAAATGCGCCACCGCGTTTTCGGGGACGAACCTCGGAGTCGATATGATTGTCGTCAAAAACGCGCCGGGCCTGATCAGCGACCAGCGGAGAAAAACTGTTTAGGCTCTCAAGCACCAGGTCAACAGCATCGCCATAGGCAATTTTCTTGCCAGAACTTTGGTTAAGCGGAGCATAGAGATCGTAGCGGCGTAGCTTTCCGTTGGGGCTATTAAGCCAGCCCGCTTTTAATTTAAAGTAGCGTTGAAAAATAGAACTTTGCTCGGCACAGACATCGAGCAAAGTATCAACCACCGAGTCAGGAATATCATTGACAAGGTTACGCACAGAAATCGGTGACTCGATGCCGCGTAACTTTATATTTTCGCTGGCCCAGTCTCTAACCGTATGAATATAAATTTGTGATAGCACGCCTGCTTCTTGGCCGTAAACCCGATATAACTCTTCATACGCTGCCTGCCGCAAATCCGGGTTCGGATCGCGCACGTAGGTCATTAATTCACCGCGCGTCAACTCTTTCGTTTCGCCGTCAACCGTTATATTGAAGGTGAATTTGTTGGTAATCATGTCATACAGGGTCGTCAAGGCACTGATCCCGTTAACATCCTTAATGTTAATAATTTTCTCTTCCGCTTCAGAGAGGGTGTAGTCCTTAAAGAGACGATCTTGTTCAAAACTATAGCGGGCGTCGCCAGCGTAATCGAGCAGACGTTGAGCGGCGGTATCATCAAGACTGCGCCACCACAACCGGAAGAACAGGATACGGTTGCCGGCCTCCGTAAGAAGCTGTTCCATCCGACCCATCATTGCCAAAGCATCTTGATTTTGCGTATCTTCCGTGAACCACAACTGGCCGTAACTACCCAATCGACTCATAAGTTCATTAAACTGCTCGATAAGCCGAATAGCCGCGGCAAAATCTTCGCCGCTTATATCGGGTGATAGCTTCGAGCGCAAAGCTTCAATAGCCTCAGCCTTTTCTTCGATAGCCTGGACGGCCTGTTCGATTAACGGGCTGTCAGAAGCAGAAAAAAGTGCCTCCAGAGTCCAGCGTGTCTGCGGATAATGTCCGTTCGTTGTCACGTATAAAACCTCCAAATTAAAAATCGCTTATCACAATGTGAACGGCAGTTACAAGCATAACGATAAGCGTTAGATACAATTTTTTCGTATAGTAGATGATGTCTAAAAAATACAGGTCAAAAACTTAGCAGAACAGAAATTCTCACAAAATATCTTAAAATGTCAAATCTCTGTCACCCTACGAGGGGAAGAAGGTTATGACAAAATAAACTTTTCGATAGCGACGGCCACGCCATCGTCATTTACGGAGGGAGCAATCCAATCGGCCAGTTCTTTCAATACATCAGGAGCATGGCCCATTGCGATTTTTGTATTTGCGATCTCAAAAATGTTAAGATCGTTATATGAGTCGCCAATTGTCATAGTTTGACTTATATCGCCGCCTATGTAATCAACTAAATCCTGTAAGGCACTTCCTTTTGAGGCAGAACTGTTGATAGCATTTGCGAAATAAATACCGTTACTAGGATCAAAACTCCAAGCCATCTTGCAATAGCCTTCCATTTGAGCAGAAACGATTTCAGCGCGTTTTTTTTGCGCATCGTCAGCAGCCAAAAGCTGTGCTTTTACTACTTTTACGCGGTCGACTAAACTGGTTAAATCCGTAATTAGCGGATTAAGCTGTAGTTTTTGACGTTGATGTTGGGCGAGTTCATTATCTCGCTCTATGAAGTAAAAGTCGTGGGCATAGATTTCAAGAAATAAATCATATTCCCGCGCTAAAGCTATAATACGTTCTGTGGCTCGTGGTGGTAGAGCACGCAGGGCAATGATTTCATTACTGGGCCATTCAACGACGGCGGCACCATCAAAAAAGATATGTAAGCCATTAAGATCGAGATGACGAAGCAAGTGATAACAAGCTTCCGATGCCCGACCGGTCCCCAGGGCTACGGTCACTCCTTTGGCTTGAGCAGCTTTGACAGCATCCGTAACACGTTGGCTCGGATAAGCTCCGTGCCCGATAAGCGTGCCGTCTACATCAAGAATTAGAAATTTGCAATCGGACTTCAAAATTATTCCTTTTTCATATGGGATAAATTATTGTTAACTGATTGAGAGCTGTGGAATATACAAATCACTCATTCAATTATAACCAAGTTTAACGAAATGAACACATTCGTCTAACTTTTAGGTAGGGGATAGGAGACAAAAGGATTAGGAGGGTTTTCACTTCGCATAAGTACAGGTAAACGAAGTAAAAAATCGGGATAAAAACGCGCGTATAACAAACGAACATCGCTGCATTTCATCGTTTCACTTACAAGGCAAAAATCTCGTTTAGCAGAAAACTTTGTTGGCGCACTAATAGCTCAAAATAGCAGGGATAAAAGTTCAACAAGCGCCCTCAATTTACGATGTGCACTTTTGTAGGTTAGCCTTACTTTTTTAACTCATATACACTATGCGAAATTTAGTCTTCACGTACAGCATTGGCCGGACCGGGATCGAAATTAGACGGCCATTGGGTTGATCCGTTGTATCGTGCTTCGACAA
>JAGRBZ010000009.1 GCA_020433805.1 Anaerolineae bacterium
GCGGCTTGGTTACCCGCTTATTTTTTGCCGGACAAATCAGCGACTTGTCCTACTTAGCCACTTCTACGAACTAACTCCAATGGCTGAAACATTATTTGCAGAACTACGGTGCGTTGATGTATCTAACGCCGCCCGAAAGCCATCGCGCCAACTTGGATAGCGTGGTCGCCAGCCAAGCACTTCTTTGGCTTTTTTATTGGAAGCTCCCCGCTGTTCCGTCATAAAATAGACTCCAAAGCGCCCCGCCGCCAATCGCCCGATCAATTTTGGCAGACGCATCGGACGCGGCGCGTTGAGCATATCCGCGTAACTGGGCAACCACTCGCGGATAGGGGCCGGCTCATCGTCAACAATGTTATAGATACCCGGCTTGTTGTTGAGAGCCAGAATCGTCGCGATAGCCGCATCCTCAACGTGAACAAAAGAAAAGACGCCGTTACCATTACCGATGATGGGCATACGTCGTCGGCGTACCTCTTGGGTGAACGATCCATCCTCGGCATAAGCTGTTCCCGGCCCGTAAAAATATCCGTATCGCAGGATAGTACCATCAATACCAGGTGTATTCAAAACCGTATGCTCAAGTTGATCGACGGCATGAACAATGTTAGCAAAGTCTGCCGGTGCATTTTTGTAAAGCTGCTCGTCTTCGGTTGCGGGCAGGCTGCCGGTAGGTGCATAGTAGAAAGCGACACTCTGGGCGATGAAGCGGCGCGTACCGGCTGCTTTAGCCGCCTCCATCAAAATTTCGGTTCCTTCGGTCCGCAGTCGGTTTGTCTGGGCTAAAGCCTGTTCGACACGGCGGGGATCAATCTGCTGCGGTAGGTTCGTTAACTGATGGATTACAATCTCCGGTTGGGCTGTGACCATAGCTTGTTTCAGGTGGTCCCGATCAAAGACATCGCACACCACGGGTTTGGCCCCAGCCTGGCGAATCTGTTCCATACGATTTTGCGAGCGCGTCATCGCGGTTACTTCGTGCCCTGCCTCCGTTAAACGGGGCAATAAATAACGTCCGATAGCGCCGGTTGCTCCGGCAATAAAGATTTTCATAGTATTGTCTCCTTATAGATGACCATAATGAACTATCGATTATGGGTTTAACATTTTCTCTGCTTTCTATAATAGAAGACGAATGACCAGGATGATTTGTGACACAGTGGAAAAATTGGGGTGACGGCGAACAACAAAATGTTTAATCTTGCTAACGGACACCTTTGACGTTTGACAAAATCCGGACCATACCGGGTGAAACACGGATGCACTGATTTTTATGAAATCACTGAAAAATAGACCTCCTTCAGTGATTTCAAGCTTATCAGTGTTTCAGTGTTTCAAAAAAGCGGGCAATGACGATGAGCGGCCGTTGCTGTTGTCAAATTCGTATGGTATGGCTTTATTTCCTTACATGACTCTTACAATAGCTTTACGTGGCCTTTAAAGGGCTGTGATATTCTCTCAAGAGAGAAATTGTGGTTGGGAATACAACGTCCACTGGAGGTGTAAAGAATAAAGGCTATGGCTATTCACTCACTTAATACGGTTTCTACAGCACATAAAACGAAAAATCGGTTGGTAACCCGCTATCTGCCTTTTTTGAAATGGCTGGTTCATTATCGGCGGGAAGATTTGGTCGGCGACATTCTGGCCGGCGTTATCGTGGCGATTATGCTGGTGCCGCAGGGAATGGCCTATGCTCTGCTGGCCGGACTGCCGCCGGAAATTGGTCTGTATGCCAGCATCGTACCGCTGATTATTTACGGGCTGCTGGGCACCAGCCGCACGTTGGCCGTAGGGCCGGTCGCCATTGTATCGCTGCTGGTCGCCACCGGCGTCGGCACGCTGGCCGAGTCGGGCAGTGGCGAGTACGTTCGGCTGGCGATTACCCTGGCCTTTTTGGTCGGCATTATTCAGTTTCTCATGGGTGTGGTACGGTTAGGGTTTTTGGTTAACTTTTTAAGCCATCCGGTGCTGGCCGGCTTTACCAGCGCGGCGGCCATTGTCATCGGCTTTAGCCAGCTCAAACATCTGCTGGGGTTGGCTATCCCATCTACTGAGGCATTCTATGAGCTAGTACTTTATGCGGCCACGAATATTATGGGCAGCAATCCGGTGACGGTGGCGATTGGGCTGGGCAGTATCGCCGTGCTCTTTTATTTCAAGAACTATCTGGGTAATCAGCTTAAACTGCTAGGTTTAAGCGAGGCGATTGTGGTGCCGGTGTCGCGCTCGGGGCCGCTGGTGGTGGTCGTACTCGGTACGCTGCTGGTCTGGGGCTTGGGGCTAGATAGCCGCGCTAATGTTTCGATTGTGGGTGATGTACCGGCCGGTTTGCCGCCGTTGAGTTTGCCCTATTTCGATCTATCGCTTTGGGAAGTTCTGCTGCCAACGGCGTTGGCCATCAGTTTTGTAGGCTATATGGAAAGTATCTCGGTAGCCAAATCGCTGGCCAGTAAACGCCGTGAGAAGGTGGAAGCCAACCAGGAGCTGATTGCGTTGGGAGCCGCGAACTTTGGGGCAACCTTTACCGGCGGCTATCCGGTCACCGGCGGCTTTAGCCGCTCGGTGGTTAACTTTGCCGCCGGAGCTAATACCGGCCTGGCTTCGATGATTACGGCCTTGCTCATCGGCTTGACGGTCATTTTCCTGACGCCGCTGTTCTACTTTTTACCCCGAGCCGTGCTGGCCGCGATTATTATGGTCGCCGTCTTTGGCCTGATCGATATCAAGACGCTTAAACACGTGTGGCGCTATAACAAGGCCGATGCGGCTTCAATGATCGTTACCTTTGGTGCGGTGCTGGCCGTCGGCATCGAAACCGGTATTCTCATCGGCGCGGCAGCGGCCATACTGCTCTTTATTTGGCGGACCAGCCGGCCTCATATGGCTATTGTAGGCCGGGTAGGCAAAAGCGAGACCTATCGCAACGTTCTGCGCCACGACGTTAAAACATGCCCCCACGTGCTGACGATGCGGGTTGATGAAAGCCTTTACTTCGCCAATACCAAATATTTGGAAGATACCGTTTTGCACATTGTGGCCGATCGTCCGGAAGTAAAACATTTGGTGCTGGTCGGCAGCGCGATCAATTTTATCGACTCTAGTGCGTTGGAAACGCTCGAATCGCTCATCAAAGAGCTACATGATGCTGGGGTCGCCTTTCACATGTCTGATATTAAAGGGCCGGTGATGGATCGTCTCAAGAGCATTGGTTTTGTCGATGAAATCGGAGTTGATCATATTTATCTCAGCGTTCACGAAGCTATGGAGACGTTAGGGTGTACGTAGAGGTTAAAAACTATTTGTTCTCAGATATGGGTATATGATGTAGACGCGAGCTGTAAATTCACCTTTAAAGGTGTCGATAACGCTCAAAAACTGTTCGCCTTGCCAGGTATAAAACTCACCATGTGTCGAGTGATTTGTAAACCAGGTTGCGGTACACTAAAGATAGAGACAATGTAACATTTCATTTCGACCCGTGTACTATTAAAAACAGTGTTGTTTTTAACGAGGAGGCACAATGAAGACTCTGGCAACGGCGTTGGCAACGATCACCGATATTATTCTGGTAGTTGTTATTGGCTATGGTTTATGGCTGTGGGCATTTAGCGGGGGCATCAACCCCAACACCCAGCAGTTTTATATCAATATCACGCTGGCTACAACAGCTATAGTTCTCTTAACCATCGGGATGGGTATTGCAGCTACTATCAAAATGAAGTCTTAATACCTTTATTACACCGTAAATTAAGTGATGTGGTATTTTCGGTAGGTCACTCCGTCATGTCCGAATGGCTTTATCGGGCATCTACTGGCCTCAAATCAATAGATTACCGCTAAAAACATGCGGGAACGACGCTCAAAAACTCTGAAAAACTTATTTAACACTGTATTTATTCTTGCAGTTCAATAGGTGACAGTGTTTTAGTGTCACCTATTGTCTTAAGAAGTCAATAAAATCTAACAGTTTTTTAACCCCACTCTAATAGACTTTTTCCGGGGGTTACTCTATAATTGAGTAATGTTAAAGTTTTAATACCTTACCAACGGAAAGGAGTCTGCCAACCGAATATGCTCTAGGACAATAAGCGCCAGATGCTGTGTTTATACGCAGTGTGACGAGGTGCAGGTTCATCGAAATTTCGGCGGGTGCCTGCCGGGTTACCACACCCCGAATTGTCCTTCTATGCCCCCCTCAGGGGCCGTAAGTCTTTCTACAAAGTCGGTGCGTAAGCATTGAAACAAAAGGAAAGACAGTGGTTTTTCAATCTTATTTATTACAATTAAATTGTTTGCTGTGTTTTGCACGTGGAGTTACACAGTTCAGTAGGCCATGATGTAGCCTGGTTTTTTATACGCTGCGTACAGTTTAGTATTGCCTGTTTCGTAAGACAAACTTACGTTTGCTGTACAAAACTTTGCAAGAAAATGCTGACTGCCTGAAAAATGGGTGACGTACGTTATTCTCTTAGGCTTCAAAAAGCACTACCGCTGTTACTCCATAAACTCTACACACGCCATAAACTTTATAAGCTTACTTAACTCTAAGGAGAATTCATATTTATGTGTGGTATTGTTGGTTATATTGGTACAAAAGACGCATCCACTGTGGTACTTAATGGCCTAAAAAAACTTGAGTATCGTGGCTACGACTCGGCCGGAATTGCCTCGGTTAACGGAGTGCTCGATATTCGACGGGCGCAGGGTAAGCTGAGCAATCTCGAAGTCAAGCTGCTGGAAAAGCCGCTGCTCGGCAACCTGGCCATTGGCCATACGCGCTGGGCCACTCACGGGCCGCCCGTCGAGCGCAACGCCCATCCCCATGCCGACGAGGCCAACAATGTGGCTGTGGTTCAAAACGGCATTGTCGAAAATTTTATGGCGCTCCGTCGCCAGCTTCAAGATGAGGGGCATGAATTCAAATCCGATACCGATACCGAGGTCATCACCCATCTTATCGACAAAGCACTATCCACCGGCAGCGATCTGGTTACGGCCTGCCGCTGGGCTTTTCAGCAGCTTGAAGGCGCGCACGCCATTGCCGTAACCAGCCAGCAAGAGCCGGACAAAATTGTGGTAGTGCGGCTGGGCAACGCCGGCGGTGTGATTGTTGGTCTGGGTAACGGCGAGAACTTTCTGGCCTCCGACATTCCGGCCATCCTTGATCATACCCAGACGGTGGTTTTCTTAGAAGATCAAGACATGGCCGTTATTACCGCTAAAGGCGTAACTTACAGCCGCCTAGATGGATCCCCAGTTGAAAAACAATCGACCCATATCAACTGGGATCCGGTTAGCGCTGTTAAAGGCCAGTACACCCACTTCATGGAGAAAGAAATTCACGATCAGCCCCAATCTATTCAAAGCACCATTCGAGGGCGAGTCGATTTTACGACCGGCCGCATTGCATTTGAAGAGCTACATCTAACTCCGGAACAAGCCAAAGAGATCGACCGGGTAATGATTGTGGCCTGCGGTACCTCCTTCTACGCCGGACAGGTGGGTCGCTTTATGCTTGAGAAGCTGGCCCGCGTCAAAGTTTCGGTCGAATATGCTTCGGAGTTTCGCTATCGCGATCCGCTCATCGATGACAAGACCGTTATCTTGGCGATTAGCCAATCCGGCGAGACGGTCGATACGCTGGCCGCACTGGAAGAAGGGCGTGAGCAGGGCGCGCAGTTGTGGTCGATTGTCAACGTGCAGGGCAGCATGGTTCATAAAATCAGCGACGGCACCATCTTGATGCAGGCCGGCCCGGAGATAGGCGTCGCCAGCACCAAAGCCTTCACCACCACGCTAACCGATCTGTTTTTGCTGAGTATGTATTTGGGCCAACAGCGCGGCACCTTGTCCGATGAGGAAAGCTTTGAACTGGTGAAGCATCTGGCCCACCTGCCCGAACTGGCCGGTGAGGTTTTGAAAGATGATTACAACGATTACGAAACCCTGGTGCATCACTATCACAAAAAAGATCATTTCCTTTACCTGGGACGCGGTGCCAACTATCCCATCGCTATGGAAGGGGCGCTTAAGCTCAAGGAAATTAGCTACATCCACGCCGAAGGGTACCCGGCCGGCGAGATGAAGCACGGCCCCATCGCCCTTATTGATGAAGATATGCCGGTGTTATGCATTGTCACTAAGGATAACGTTTACGATAAGATGCTCAGCCAGGTCGAGCAGGTTCGCGCCCGCGACGGCGTGGTGATCGCGCTGATCAATGAAGATGACACGCTAGTCGCTGAGAAGTCGACCCATGTTTTGCGCATTCCCACAACCCACCCGCTGCTAACACCTATTCTCTCGGTCATTCCTTTGCAACTATTGTCTTATCATATCGCCGTCCGCCGGGGCGCGGATGTCGACCAGCCTCGCAACCTGGCTAAATCCGTAACTGTAGAGTAGTCGGTTTCTATCAGCCATTGTTTCTGTTTCATGACAATAAAGTCGTACACTTAACAATAAAGTCGTACACTATGACAATAAAGTTGTACACTGTGACAATAAAGTTGTACACTAAATAAAGTATAAAAACAACCTCTACCGGGCCAACAGAAATAATCCGGAGAGGTTGTTTTTTATATTCCCCCAAACAGTATTTTATTGTTATGGAAACAGTTCAACTGTTTTCTTGATAGTTGCGCCATACCTGTGGTGCTGAGATATCCTCCGCAATGTGCGGCGTGTGCCGACGTCGAACGCGGCACAACACCGGCGTGTTCACCGCTGCGCCGGCAATGATGGCTTGCCCTTTGGAAAGCGCCGGCAGCTCGCGCAGAAAATCCTGGCCTACCGACTCCACGCTTTCCCGGACTTTAGCCTGGTCATTGGGATTGACAATCCGTAGCAAACACTGAGTGTTGCATTGGGAGAGGACGTCGGCGTCGAGCTTGCCCGGCCGCTGGCTGATCAGACCAACGCCGACACCGAACTTTCGCCCTTCACCCAAAATTTGCTTCAGAATACCTCCGCTAATTGCTTCACCATTGGCCGGCGCAAAATGGTGGGCCTCCTCAATCAGCACAAAGACCGGATACGGTAGATATAACGGGCTATGACTTGATACCTGCTGGCGGCTGGTTTGCAGCCGGGCCTGAAAAAGCTGCCGCAGCAGCGTCGCCACAAGCACTTGCTGCTGGCGCTGACTAACTTCATTCAACTGCAAAATGGTGCATTGGCCCGGCCGGATCAACTGGTTCAGGTGCAGCGAGGCGGTGTCATCAAAGAGTAGGCTGTCGGCCAGGACGGCATTCAAACGCCACAGCACAGCTCGGGCCGTCTCCCGGTAGCTGGTACCCTTCTGGCCCGCTGTCGGCTCGCCTATTTCTTGAATGGCTTGGCGCAAATCAGCCAAAGTCCACTGCTGCCGCTGCCGGCGACTCACCTGGCGATAGGCTTGGCCTAAAACATATTCCATGCGCTCAGACAGATTAGGGAGCAGATATTGCAAATCGGTCAACGACAGCGAGCCCAAGCGAATCTTCAACTGGCCCGGTTTGTGAATGGTCACTTGGGGTTGGTAAGCTTCGGTCTGCATCTGAGGGTGAGCAGGCAGTTTGGCTAGACTGCCATACTCGCCGTGGGGGTCGATCAGCATGATGGCCGCCCGGTTGTGGGGGCCCAGCATCTCCTCAATCAGGACGCTGGCCAGATAGCTCTTGCCTGCTCCAGTGCTGGCGATGATGGCCAGATGGGTGCTGGCCAAGGCGGCCACATCCAACACAAGCGGCACCGCCTCCTGCGAACGGCTCAACAGCGAGCCAACCGTTGCTGCTCCGACCTGCCCCGGCGGAAAGTGGTTGAGCAAATGAGTTAGGAGTGCATCGCTGGCCAGGCGGACCAGTTGACCGGCTGGCGGTAAGATGCGGGGATTGATGAAGTCATTCATATCGAGGTCGAAATAGCCGATGATTTCGGCCACAACTTCCAGAGTCTGATTGCCCTGACCGGCATAGCCGATAACGGCGGCAATATCAGCCGGGAGCAAGGTCGGAGCTGATAAGAAGGTATGCGGCAGCAAGCGCAACGGCAGGCTCTGGACTACCCGAGCCAGCAGCGGCTGCTCGACCCCGGCTAACTCGACCGGGCAGACCACAAATTCACCCACCTTGAGGGCCTGCGGCCGGGCAAAGGCCACAAAGCTGAAGCTGTGCGAGGTCGGTCCTGGCCCCTTGACCCGACCTACCGGTAGTGAATTGTAAATGTCGCTCATTAGCCTCCCTCTCCAAAGGGTGCCACCTGGTGGCGCCAGATAAGGCTGTCTAACAATAGATCAAGCACCTGCTGGTGCTGGGGTTCATCGATTAGCTGCTGCAAGTGACGTAGCAGCGTCCGCAGTAGGTCAAGTCCCAGGCGGGGTTGGTAGCCCAACAGCCGGGGTAGATAAGTCAAAGACAAATTTCCTTTGATCAGATGAAAGGCACGGATTTGGACCTCCGCCATACGTTCCACTTGGCTCTCGGTCCGGGCGGACAGGCGGGGCAGACTTTGGTCAACTTCACCTGTTTCCTTTATAGTACCGATGACCAGGACCCCCACCAGTACCGCTTTTTCATTGAGATAATCCGGAGTAAAAATGGCCAGTTCGGCTGGGGATGACAACCGTGGTCCCAGCCGTCCAAACTCGGGGTTGAGCAAGATGGTGTCGTAAATGACTCCCACCAGCCAGCCGTCTGAATCGAGCGGGATGCGCACGAAATTGCCAAAGGCGTAATCAGCTGGGCTGGGCGGTTGGACCACCTCGCCTGGATGATAGACCTGGCAGACGTAATCAATATGAGCATTCGATTTGACCAACTTCCCAATAACCATCCGTCACCGTCGATACCAGCGTTTGCTGATTTCCTTGCGCGACTGGCGCAAATCCAAATTGGCCTCTTCGGCAAACTGTTGAAATAAGGTCATAAACCGGGCCCGATCTCGGTTGGAGATGACCGCTACTGCATCTGCCGAGGCTAAGGTGTAGGGATAGCCTAACCCAACCACACACTCGGCCCGGATGACATCCAGTACCCACTCCTGCAACTCATCCTCCAACACCCAGCGCGGTAGTTCAATCCGAGCCGGTAGCCCATCCGAGGTTGTTTGTAGATAGGTAAAGACGACATCGGCATAATAATCCCGCCAGACCGATGGAATGAAGCGATCAGACCGGGCGCAGGTGTAGAAGCGGCAGCGATCGCCCCAGGCCTCCATCAATCCGCTCAGCAGCTGAGCATCGGTCAGTTGGCTGAAACGTTGTTCGCCGGTCAAGGTCAGCAACATATTCAGCAGATCCCGGCTGCGGCTCAAATCAACGTAGGCCACCAGCGGAATGCGGACCTGTTCTGACGTCGCCAGGAGATCTCTAATGGGCTGAAGATAAGCCTGTCGTCGCTGCATCGGCAACCGCTGGATAAAGGACAAAATAAAAGAACCGTCAAAGAAGGCGACGGTCGGTTTAGCGCTATCAGAAGTGTCCGTAATAAACGTATGTAGCTGGGCCACTTCGGCCTGAAAGCGACGCCAACCAACCTCCTCCTCGACACTGCCCTCCACTTCAAGTTCCTCCGGACCTAGCACCGTCACTATCGCATCCTTTTCAAACCGGCCATGACTCTGTCGCGTGTGGTGGTTCTTGAACCAGCCGACCTGGACCAGGCCGACCGGGATTGAAAATTCTTTTGGTGGCGACAGTTGGGAGCCATCGACGGCAAAGGTGGTCACGCCTTCGAGAATCTGTAAGGCCCAGGCCCGAGCCTGTTGGTGATGTTGCCAGCGTTCGGTGAAGGACGTAACGAGCTTCGCATTCGTTTGTTCTTTGGTGGGGCGCGCGCCAGGCCAGGGGCTATGGACCAAGGCGGCATCGAGCGCCTCGACCGGCTGATTGGCCCAGTAAGCGAGGATGCCTTGTAACCGATCCAACTCGGCTTGAAGCTGCTGATTAGCCACCTGAAACCGTGAGCGATGGGCCTCCAATGAGGCTTTGATGGATTTGGAATGAAACACAGCCGAAGCTCCGAGAGACTCATGGATTTGACTCGTCAGCCTTGGAGTGGATCTCTTTCCCCGCAATGGCTTCAGCTGGGACACCTGCGTCTAAGACCAACAGTTTCAAGGCATTTACAAAATCGCCATCGAGAGCCTTGATGATTGGGAATAGTAAGGTGATGGACACCTCACGCTGCCCGGTCTCGACCAAACAGAGATGTGATGGGCTTATGCCAACCTGAGTGCCAAGTTGACGCATACTCTGCCCTTGTGCTTCCCGCAGTTGTTGTAGATATTTACCAACCCGTTTACCCATTTTATCACCTAATATCGACCACTTTATGTGGTCACTTTACACATTAAGAGCTAATTTGTCAACCTTTTACCGTTTGCGATTTGTGAACGGCGTATGATATACTTTCTCAATAATATGGCGATTTAGATTAAAGGGATCACCAGTGAAGAGTCAAAAACTTGGCGATTATCTCCGAAGCTTACGTGAAACGGAGGGTTATTCCACGTGGGCGTTGGCAGAGCGAGCAGAATGCAGTCAATCACTTATTTCTGCAATCGAGAACGGCGAGCGGTTTCCACATTTGTTACGATTATGGGAAATCTTGAAAATTTTAGATGGAGATTTTAGGCAAGGTCTTTATTATTTGTGTGTTGATTTAGGAATACCAGAATCGGATGTAGAAGGTATATTGCCTGAAGAAATGGATGAAAATTCTTAACTTGCTCAAATGCCTTTTTATTTCTCACAACTTTCGAAAGACATCCCAAATAGATACCATCTGAGAAACTGATCACATTTAATAAACAGGCGCTGCGATTAGTGGTGTCTGTTTTTTTGTCAGTTTGTCATTAGTTGTATTTTGGATAACTCCGGTTGAACCGTTAACTAGTTGATCAAATGTGGGAGGTTTATCCTCATAAATAACAAGACCATTGATATTGAGATGGCGATGAACGTAAACTGTTGGACTTACCGGCAGAGCCAACACTACAATGTTTGAGTCTTCTTAAAGAGGTGAGCTTAACTGGATACACGACAGGCACGTTGTTGCCGAGCATTTATCCCGTGTTCCTTACAAGTCAGCTTTTTGGGATGAGATTGAAATAGGATGTATCTTCATCCGCGAGTATGTTGTAAAACAGTGCGCCGCTTCATATTACAAAACAGTTGATTGAGTATTGCGCAGATTACCAGATGGTAATCGCAAATTTTTTAGCTAGGTGTTTATAGAGACAATAATCAAGATGATGGATTAAAGAGGAAAGAACTCGACGCCGTAGTTGCCTTCAGGGCTGACTAAGTTGGTGTTTGATCGACGGCCAGGTTGCGGCGAGTGAAGATGGGCGACAGCAACTCAGGCAGTTTGCCTTGTCACTCTTCCAGCAGAACCACTGTTGCATCCACTGTTTCTCGATGTAGTGTTCGGATCCGCGGAGCAAAATGATGCAACAATGTGGAATGATAAAAACATACTTGGGTTCGTACTCATAGCGGCTTCCAAAAATTTTTTGATGTCTTCCGGACTATTTATGTAGTAATCGATCTTTTTGTTTTTTGAGAGATCATAGTAACACGATAATTTTTTTGAAAGCAAATTACTTTACCGATGGTGTCATAAAATATGCGAGTCTGCAAACTGCAATTTTGGGTGTTGTACGATTTTCATGCCCCTTGAATTTTATTGGTTTATGTGCTATGATACCCCGGTGGTTGGTGAGAACAGCAGGGTAAATATATTTGTATAAAAGATCATAATATAAGCTGGCCCTTAATTCTTGGAAGAATCACCGTAAACACAATATCTTATTTGTGACAGAGGTTCAGACAATTACATCAACCACTAAAATCTTATAGCGGCCCTAAAATTTTTGAAAAGAGCCTGTTCACAGCGGAGGCACTGCATATGCAGTGCCTCCGCTGTGATTTAGGGGAATAATATTTTGGGGTAAACAAACCACAATAACGAAAGATACCGAAAGGGGTGATCATATTTAGAGTTCGATAAAATGTTGGCGTGAAAAAATTGAATACTGAGTATCTATAGTATATTTGCAGACACACGAATAGCCGGGGAGACTACAGAAAAATTTGAGCTAAAGTCAAGGCAACTAGTAAGCTGGATAGCTCCCACAAATTCGGTTTGGCGCTGTAAAATTGACCACATAAAGTGGTCATTGTAGAATTTGACCGAGATTTGTAAGAAACAAACAAAAATATTTATAGAAATCTCTCGATATTTCCGGCCCTTAATTAGTTCGGCTACTTGGCAAGAGTGAAAGCCAAGAGCCTAAATTAAAGCAGGAATTATGGCGAGAACCGGCGCCATCGGTAAACGAAATTGGTGCCGCATTAGTGAAGCTTGAATATTGTGCATTTGAAATCTATTAATTGTAGTCAATAGAAAAGAGGAAATTAATGGCGAAAAGACGCTACAAGACAACGAAAGAATCAATTGAGAGAAGGATTAAGCAAGGGCGTGGACAAGGTAAAGGTGCGAACTATATGCCTTGGTTAACGATCCAGGATGTCCCCTCATTAGGGTTAGTTCAACGTATTAAGGGATTGAAAACCGGCAGGGTACATCATTTTCTCAGCCAGTTGGAAGCCCGGTACTTCTTCATACTGGAATGGTCACCGCAGGTTATAGACATTCGCGAACAATATCCATTGTTTCCACAGGAGATGACTCTGAAACTGGCATGCCAGTCTGGCGTAAGCCATCCCGTTCATCCGCAAACAAGATATCCGGTGGTAATGACTACTGACTTTCTAATTACATTACAAGGTACTCATCGGCCAATGGTGGTGGCCCGAACGGTAAAACCAACATCCGAGTTGAACAAGAGGCGGGTTCAGGAAAAATTTGAAATCGAACGACGATATTGGTTAAAGCGTGGAATTGATTGGGGAATTGTGACCGAGCAGGATATTGATACTACCCTTGCCCAAAATCTGCAATTACTCCGTCAATATTGGGATGTTTCAAATCGGCTTAACGGTAACTCTGAAAGATTGGCGGAGATTGTTAAGGAATTGAATCTAATCGCTTCTAACAATTCTGACCAATCGCTCAGAACTATGACCCGCCTCTGTGGCCAGCGACTCAACCTACCGGCCGGCGACTGCTTAGCGGTGATCTACCATTTACTCATAACGCGACAGTGGCAGGCAAATTTGCGTATGCCGTTAAACCCAACAAAACCAATTACATCATTAGAGACAAAGGAAAATAAAGATGCTTGAAAAAAATATTCTCATTGAGTGGCTTCCACTTCTTGATGCAAAAGCCGAAGATACTAACACAATTGAAAATACAAAGCTAAAAGTTGATCGTGTGTTATACATAGGTCCGGATCAGGTTGTGTTGTTCGACATTGATAATAAGAACGCTCTGCCTCGTTGGATGTTGAAAGTTGATATCGAAGCAGCGTTTGATAATGGAAATGCGAGAGTTCTTGAGGTTGATCCGTTCGATGGTCTTCGCCAACCTGAAGAGAATATAAAGTATAAACACCGGCAAAGACGAGATAAAATATGGGAACTGTTTCGGCCTCTGGTAGAAACTGAAGACGGCCGGTCGAATTTGGACATATTTATTCCAGATCTTCGGGGTAAGTTGATAAACGAGGTCGCCAAGAATGTCAACTACGATTGCCGTAAACTTATCTACAAATACCTGCGCCGGTATTGGCGAGGCGGCCAGATGAAAAACGCTTTGCTCCCACGCTATACGAATTGTGGAGGTAAAGGAAAACCAAAAAATCCACGAAAGAAGAAGTTGGGTAGACCCAGCATTCTAGCCAAGCAGACAGGGAGAGAAATTGGTGTCAATATCGACGAGAAAGTAAAGGTGCGATTCAGACTGGGTATTAAGGAATTTTACGAAACAAAGAAAGAGTTGCCTTTCCGGCGGGCATATTTGGAAACGCTCTATAAATATTTTAACAAGGGCTACAAGGAAGAAAATGGTGTGAAGATTCCAGTTATGCCTCCGGCTGATGAATTGCCTACAGAGCGCCAGATGCGTTATTGGTACGAAAAGGAATACAAACCAGAACGCGCAATGATTGCACGTATCGGTCAACAACGTTTCAACCTGGAGAAGCGGCCCGTATTGGGCAAGTCAACTGAATTAGCTCACGGTCCTTGCTCTGTTGTTCAAATTGACTCTACACCGGGCGACATCTATCTGGTCAGCGAACTCGATCGTTCCAAGGTCATTGGCAAACCAACGATTTACTGTGTATCAGATACTTTTTCACATATGATTTTGGGTTTCGCAGTGTTATTGGAAAACGCTAGTTGGAACGCAGCAAGGCTTGCTCTAGAGAATGCAATGACTGACAAGGTAGCGTTTTGCGCGAGAAATGGCATCGACATCAGGCCGGAAGAATGGCCTTGTCATTACGTACCGGACCGAATTTTGGCCGACCGTGGCGAATTGGAAGGTCTGAACGCCGACCATTTGGCCAATGCCCTTGGAATTACGGTGGCAAATACTTCACCATACCGAGGTGACATGAAGCCGATTGTAGAGGCTGACTTTAGGCAATTTAATGCGCACACAATTAAATGGCTTCCGGGAGGTTACGACTCAGAGGTTCGTCGTGGAGATGAAATTGCCAAACTAGAGGCTTGCCTTACCCTGTCTGAGTTTCGGAAGATTATGATCGAAACCATTTTCTATCTGAATAATATTCATCGCCTGGACAACTATCCTTTTTCAGAAGGAATGATCCGGGACAAGGTGGAGCCAATACCAATCGATCTCTGGGAATGGGGAATGAACAATCGGACTGGCTCGCCACGTACGTTGTCTGCTGATGTAATCTATCGCAACCTGTTGCCTCGGGAAGAAGCGTCCGTTACACGACAGGGTATTAAATTTAAAGGACTTCACTACACCTGTGACCTGGCGCTCAAGGATGATTGGTATGTAAGGGCCGGTGCCAGAGGACGCGGGCGAGTAAACATATCCTATGACCCACGCCGGACCGATGTGATATTTATGGAAGTTGATGGACGAACGGAATTGGAGGTTTGTCATTTAATGGAAAAGGATGCGGTTTACCGTGATTGGGATTGGTCGATGGTAACTGCGTTCCAAGAGGAGCAAAAACTTGATAAGACTAAAGGTAGGTCAAAGGAAATTCAGGCTGGAGCTGAAAAAAGCGCCAAAATTGAATATGTTGTGAAGCAAGCCGAAGAACGGCATAAACAGGCTCTTGCGGATAACCAACAGTCAAAAACAGCCCGTACGAAGGATATCAACGAAAATCGTCGGAAAGAACTAGAGCAAGAAAATGCACAGTTTCGAAACGAGATTCGCGACAAAGAAAGTTTTATTGAGCCTGTAGAGGATACCCAATCGGAAACTGATGGCGGTTATGTGCGGCGACCTCGCAACCGGGATTTGTTTGAGCAAGCACAAAAACATCAGTTAGACCAAAAAAATATCGACTCACATGAGGAGATTGACAATGACTCAGATTAATAGGAATTCAAACAATATTTCTTTCCGGTTTCAGCAGGCCCGTTATTCAGAACAAATATTACCAATGTATCAGGGATACCCGACAATCGAGGCTTTGCCCCCTATCCTTTCTGAAGAGCAAGCAGTAAAAAAATTGGCCAATTTACCTCAGTTTTATCCAGAACTTCGCGAGCTATCCGCAGAATTACGCTTTCACGCGATTCAGGATATTGAGAATCTATTTGTGCCGTTATTCAAACACACTGAATTGGAACAACGGATTTCAAGGGTAATACGTTCTGGCTACCGAGGGCGCAATCCGATGGACTATGGATATTGGGTGCAACTTAATGGACGCAACCAGGCTCTAAACATCGAACAGCCCCCTCCACACCCCACAAACGGCAGATCTGGAAAAGGGTTAACATTGCTGGGCGTCAGTGGGATTGGTAAAACAACAACTCTCACCCGAATTCTATCTCTTTATCCCCAAATAATCTTTCATAATTGGTACCAGGAGAGAGAGCTTTCTTTAACTCAGCTTGTCTGGTTAAAACTTGATTGTCCTAAAGATGGTTCTATCAAATCCATATGTCTCAATTTCTTTCACGCCATAGATGATCTGCTGGACACCGACTATTACAAATATTACGCCAGGAAGGGACGAGCTACAGAGGCAGAGATGGTTCCTAAAATGGCCCGGGTCGCTTCCCTTCACCAACTTGGAGCCTTATTCATTGATGAGCTTCAACGACTTAGTGAAGCCAAGAGTGGCGGTGCGGCAAGGATGCTAAATTTCTTTGTCCAATTGGATAATATCATTGGAGTACCAATAGTTCTTGTTGGTACATTTAAGGCCCGTAAATTTCTGGTTGGTGAATTTCGCCAGGCCCGGCGTAGTACCGGCCAGGGTAATCCTGAATGGCTGAGGCTGGAAGAGGACGACGAATGGGATATATTGTTACAGGCATTGTGGAAATATCAATATGTACGTAATCCTCAGAAACTGACGCCTGAGCTAAGCCGGATTCTATACGATGAAACTCAAGGGATAACGGACTTTGCTGTCAAAATTTTTATGCTTGCTCAAATACGTGCCATCGAAAGTGGAATTGAGATGATAACATCAGACATTATTCGCTCGGTCGCGGCGGAAAGTTTAGTCTTGGCTAGAGATGCACTGGAGGCTCTGCGCAATAACGATTGGACGAAACTTCAAGAGATAGGTGACATTTATCCAATGAAAACGGACTCTTTTATTGAAAGAGCTATGGCCAGCAAACGAGCCAAAGATGAGGAAAGAAGGAAGAGAAATGAACCTGCTAGTTCTGAGAATAAGAAAAAAAGGCGTCAATCCAAACCTAAGAGTGATAAGCGAGAACAACTTGCTAACCGTGATCGGGTAGAGAGACACGATGATCTTCGGAATTCCTTGAGGGATGATAACGACGATACATATCAGGCACTTGATAATAATAATCACATCCGGTCTGGGGATGAGTTTTTGGATTAACGAGTTGTGCTAAGTCATTTTCCCCATCCCTATCCTGATGAGTTGCTGTACAGTGTGATTGCCCGCTACAGCGCCCGGATGCAATACAGTATCGGCCGGGCAGTAGTTGAAGAGCTGTTCAATAGTAGCAAAGTGGTTGCGGTTATTGACTTGCCAAGCAATCTCGATAGGTTGTTGGTTAATATGCCGATTGGACATCGTTATACGGCAAACTGGCTGATTAACCACTGTACGCTGCTCCCATTTTATGCCCCGTTTCTCCCGCCAGATCGGTTGCAATTGATCCGGCAGGATATGCAGGGCAAAAATGGGCCAGGTATTCAGATGAGGATGGGGTTAATGGCCAGCACTGTGCCTTACCCGCAGTGGTTGCGCTTCTGTCCTCAGTGCATTGCTGAGGACAGAAGTAAATTTATCGAAACTTACTGGCACCGGTTGCACCAGATTTCTGGAGTTGATGTTTGTACCAAGCATCGGGTGTTTCTGGAAAATAGCCCATTTCGGGCTAGAAGTGCTGGAACAAGATATCTGTTTGCCGCGGCTGAAGCGGTTGAACCAATCCAACTGCCTCGCCCGGTTAACGAAAGAATTCGGGTTCACCAAATCTTATTTCAGTTGGCCACTGAGATTGCCTGGTTGCTGGAACAACCTGTCATCACGATAGATCAAAATAATCACCGAGATCGCTACCTGAAACTCCTGGCGGAACGTGGTCTGGCTACCTATACCGGTCAGATACGGCTGACCAAGTTGGTAGATAGCTTCAACCAATTTTACTCGGAGAGGTTTTTGGGAGAACTTCATTGTAGTGTTTCTTCGAGCAGTGGTGACAACTGGCTGGCACGCCTAATTCGCCAACCAAATAAGGCACAACACCCGCTCCATCATCTGCTGCTGGTGCAGTTTCTAGGATACACCTTGAGAGAGTTTTTTGATGTGGCCACCCAACCGATCTACTTTGGTATTGGACCTTGGCCATGCCTTAATCCAACTTGTAAATTTTTTCGACAAGTCGCAATTAACACCTGTCAAATCCGTTTTAGCGCTGATTCCAGACGGCCTGTTGGCACTTTTGCCTGTGAGTGTGGCTTTACATATATCCGGTTGGGACCGGATAAAACTATCGAAGACCGTTATCGGTTCAGTCGAGTGGTAAGTTATGGGCCTGTCTGGGAGAACAGGTTATGCCAGATGTGGCCAGATGTCGAGATCAGCCTGCGTGGGGTAGCCCGCCAACTCGGTGTAGATCCCAGGACGGCGAACCGGCATGCAGTTAGGCTGGGGCTGCCGTTTCCTAGACCTGGGCATCGTAATGGAAAGAATCCGGTTATTACCGAAAAGAAAAACTCACCGAGGTCCAACGAGACGCGTTCGATGCACCGTCAGCGATGGCTGACGCTACTGGATGAACACCCTGAGTATAGTTTGAATGATCTCCGTGCGCAATGCAAGGCTGCATATAGCTGGCTCTATCGATACGATAAGCGCTGGTTAGATCAACACAAACCGCCAACCAAAGCGTCTAAGGTTCCCATGGCAACCCGCGTCGATTGGGCAAAGCGGGATGTTTTTCTGGTAGGAGCCTGCTTAAAAGCAGCGTTGCATTTGGCCCAGCGATCGGGCAAGCCAAAACAGCTGACTCAAACCGCCATAATTCGTGAGGCAGGATGTTATGCCGTTGTCTTTCAACATCCGGAAAAGCTTCCGATCACAACCGACATTCTGTCTCAATTAGCAGAGTCGCGTCAAGATTATGCCTTACGGCGGATAGAATGGATTGCAACGAGAGCCTGCGATGGGGGAGACGCACTGAAAAAATGGCAACTAATCAGGTTTTCTGGTACTGCCCGCGTGAAAGAGTGGGGCGAAATCGAGCAGGCCCTAGAGCTTTTTACGAAATGGCTACAGAAATCGGCCATGCAGCCGGGAAATAATCGCCCACCATTAGAAGTTTCACGGAAGTTGCTCAACAAAATCTCGGAACTTTTTGATCGTCTCCGTAACAATGAAAATTTAAACTAACTAATTTGAAAGGATAATCAATATGATTGGTCATTTTCCGCATCCATATCCAGAAGAATTGTTTTACAGCGTGTGTGCACGTTACAGTGAGCAAATGCAATACCCAACTAAAATAGCAGTTTGTGATGCCCTTTTTGGTGTGCCTAACTTAAACGTGATTGCCGATTTTCCTACGCGTCTAAAGCCCTTCTCTAGAAACTTACTTCCGGGGCATACTCTTAAGGATATGAGGCAAATAGTAAGATATCATTCGCAATTTCCTTATTATGCGCCATTCTTGCCTGTCAGGCGACGAGTTCCAATTCTTAGCATCATGCACGTAGGCCCAAAATCAGGTTCTCGGCTTTTGGGAAGTAGAATTCCACGTCTAAATCGGTTGAAATTTTGTCCAGAGTGTGTAAATGCAGATAGAATTGATTACGGAGAATGTTTTTGGCGAAGAGTGCACCAAATACCCGGAATAAAAATATGTCCCACCCACAAAATCCCGCTGTATGAGAGTTGGTCACAGGATTTAAGAAATTATCGGAATGAGTTTATTTCTGCCGAACAGGCTGTTGGCGGACATTGCTTTGAAGAAATTCAAATAGACATAAGGCACTACGAAATTCACTTGAGTATTGCTTGCAGTGCAGATTGGTTACTAAAAAATCCTGGTCTCAATATTAACCCTGATGTTATACAAAGAAAATATCATGAGTTACAGGATAAAAGGGGCCTTTACAAATATGCTGGTAATACGAAGAAACAGAAATTTGAAAAAGATTTTATTGAAATGTTTCCTCCAGAATTGCTTGCATCAATAGGATCTGACCTGGGGGATGATATGCATGGTAACTGGTTAAAACGTATCATTCGAACAAAAGGAAGCTTTACCGACCCTATACGACATCTCTTGTTAATCCACTGTTTTGGTCACACAGCAGAGTCTTTCTTCCTATCCTGCCAGACTGATCCTTCTTGGAGCCCCATCCGCCGCACAAAAGTCCAGCAGTCAAAGTTCAGTTTATATAAAATGGCAACATAAGATTATCTACAGCAGAACCGCTATATCGTAAACGGTAACCAAAAGCTGCCGGATGCTAGTTTAGTGTGCGGCAGCTTTTAACAGATGTTGGATTTGTCTGATTAGAAGAACCAGTACCGCAACTTTGTAAAATTGTGGGTTGTGCCTTCCGGTGGCGGCTATTGTTGGATGTAGCTAGACCTCAATCTCGGTGATTGAGAATAATTGGGGTTCGCATAACTTATCGAAGTTGTGTGAGAATGTCAAAGCCTGAAAACAGGTTTCGGCCAGCGCTTTATCTTCTATATCTTGCACTCAATATTCTGGAAGTGGCGGTGACCGAAATTTCGCCGAATAATTTTCGTCTTGACTAGACCGTATGTTCGGACTTATAATACAAAACGTAGGAACATTTCAGGGTGCGGCACACAGCGGCACCATTTTATTTTTAAAGTGTTATGTAAACCAAGTAGTATGAGTCAAAGGGGGGATGATGAACAAGCATACGGTCACGATTAAAACAAACTTTGGCCAGGAAACCGTACAACCGACCGGCAAAGTCCTTTATTCTTTGTTTGAGGCTTTCTATCGCGACAACCAGATCGAGTTGCTGCCTAAAAGTTACTTGTCCGAGGAAGACTTGCGACGCCTCCCGCCGGAAGGCGAATGGAAAATAGAAGACGAGGCGGGTTACTTCTTTATTCCCGAGGATAGAATGACGTTTTGTGAGGATAAGCGCGTGCCTTTGTTGGCCAATCGGGTCTGGCGTCGACTGCCATCGTTCGAGCGTCGGGTGTTACACGAGTTGGAGACCAGGGTAACGGATTTAGACCAAGGCTCCTTTCTCGGCCGGTATCTGTTTAGCTCCGCCGACAAACATCGTGAGCAAAAAAAGGTAGGTTCATTGACTGAGAGTTATCCGGTGCACTATGCCGAAGAAATCCCGCACGTGGCTTACGTGGCTGAGGCTAAAACGCTGGAGGCAGACTCGGCGGCGACGTTTGTGATTGCCCGTGAGTTGGCTAAACTGGTGTTGCGACAGCCGCAGTTATATGCCACAGCCGGGGCCTTAATGGATTTGGAGCCGGACAGTTACTATGCCGAGCATATGATTCGTCAGGTGCAATGGGGACAAGATCACGCCACGCTGCAAGCTTGGCTATGGGGATTTGAGGAGGAATTGGACGCCTATCTGGCGGTCAAACCAAACGCCTTTCGGAGAAAGTGGTTTAAGCCGCTTGAAGAAGCTAGATAGAGTTTACCGGGCATCAACTGGCTTGCCTATTCATCCTCTTGGTTGTTCATAAAAGCACACCCTCACAAGATTAACGTTTTGTGAGGGTTTTTATTGCCGGATAAGCGAGAGGTAACACCCAAAGCGGACAAATTTCATAATATATGGGCAGTATTCTATCACCCTGTCACGTAATCTGCACATTGTGCGATAATAACTCTCCACAAATAAACAACCTACCTATTGCTAAGCCACAGACTCTTAATGATATCTGTAACTTCAGTGGCGATTTTGGTCAATTCCACATCAACATCGATGTCTTTGCCCTTGACCCAGATAGGCTCGCCCCCGTGAGGTCTGACTTGGATCTTACTAAGCCATTCAAAAGAATTCCAGGCGCAGGGTTTAGCAATAATCGGATAGATAACAAAATTCTGGTCATTCTCACGCCGTTTAAGCAATTCCGGAATTTCTAGCTCTTTAATGGTTTGTGAGGTGAGAAAATTGGCGCTTACAAGTAGAATGGCCACGCTGGTGCGAGCGATAGCATTGGTGATTTCTTGTTCCCATTCAGTGCCACCTGCAATTCGGGTGTCGTCCCAAATGTCGACGAGGCTAAGTTCTCTTAGCACACCAAGATGGGTCAATAACTGTTCCTTTTCTAATTCATCCTTGGGACTGTAGCAAACAAAAACCGTGGGCAGAGTATGTAGACTATGCTGCCAACGGATAATATCGGGATGCACGCCAGCCTGTTCAAGGAAAACCTTTGGTATTCTATTTTTTGATTGATAAATAGTGTTAATATCAATAATTGCTGAAGGCTCTATATGATTAACTGTATCCAGACCCTTGACTTGGCCGAGGTCAATCTTAATAAAAGACGTTTCTTTAATAATGACATGGCTAAAATTCGCCTTATGAAGTATGGTTTCTCTAAAGTTGGCCTCACTGAGATTGGCCTTGCTGAGGTCAGCTTCGCTGAAGTCGGTCCCGCTAAGATCGGCCCCGCTAAGGTTGGCTCCGCTTAGATTAGCTCCGCTAAGATTGGCTCTGCTTAGATTAGCATTGATAAGGTTAGCTTCGCTTAGATTGGCCTTGCTGAGGTTATTCCCAATGAAGTCGACCCTGCTGAGGTTGGTCTTATTGAGTTTAGCTTGGCTAAAGTTAGCGTGACTAAGGTTAGCCTTATTGAGGTTGGCCCCGCTGAGGTTAGCTCCACTGAAGTCGGCCCCGCTTAGATTGGCTTGGCTAAGATTGGCCCAGCTAAAGTTGGCTTTACTAAGATTGGCTCCGCTGAAGTCGGCCCAGATGAGGTTGTTCCCGCTAAAATTGGTCTCAATAAGTTTAGCTCTGCTAAGATTGGCTCCGCTGAAGTCGGCCCCGCTAAGGTTAGCCCCACTTAGGTCTAGTATTTCATCACTTTTGCGAACTCTTTTTATTGTCTGTTCAACTTCTTCTCGGGTTAGTTCATCCACTGAATTGCCCTACATATTGTTGTATTAACTGATTAATCTAGATGTCATTAACGATTAGAATATGGTTTCATCTAGAGTAGTTGCATTTTTAAGTCTCATTCAACATCAACCCCCTACCCATACTCCTCGCCATCCAACCGAGCGCCGATCTGGCGGATTGTTTCTTTGATCTTGTTCTCCAGGGTGGCTTTGGAGATTCCTTCTTCGCTGGTGACGTCGATTTCGAGGGTGAATTTCATGTCTTTGACCAGGCTGCTAAGGGGGAGGAGGATGCCGCGATTGACGTCGGCGATTTTGCCGGCGGGGATGTCGTTGATGACGAGGTGGACGCGGTGATATTTGTCGGCGGTAGGTGGGGGCGGTGGGGTGACGATAGTAGGTGGCGGTTGCGGTGAGGTATCATCGTTGGGTGGTTCGGGAGCGGTTTGGCCGGCCGGTGGTGGAGGCGGCGGGAGTTTGGCCAGGAGTTCTTCGGCTTTGGCGGGGGAAACGAGGTAGACGCCGGCTTCAAAGGGAACGGCATCGAGGCTGATAGACTGGCCGTATTTGAGCCGGTGCGGATCGAGTTTGTTGTCGGTCATTTCGGTCAGGCCGAATGCTTTTTCTTGGATGCCGAGCTGGATGGCGCGGGCGATGACTTCCGGTTGGGAGGGAACCGGCAGTTCGGGATTTTTGTAAAACTGGTCGAGAATAACGCTGGTGGCGACCTGCTCATGGCCGGTTAACAGTTTGTTGACGATAATGCGATAGCCCAACCGTTCCACGATGGCCCCAACATTGCCGTCGGTTAATTCGCGCCAGTACCAGGTGCTCATATTTTCGGCTCCGGCGGTGGGTTGGCCCAGGTCGAGTGGGCGCTGGCCGAATTGCAGATTGTGATACATGCGGCGCACGTTGTAGGAGAAATCACGCTTAAGGTCGCGCAGGCGGCGGTCCACTTCATCTTCTTTGGATTTTAAGGGCGACTTGCCATCTGACTTGATCATGCCCTTGATTTCTTCCAGAGCGAGGTAGGTCTTGACATCTTCGCGCATTTTGGCGAAGGCGGCGGTATCGGCGATGACGAAGAAGAGGGTATTTTGATACTCGCGGAAGGCGCTGCCTTTGCGTTCAATCCAGGTTGGAATATTGGTTCCGGAGTCGGTGGGGTGGAGAATGACCAACTTCAGGCTGCGGTTGTCGAGAATGCCGTCGCTGTTCTCCGGCCAGAGGTAGGAGGTAAATTTGCTGCCGATCTCTTTCCGGATAATGGCTTCTAACTGGGCCTCGTAAGATTGGTTGAAGAGTTCTTTCTTATCGAGCACCATCCGGTTGAGGTTGGGAATACGTGAGAAGTAGTAGGCATCGCCCCGGCTGTTGAGATACCACAGTTCGTTGCCCAACTTTTGCAGCACGTCGGTGACCAGGGCCGGGATGGTGTCGCTGCGCAGGACGGCCAGTTTGATGTAGGGCAGGCTGACGCCTTTTTCGGTGTCGTCCGCGCTGAAGGAATGGAAGAAGATGGCGTTGCTGATACGCTGGGCCAGATGTTTCCAGGAGCGATTGGTTTTGTCGAGCGCCTGCGACTTGGCTTCGTGGCCGGCGATGTCGGAGGCGATGACGCCTTCGTACTCGCTGCCGATATGCTTGATGAACTCCTGCCGGATGCCGGTGTGTTCCAGGTTGATGTCACCCGGTAGAATGATGTCGATATTCTTTTCCCGCTGGTAGACGTCTTCGACAATGTTGGCCAGCAGGCGCAGCACGCCGCGCGTCCGCTGGAACGAAGAGAAGGTGCTCCACTTTTCCATCAGAATATCGATCAAATCGGGGTGGAAGGGGTAGGCCATCTCCAATTTGTCTTTGTAGTTCAGGTCGCGGGCTTTGGGCGGCAGGTCGTCGCGGTGCTGCTGGTAGATTTGGAAGTAGCGGTAAATCGTCTCCTGCATGGCTTTATTTTTTAAGGTTTCGACTTCAAACAGGCGGCGGCGGATGACGGCGTAGATTTCTTCGCCCCGCACCGGCGTTTCGATGCTTTCCAGCCGGCCAAAGATTTTACTGAGGCGAGCCAGGGCCTCTTCCTCCTGCTCGCCAAAATCTTCGAGCTTGCTGGAGGGCAGGGTGACGATGAGCATCCCGTTGGGCAGGGTTGAGACGGCTTCGGTCAACTCCTGAAAGAAGGAGAAGGTCTGCGTGCCGAGCGAGACCTCAAGGTCCTTGCGCACGTCAGCAGCGCGATTGATATATTCCAAAATTTCATCAAACAACAGCACAAACGGCTGGTGCGCCGCCAGGAAGTCGCGCAGCTTGGCTTTGCCCGGCGAGATCATCTGTTGGTCATTGTCGCGGAACTGATCGTAACCCTGCGGGCCGCCAATCTGAAAGGCGATTTCACCCCAAAAGGTGCGCCGGGTGATACCCTGGGTGGTTTTGCCTTCGAGCGGGTCCCAATGATTGCCGGCGATAACGGCAACGTTCGGCGTTAAGACATCGAGATTAGTAGGCAGCAACTCTTTGACCTTTTGTCCATGCTTGAGATAGTGATAGGTGGTTACCAGCGAGTGGGTTTTGCCGCCGCCGAAGGGGGTTTGAATTTGCACCACGCCGCTGCCTTCGCCTTTGGACAGTTTGGTATGGACGCGGTTGAGCAAGTTGCGCAGCCCTTCAGTGAGGTAGGTTTTTTTGAAGAAGAGGTAGGGATCGTTGTAATCGGTTGGGGCGTGGCCATCGGCCACATCGCCGACGTCGGCGGCAAAGCGGGCCTCATCGAAATTGCCCCGGCGAATGTCTTCGTGGGGGGTGATGATATCGAACCAGTTTTTCATAGTAATAAATTCCTCGGTTAAATTTTGGGGTTCAGGTTGAGGTGGGGCCGGCGTGGGCGCTTTCGGCTCGGACGACCCGATGATTAAGGTGGGATCGGCTGCCACGGTTAGGTGGGCTTCAACGCCGGGCACGTAGTAAGGGCAGCGCAGCAAAACCTCGTTTTTGGGTGAGAGTTCGCTGTAGGCAAACAGCACCTGCTGGTGAGGTTTGTAAACAAAGTAGGGATAAAGCGATAACAAGCGATCAGCGGCAGGCTGATGAAGATAGACCCCGGCATCCCGGCCGGTATCGCCTTCTAACTGAACCGGATCGAACGAGGTGCCGCTGTTGAGCCGGGTGCCGAGGTATTGAAACTTGTCGGCTTTCCATTTGCAGTCGTCGATGTAGAGCAGGTGGCGCTCGTACAGCGTGGGCAGTTGACCGAGCCACTGGGTGACGGCGGCTTCAAGCAGCGGCTTGAGTTGCTCGGCTTCCGGCAGCGACAGGTTGCCGTGGCCGATTTTTTTGTTGCGAAGTTCAACCACGCTGTCCATAAAGTGAAGCAGCCGCACCTTTTTGATGGCGGGGTAGCCAAGCAGTTCTTTGATGCGGTTGGTGGCCTCACTGATCGGCTCGTTTTTGTAGATGGTGTTGGCATCGTTGGTTAGGAAGGTGGGGTCATCGTCTTTGAAACAGAATGTGAGCGCCTTGAGCAGTTCGACCCAATGGCCCATACTGGGCCGGACTAAATCGGCCCGCAGCGTCTCCACTTGCGGGTCAGCTATAGTCCCTGCTTGATATTGCGCTAGCCCCACCAGCGCCAGATATTGAGCCGTCCGCTCGAACAGATCAACCAGTTTGCGCACGCGCTGGCGCGGCTCGGTCTCCAGCATCATCGACTCGTAGAGTTTGGCGATGGGGAGAGGATATTGCAATCTAATTTTGTCTTTAAGATTTAAATTCTGGCTGTTCGTTGACATCGGTTGGCTCCCTGTCCTTTCCTGTGAGCCGAAATATCTTAGTGTTGGTGGATTTTTATGTTGAAATGATTTACCGAGCCTAACCAATTTACAAGCGTTTGAATAAAGGCCTCCACCGCTTCTGTCCTGTTGACTCCGCCCAAAGAATGGGTAGAGAATTGTTGGGACATCCGTGTTCAAATACAATTGCTAATTCTAGATCACCGTAGCCGAGAGGCCATTTCTTTTCTAGTGATTTACCTTGTGTTCTTGCGATCTCTCTAGCAAAATCTCTTTCATCCGGATCACCAAAAACAATTGAGCTTTCGCCAAAACATTTGTATGTATCGTCCAACATTTCACAAGTGTGAATTATTACTGGTATGCCAAGCTTTTTAACTGTTTCTTGAATATATTTCCAACCGTTCATATACGACACAACGGCTACAAAAACAACTTTAGTCTTACGCTCTTTAATTACCGAACCAAACTCCTGGTCAATAACTTGTAAATACTCTACTGCTGAATTTCCAGTACCCACGAAGTCATCAACAAAGACTAATGCTTGAATATCGGGGTTTTGAGTTAAAAATTCAGATAGTTTGGCTTGCTCAATAACATTATTTACATAAATTGATGCTTCATCAGCATATAAACGGGCAAAGTGAGCCCCGCTTTTTCCAGGTTTATCTAAATAACTTACAGCAATATCTGAACGTTTAAGTTTGCCTCGCTCCAAATGGCGAGTCATTCCTCTCCTTACAATATTATCAACTTCTTTCATCTTTTCTCGGATAACTCCGTTAGAGTAAAAGCGTAAGTTTTGAAGTATCTTAAACATAACTCGCTGATTTTTTGGGGTACCAAACTGATGGAGCCAGGCGCGAACTTTGTCTTCAGTGATAGATTGTCCTTTGTAAGTGCCGAATCGTTCTACTAGGTCAACTACTTCTGTCGCTTGAACTCTTTGGGCTTCTTCTTGTTGTCTTGTGCGAAGTGCTGTATTGAGATCGGAAAATGTGGCAATTAACTCATGAATGCCTCGATCTTTTAACCAGCTATGAAACAGTCGTACTTTAAAGTTGTAAGAGTCATTTTGAGATTTGTAAGTTAAAACCTTGCGCGATGCAAATTCTCTAAGATCACTTTCAGGTGCAGTAACATCTCTAATCAATGATGATTCAGCAATTTTTTTGCCTGTTGCGGGGGGATTACTAACTAAAGTATCGGAGGTGGCAATTAAAATCTTTCGCCTTCGAATTGACTTTTCAGTAGCCAAATCACCTGACTCAACGATCCCATCTTCCCAAAAGTGCTGAAATGTATTTGCCGAAACTTCCACAACGGCTTCTTGGGCAGCTTTGTTAATTTCGTCTCTGGTGATATAGCAATCACGCCTCTGAATTGCGCTACGGAATATATAACCACAGACTAGCTTTGTAAAAAATGGATTGCCACTTGTTATTTCATGTAGGGTGACTAAAGCATCCTCTGTGTAATCAATGCTACCTGTAACTGGTCGTTGAATTAATTCTTTATAATCTGCCCAATCTGTTGCTCGACTAAAATAATCTACTGAAATGGTTTTTCACTTATTAAGTTGATCGCCCTGCGAGTCGATAATATGGTTCATCTTTTCCCCTCCAACAAGGATAAATCCAATATTGGATCGAGAACTTATGCCACGTAAAGTGAGAAAGAAGGAGTCGCCTAGAGGGCCACGTGAATATAATCCTAAGGGGAGTTCATCAAACTCATCCAGGATAAAGACAATTCGGCAATCTGGATCGATCTCTTGTACCGCATCTAGATAATCCGTGAGTGGAGAGAGGGCTTCTTCAAATTCGGGAGGGGCAAGATGTCTAATTTTAGTATCAAAGCTCCTTAATTTGGTACACAACTTTCGACCAAGGCTTGAAATGGTTAATTTTGGATTGGGATTAACATAATCTCCGCCTTCTAAATATACAACCAAATAATTTGATTTGCATAAATGGGAGTGAAGCGCTTTTGCGATAGAAGTTTTACCTACTCGCTTTTGTCCATAAATTATAGCAGAGCCAATTCGTGGTGCTTCCACCAATGCCAGTAGCCCATTCAAAGTTTCTTTCCGACCTACAAGTTCATGTTCATCAATAACCGGTTCGAGAGAATAAGGATCGCTTCGAGCAAGTTTGCCCCAATCGACATCACTTTTTTGGGCTTCAACTTGAAATACATATTGAGTAGGAGCTTTAGCACCATCGAAATCTTGCCAACTAATTTCTAAAATTAAATCAGTTGCTTTACAAGAGCACTTGACTTTAGCTGGTATATCGACTAATTGTGAAACACCAGGCACCAGTCGGCCAAGTGATATTTCATCTCTTATTAAATCCACATTGTCATCAGCAATAAATGTTAATTTAGTTTCATATGCGTAACCTGGTCCATCATTGGTTACGACAAATCCTAAAGAAACCTCGTGCCCAATTTGATGAAGTGGATATTTTTTTTCACGCGGTTTAACCCGAACGGTGGCGGGTTGAGCAGCATTATTATTAGCAATATCATCCTTTACCAAGTTGAGCAATTTCTGCCCCAAGTCTCTAGTAAGTATCTGACTATAAATTGTATCCCAGGCTTTATTTATTTCAGTAAAGCTGCTAATTTGGTCGATAGCGGTTTCATAAGCGTCCAGAACTTCCAAGCTATTCGTCTTATCTAAGTAATCCGACACCCGTGTGTATAGTTCGTGTAACTGGGCCTCTATACCATCCACCAAAAACGGTTCAAAGAGCACCCTTTTTATTCGATGTTTAAGAGTCTGCATAAGTGTTTGCCGATGATTCTTAAGCCTATCCAAACTGGTTAGAGCCTGTATTGTCTGAATGAACTGTTTTTCCGCTTCCTGAAAATTTTGAGAAATTTGCGCCAATTTTTCATGACTCATTGTACTTGGCTCTACTTTCCATTCTTGATAGAGGGTATCTGTAAACTGCGAGTCAAGAAACTTTGCCACTTTTGGGCGCCAAGTTTGGTTAGTTATCCAAGTGATGTTTGGTTCCGCTACTAACCTAAGTAGACAAACTCCAACAAATTTTGCTCTTGAGAGAGTTCGGTAGTCATCCAACATAGTTAGCGTTTCATCTTCAAGGTTATCCCCATCCGCTATTTTCCGTTCAGCCACGGCAAGTAACGATTGCATTATCAATACCTTGCAATCGCGCTGCTGACTTGATGTTAATTCATCAAGATTTCGATTGAGCTGGAGTACTAAATCAAAAATACGTAATGGATTATCTTGGAAAATTAATTCTTTAAGCTGTTCGATATCTTGAGCCATGGCAAACATCCTTTTGCAAAGTTTGGTGATTTTTCGGTAAAAACTTTACTTACTCAAATAACCGACCCTGCTCGATCTTCGGCTTTTGCGATTGGGCCAGGGCTTCGGCGCTGCTGCTGATGTAGCTATCTTTGCCGACCAGCAGCCCTTCGAGCAGTTGCTTTTCTTTGCTGCCTTCCAGGAGACACTCGGCCACGGCCTGGCCGAACTGCCAGAAGGCACCGCTTTGGCCGTAGCCGGTGTGGGCCAGCAGTTGGGTCAGTTCGGTTTTATGGCCTTTTTCCCACAACTGGCAGGCCCGGTGCAGAGCATCGACCATATTTTCCACATCGTCGACCGCCCCCCGCTTGTGTGGCCCTAAAACGCTGATGTTGGCCCCGCTTTTATTGACAAAGCCACCCTTGCCCCACAACTGCTCCAGATCGACCCCCTCGGCGGTGGCAATTTTACGGGCGTCGTCGTAGGGGATGGTGTTGTCCAAATATGTCCAGCGGTAAGTTAGGTAGAATTGGGCCTCTTTGTCGATGGACTCGCGGCTGGCGTTTTTGAGCAGATGGTTGACCAAAAAATCGGTGGAGACTTCGCGGATGAATTGCAGGAGGGTATTGACGCCGACTGCCTCGCCGGTGTAGGTTTCGACCCGCTCGTAGCGGGAGAATTCCTCCATACCGGGGCCGATGGCCGAGATGAAGAAGTCACCGCCGGCGATACCCTCCCGCCAGAACTGGCCCAGCTTCTCCTGCACCCGCGCTCGGATTTTTGGCTGAAGTTCGTTCCAGAAGCCGAGCGGCTCCCGTTCTGTTTTACGGCAGACCATGTAGATAGAGGAGGCCAGCGCGGCGGAGGCCATACTCCTCAATCGGCTTCTCATCTCGGTGTGGACAGGCCAAGAACCAGTAACTATGAACCCTGCCTCAATCAAACCATTTAACATTGTTTCCCACCCTTCGGTGGTTTTATGAGCATAGACAACCACTGCCACGCCACCTGGTTTGAGAATACGGTACATTTCTTCAAAAGAACGACCAATTAAGTTTTCAAAATCTGTAGCGGATTTAAGCTCTGGAAGTTGTTCTTCGGCTTTAGCTTTGCTCATCCCCCTAAGCAAAGGGAGTTCTGCAATTGCCTCTCCAGCTTTAGGGACGACCGGTGTACTAAACAATTCAGGGAAGTTTTCCCCTAATGTCCGTTTGAGCCAAACGTAAAAAAAGTCAGAAAGAGCAGCATATGGCACATTATCGTAATAAGGTGGATCAGTTAGAATAGCATCTAAATAACTATCAGATATAGGAAGATTTGTTGCAGATGAGATGTTAGAAATCACCTTTCCTTTGCTGGATGGATTAACACGGATGTATCGTAGTACCCAATCACGATTAGAAGTCCAATCCCCATTAACTCCACTGAAGATATTAATTTCAGCAAAATCCCATAACATAGGAATTGCCTGTCGGGCAAAAGTCGCCTCAATTTTTTCACCTGCATTATTCCAACGTGCAAGCATTGTTCCCTTATCTACAGAGCGATCAAAAATCACGGCCAAATATCCTATAACCGCCTTCGTCAAATCCTCAGCTAGAAAAGTAGGTTGTCCGTTCGCGACAATATTTGAATAAATTTTCTCACAGTTGGCTAATATTTGCTCATAGTTACTTTTAATTTTTTCTAAAAAAGTTACTAATGATAATCTTTGTCGTTCATTGAATAAGTGTTGCCACCGGGTCATACCATACCCAACAACTGGGGTAAAATTAAAATACAAATTACCACGTTTGTATTCTTTTCCATCTGGTGTCGGAATAAGCTCATCCGGTAATGGATTCTCCAAATAGGGCCAATTCGCGAGTCTTTCATTCAAAGAGTTTGACGCCTCTATAAAAATTCTCTCATCCTCAGTAGTCACTAGGCGGTAATTTTTACCCGTCCGATCGCGATTATGTAGCACCACAGCCACCATACGCTCGCCCATTTCCCCTTCACGGGCCAAACGACGGGTATCGTTAGCTTTGGTAATTTGACCACATACTACACAGCGAGCGTCACCACCTGTCACAGTGCCTTCACCGGGATCGAAATCGGTGTTCTTAATGGCACGCTCACCCTCCAATAATTCAAATTCAATTCGTTTATTTTCTTTGTCTACCACTGGGCGGTAAGCAATCTTTTTATTACTCTTTTTAGCCAGCCAAAATTGCTTTACTAACGGGATTTCGGCTCCACAGCTAGGGTTCTGGCAGGGGATGGTTCGTGCCCACAGGTAGCCCACCGGAATCCAACCGTCAGGATCTTCGGGATAAAAACGGCCAATCTCGGCGCGGGCTTCTTCTAATATAATATTGGCCCATTTCTCCACCAAGTAGGCCAGCAGGTTCACCTTTTTTTCTTCACCAAACGCCAGTTGAACGTTATCATCGGCCTGCCCGGTTTCTTCAGCCGGTAGCTCGACCTCAATGCCAAACTTCTGCGGCCACTCCAGGGTGGCCTTTTCAATGAAGACAGCGACCGGATTGTAGTCGTTGGCGTAGGTCTCGCAGCCCAAGCGCAGCGCCTCCAGCGGAATCGAGCCGCCGCCGCTGAAGGGATCGAGCACGCGGGGTGGGCGGCCATACTGTTCGGCAATCAGGCGGCGGGCTTCTTCTATATCTTCAGAGTTGCCATTTTTGACCGCCTCCCAGGGCGTGATTCGTTTAACCAGGTCGAGCAGGTATTCACGCTGTTCAGGGTTCTCCTCGCCGGGGTCGTCGATCAGCGCGGCAAAGGCCGTGGCCCGCGAGGAGGCCAGCGGTCGTCGCGCCCACCAAATGTGCAGGGTCGAGGGGTGGCCGTGGCGGATATTCTTTTCGCGAGCCGACTCTTCGGAGATGTCGGCCAGGGGTAGGTCGTATTCGATGAGGCGTTTTTTCATTAAGAGTCCTTTATTTACTCTTTTCGTGTATTATCGAAGATTTTTCGCTTAAATTTGACGTTTAGACTTATTCGATCTCGAGCAGTGAAAGTTGATTCTCGATTTCTTGTCGAATTTTGATATTTAAAGGTTGTTTTTTAAGATTTATAAGCGTATCTACAGCCATTTTATAGGCTTGATTATGGTATCGCCCAATTGTTCCGATTGCGCGAATGTATTCAACCTGCACATCAGGTACTCGTTCTGCTTGATATAGGTTTTGTATAAGTAGACCTATCTGCTGCGCTCCCCCTTGTTCGGCAAACACTCGCACGGCACCAATTCGTACACGAGGATCGCGATGTCCAAGCAAGTTAGCGATACGTGTCAGATTTGAGTTAATCAAGTAATTCCTTGCTGTATCCCTTAACCCATCATCAGCAAAAGCAAGAAGCAACGAAGCAAGGGCTAGATCACTTGTTGCTGCTCGGAAGCTAAGTGCATATATAATTTGACTTTGTAAATCGAAATTTTGAGTTTCTTGCAATAATGCATCTAAAATCGCTGTCCCCCTGTTTTCTTCCGGAATTTGCGAAAGTAATCGAATACTCCACTCTTGAGCAGGCAGACTGCTACCTCTTCTAAATTCTTTATCTAAGAACTCTGCCGCATATGGGCCAAAACTAATTATCTTCTTAACTATCTGTTCAGATGCAGTAGCAGGTATATTTGACATTACTAATTCAAACAAATTTGGCAAAATACTTGGGTTGTTAAGCTCATTTAAGGCTTGTATGGCCGCTCGATGTAATTGCTCGTCGTTAAAAGCCCAGACAATCTGAGACACAGCAGCCGGCGTTCCAATCTGCCCAAGTAACAAAAGGGCTGCTTCGCGCACGCCTAATTCTGGTTGGAAGGCAATTACTTGTGATAAAAAATTTATCCGATCATTCAGTCCGAGATTCTGAGATACCTGTATACTTTGTGGCCCTAAACTGATTACCGCTTGTTTCGCGACTTTGGCGTCCTCATCTGCACTCACAGCCAGTCGGAGCAGTGCTTGAATGGCCTTTGGATTGCCGAGAAAATTCCTTAAACCCCAAGCCGCCCGTTCACGAAGCTGTATATTGTCGATTCTAGCTACATCTTGTAAACATAAATTGAGTGCGCGATTTGGATCGAATAGCCTTATTCCCTCAATGGCCAAATATCGATGGTCCGGGCTAACCTCCAAAAATTTTTCTAAATATTCTCGTGTTGGCCGGTTGGGATTTTGATTTAAATATAAACTTCGACCATAGGCTTGAGTGGCTTCCTCAATTCTGTGTTCTGCTTCGTGAAGTATCCCTATGTTATGCCACGTAGTTGCCAAATCAACTGAATTGTCGGGTATATATGGTAATAACTGCTGAGCCTGAGTTAAGTCTTGCAATGCATCGTTGAACTCGCCTTGACACATGAGGACACTGCCGCGTTGATGATATGCCCAAGCGGTTAATTTATTGTTTTTGAGTTTTTTCCCCGCCTCAATTGCCCAGTCCATTCCATTTTTAAATTCATGCCAACAATAAGTGGATAACCAATACGAGTTTAAAGCATCTACATATTGGGCTACAAATTGCCATTCTTGTTGATCTATAACCCATTTCAGCCCGCCTTGAAGATTAATGCGTTCTAACTCTAATGCCTCAAAATTTTCCGCAATAGTAAAGTTATGGTGTCGCTGTGCATAGCCCAAGAAGTACTCAGCCATCCTACGGTGATATGTAGTATTGTTTTTGATTTGCTCAGATATAATCCATTGTTTGAATAAGGGAGGTGGATGATAACGAGGGCTTGAGGTAAGCAGAAGTTGACGCTCAATTAGGGTTCGCAAAGGATATTCTGATTGCTCTTCTGTCAGATGACTAATGTATTTGAGTGCATCATGGCCTGCTTGCGCTGCGCATACCGCAACACTGAATAAAATTTGTCGTTCTTGCTCTGAAATTTCGCCCCAGATTTCTGTAAAAATGTCCTTGAAGACAGGATCGATCTGCTCAATACCGAATCCAACCTCGGAAAACTTTCGGCGTAATTTGTTAAAAAGGGAACTTTGCTTTTGAGCTAATTCGCTTCTGCGATGGAGAGACAATAGCAGACTGTCGATTTCAGAAATGGCGAATTTTTGAAAACTATACTTTATTGTTTCATACTTAATGTAACCGGGTGATTTATTACAAAACTCCCGGCATAATATTCTACAGATATGCTTGTTGCCCGGACTGTCCTCCATTCCCGTTTCGTTTCTTATCAACTCCATACAAGACTGTGCATCTAGCTCATCGAGCTTAACAAAGTCAACTCCGTCTAGAATTTTTTTCCGGCCAGTGATTAAGAGGGTACAACTATCGGGTATAGCCATCTTAATCTGTCTTAGCGTGTCATCATCTAGATTTAGGTCTAATACGATGAGCGCATTCTTCATGTTTAATAGCCAACTAAGCCTATGTAGTTTTGCTTGACGACCATTTGATCGAGCGACAACATCCTCGCCCCAAAGCCTAGCTATCTCTTCAACAACTGTCTCAAGCTCATATCTTGTACTATTCGTATCTGGATAAAGTGGCCAAACGCTACCATTAGGGAATTTATCCTTTACCTTATGGCAAGCTACATTTGCCAGAGTAGTCTTACCGAAGCCTTCAGCTCCCCAAATAAAAATGGCTTTTTTTTCTAGTAGATTTTTTTCTATTAGCTTAAGTTCTTTTTTGCGATCTACAAACTGGTTCTCTGAAAATCTACCGGGAAGATATTCACACTTAGCCTGTCTTGCTACTCTTGGAGCCAAAGGGCTAATACCATTATCGTCAAAAACACAATTGATAAAGTTATACTGATCCCGCCCTATAAAGTCATTCTCAGCTTTTACCGAGCCTTCATAATAAGGGCTTCCTTGAGTATTAATTACTCGGGGTGAATTTTGGCTTGCGGAATCCATCTTGATATATGACCCACTTCTCAAAATTATCGTCTATCGATTACTTTCTTCTTCTTTTACTTTCTGAGCTATTTTGGCAGCCACTATACTGAAACCAGCAGCAGGATTGGCTAGGGTAGCGACAACAACATCAAAAATATCCGGGGCGATACGTAAGATATTTCGCAGTCGACGGGCCAAAAATGACTCGTCAGCTTTATCACCTTTATCAGCTTCCGTTTGAATATCTTTTACATCGGCTTTTAGATCAGTTTTTTCGGACGGACTGAGATTGCCGTTGGCATCAATTTTGTCATAAATCGTCTTAAATTGGGTTAGCGTATTTTGAACATTGGAGTAGTTGATATTTGTTTGATCACCCCCTACAAAGTCACCTCCTACAGAAATATCCCTTTCATAATAATTGTTTGCACCAATAATCGTGCGAGAGGATTTCTTTTGATCGTTCTCAGACATTGTGTTTGCCTTTCTAAGCTAAAAGTGATGCATTATCAACAATTTTCACGGCCCTCTGGTCTCTAATTAAGTGAAATGCTGGTCAATAAGTTTTTCAGCATCCGCCGTAAGTGTATGTGAGTCGTAAGTCTCAATCAGTTGATCAGGAAAATACTGGGCATATAGCTCTTTCTTTTCATACATATCTTGCCGATACCCCTGATCGCTATACATGCCCCAATGTTCCCAGTAGTAGCGCTTACCGTTCCAATCAATGGTAAAGTCGGGCAGCATCGTTTTTGCCTGTCCCGGTACCTGTAAATTTATTTCATAAGAAAAAGGGATACCCTTTTGATGCATTAAATTAACAATGATTACCTCTGATTTGGAGCGAACCTTAATCCCGGCAGTTGTATCATGAATTCTGTTGAGCTGAAACTTATCTACACCTAGATATTCACCAATGGCCTGATGTAGATACTGAGAGTTCTTATAGTCTTTCAAAATATTCACAAACTCATCAAGATTATTATTGAGGTAAGCTTTCTTTTTAGCGGCATCAGCCAGTATCTGTTCTACCATATCTTCAGGCAGCGTGTCATTCTGTGCCTCAATTACCAAACATTTCTCCGGTGCCCGGTCGGTTTTTATTTGTTGCTCAGCTAGCCAACGGTACATGTTTTCCATAATCTCTGCTTCAGGTATATTCAATTTACGGGCAGTAAAAATTAGCAATCCCGTTTTACTGGCTTGTTGGTAACGTTCAAACTCGAGTATACTGCTGCTTCCAGCAAGTTCAAAGATATCAAGTTTACGGATGGCCTTGCAGACCATTTCAATAATCTGACTGCGGATTAGATAATGATAACCAGCTTGAACCCCACTATCAGCGAAATAGTTGGCGGTTAATTTCCCCTTTTTATACAGTGTAAGCTCCCTGAAAGCTTGCCGAATATCGTCAGCGGATGGAAAAGATTTTTCGATAAAGTGACTCTTACGGATAGAAATATTTTTTTCAGAGTAATAAAGTAAGGCCCAAGCCGGTTTGTTATCTCGCCCGACCCGACCGACTTGCTGATAATATTGCTCAGTTGACTCGGGCAGACGGTAATGAATGACACCTCGAATATCGGGGATATCAATGCCCATTCCAAAAGCGCTGGTAGCAAAAACAACCATGATTTTACCGGCTTTGAACTCCTCTATCACCCGTGACTTTTCGCCAACACTCATATCAGCATGAAAATACGCAGCGGCAAACCCACGCTCCAAGGCTTTCTCGCATAATCCTTCGGTTGAGCGCTCGCCTGTGTTCCGATTTTCTATATAAACCAGAATTTTTTCATTCTTGTTGTTCTCCAACTCTCGCCAGAACAATTTATCCTTCTGTTTCTCGTTATCAACCGGCACCACCCGCAGATGAATTTTGTAACGCAGCAGCAATTCACTTCTGATAACATTCTCTGGGGCAATTTGGAAATCTCGACAAATATCTTCACGTTCTTTGGGATTTAGAGTGGCCGTTAAACACAGAACCAGAGGGCGCGAGCTTGCTACAAACACATTATCTAAAAAGAAGGGAATTTCCTTATAGAAGGGTCTAAAATTTATTCCCCATTGAGAAATGCAGTGAGCCTCGTCAATCACCACCAACTTGATGTGATCTTTGATTTGTCGTAATACAAACTCTACAAAGCCATCAGTTGCCAATCGTTCGGGGGAGACGAATATAAAGTCGGGTTTGTCAGGGCTATTGTAAAGTTCGATAAGCTGGCGATATTGCTTTTGAGTATCAATTCCGCCATGTAGTTTTAGCACTTTGCAGCCGTGTTGAACCAGTTTGCTTTCCTGCTCGTCCATCAAGGCTGTTAAAGGAAAAATTGCCAAGGTAATTCCACCCAAAGCTTTTCCGGCGATCCAGTAGCAGAGAGACTTACCAGAGCCTGTGGGCATCAATGCCAACGTGTTCTTGTAGGCTAAAACGGTCTCGATGACTTTTCTTTGTTCATCTCTTACTTTTGCACCTTTACTTATACCAGAAAAGTGAGCTTGAAAAATATCGTTAACCAGATCAGTGGAATCCATAGTCGCTGTCCTCTGAGGTTGTCTTGTACACACTAATATCATCTTGATGCACTTGAGCAATGTGGCCAAAAAAATGGTCAAGATAAATGTAGCGATAGCTTTCGGTAAATGGATATCCCTTTTCCCCGGCGGCTTGTTTTAGTATTAGGTAAATTTTTAGTGCATAAAGACTAAACAAGTCGTATGGGTAAAGATAATTTTGCTGGATGATTCCTTTCTTGGCATCTATCATTAAGAATTCCGACCCATCCAGAAAGTCAAACTCTTTTTTGGAGGTTAAGAAATACAAGCTCCAAATAGCATTCTGCCCTCTGTTGGGAAAAGCATTAGGATGAAGCGAATAAAGAAAATGAGCTTTAATACCTTCACCTATTACACCGGAGCTAAAAAATTCCGGTTCCTGTAATTTTGAACGCTCAAAATCAGCCACAGTTTCTAGAAGTTCATGATATTCATCGTCAAAGTCAGCCATATAATCAACCGCAAAATCAATGATGTTTTTAGTTGTGCTAAGCAAGTCCATTCCTTTGGCAGCATAAAAACTTGCTTTGTACTGCTTCATGGCTTGGTCTTGGGAAAACAGAGCGCCTTGGATAATAGGTAACTCTGTTTTCATTCCTGTCTTAAAGGCACCAGGATCGAACTCATATTCCTCTAGTGATTCTACATCAAGAAAATCCGCATATTTTGGTTGTCTTTTTAGAAAGTCTTCGATGGCCGATTGAATAGCCTGCATTCGTTTTTTTGGTGGCTTCCAAAACGAGGTGAAGTATTTGGGAAAATTCTTTTCGATTTCATCTAATACTTCCTGGATGTGGGCGGGTTCATGGATTTTTCCCCAGGTTTCAGATTCGTAGCTTTCGTGAACGCGCATATTGCTAATCCTCTATGCTTGTAACTGTGTACTTGTGGTTTACGAAACTTGATGGTTTCTAAAAAAAGTAATAATTTCTTCCCCTTTCTGAGCTACAAGCGAAGGAGTTGCGTTCTGACTTAACATCTCTTGATACGGGGTAAGGGCCTCTCCCTGGTTTTCACCCTCTAATCTATCTAGTAGTTCTGTAAGCAAAACATCACGTTCGACCAAACTTAGAAGAAGTTCGAATTCTTGTAGCGATAGTACAGTATAGGACAAATTGCTAATGCCCTTTGCTGCCAAAATTGTATCAATTTCTTGCTTAAAAAACACCGTATTAACCGTTTGAATTCGCCCCACGGTCAGCACGACGATTTTGAATACCGAACCTGTAAATTCTTGTAGCTGAGGCTCTCCTGCCTGAATTTCGTTAATATGCTGATGAGTTTGCCTTATGGCATTAGCAACACGTCTTGCATATTGCTCTATATCTGCTTGACTACTAATTGAAACAAAATTCAAGTTAGGTATGAAAGATTTGCACTCAAATAGAATGGCAGTGTCGCCTTCTATTACAACCCAATCGGCAGGCCCTCTTTTTTGAGGTTGACCGTATACTTTTTCACGAAGCACTATTGTTTCGGGATATACTGATTTAAGTAAATCGCCAACGTATTCTTCAAAAATTGTCCCAAAGGATTGGGTAAATTGGGTACTGTCGGCATCTAGAAGATCGTAATATATTCCTAAGGTTACTCTGTCTATTATAAGAGCAGGATTTGGTGCTACCCAACGGTCATAGTGTACTTGTAATAACGGGAATTTTTTTAATGGGTTGAACTCGTACAAAACAAATTCAGGATCAGAAACCGGATAAGGAGATCGGATAGCAACTTGCCTAAAAGCTTCGTGGTCACAAGATGTCATATCAAGGAAGCGTTGTATATTTTCGTCTGTAAGAATGTCCAGGCCTTGCATCTTCGCTTTATTGAGATATTCTTGGCTTATCGTCCCAATTGCGCCATATGGGCCAGCCTTAGATGCAAGAAAGATAAAGCCTAAATGCATAAATTGTTCAATCGAAATTCCAGAAAGTTGCCGAAATCGCTCTGGAATATTGTATCTTACACTAGTGGCTACTCTAGCAGCAGTCTCATAAAACAGCAGATAAGCTGAACCAAAGGATTGCAATGCTAGGCGGTGCTGGCCTTGCAATTGTTGATACTGCATTCGGACAAATACTTCAACGGGATTACGATTCTTGAAGTTTGGGTCATGAATGATTGGGTCGTCAATCTGATCGTACAGCATTGAAAGTTCGAGGTAAGCTTGCCAATTCAATTCCGATGGCGACAAAATAATCGGTGAGGTAAAGCGGGACTTAATAATCAACCATTTGGCTAAAAATTCTATTTTGAAATCACTTATGGCACCAGGATTATCTTGAGCAAACGTATAGATTGACTGGTCCAAAGCAGGGTTCTGAGATGCTTGAAGTAAAAAATTCAAATAGATTAAGGCATCATCCAACTTAAAACCACCTAATCGTTCCGTTATAGTGTAAAAAGGCGAATTGTTCATTTCATCTCAACTGTTTTCTGAAGCCATCTATTCTCAGGAATAATAAATCCTGTCGCAAAAATGTCTTCATCCATCGTAAAGTGAGCCGCCGGATTTTGTACTCGGTACAACTCTGGTGCATCCGTACCAGCCATCGTTACAATATAAAGCCAGAACTTGTCCTCAAAATGACGAGCTTTTTTCCATTCATTTGATGATAGGCGAATTGCCCCGGATTGGGAGCGGGCTTTGACCTCGATGTAATGAATATCGGCAAAGGTGCCGTCCTCGTTGTACTGCGTCGAGCGCACGTCAAAGCCGTGGTTCTCGCCGGACACATCTTCCGGCTGCCAACCGTGGTCACGCTCATACTGCATCGCCACCTGCATGCCCACCGCCTCAATTTCTTCATCGCGTTTCATTCCGGCCTTGTCTCCCTTGGGTTTGACTTGGTACGTTTCTTCCGGCTGAGGTTTTTCCTTGATGCCGGTCGGGCCGGTCTCGCCTGGCTTTGCTTCCGGTTCGACCGGTACCGGCAACGGAATAACGGCGGCGGCTCCTAATATCCGTGGTTCGCCCACGGTTAGATTGCGTTCCAACTCTATTTCCCGTTCTAAAGCGGTTCGTCGCTGGGCCAATTGCTCCAAGTTACGCTGCTCATTGAGCAGGGGGAGACCAATCTGCTCGCCGGCGGCCTGGCGCATCTCATACTCCAAAATCTTCTGATTCGACTCCTGGATCAAATAATCTAGCGAGCGCAGGCCGTACTTCTCCTTGATGTGGCACTCTTTGTGGCGGCGCTGCTCAATCTCGGCCTGGAAGGGAAACAAGACCTTGGTGATGATGTAATCCTCGATTTGGTTGCGGTGGGTCAGCAAGGCCATCACCTCGCCGGTAATCTCAGTTTGGTCAAGCGGCTCGTGGTCCCACAAAATAGCCGAGTTGACCATCTGCGGCGGGCCGGTCACAGGCTGGTAGAGGCAAAAGACCCGCTTTCCGGCGGGCTGACCGCTGCCGTCACTGACCTCACCCTCGACAAACCAGAAAACTCCTTCACGCTGGCCTTCGGGATCGCCAAAGACTGCATAGCTTTCGCTGTCGCGGCCAAAGGTGTGCAAGATGGTCTCGTTGATGGCCTCCAGCAACGGATGGCCCGGCGCAACAAACTCGGCTTCGGGATGCTGTCGGGCGTAGCTCTTATCAAACGTCAGCCGCCGGTACTCTCGATAGAGCCGGCCGTAGGTCGTCTTGAATTCATAATCGTCGCCCCAGCGCCGCAGTTCGTAGGGTACGGAGGTGGCGCGGTACATTTCCTCATACTGCTCAATCTCGCCGCCCAACCGGCGAAAGGCCCGCAGAAAATAATCGGCCACATATTCCGGCACCAGCCGGTTTTCCTCAGCGGTTAGCTTCTCCTTCAGCAGGCCGGCGTAATTGATATGGCGCGTGGCCAGGCTGGTCAGCGACACTTTGTCCAACAGTTGACGGGTTGAGGCCGCATCGACCGCCTCGATTTTTTGCTCGATCTCTTCAATACGGCGCTGACTGAAGACCGCCTCGCGCAGCAGTTCATCCAGCCGGGTGCCGGGGATCATCTCGCCGATGATGTCAAAGACCCGGTCGGAGCCAAGCGCCTCTTTCATTCGCTCCAGCTTCTCAAACAGCCGCTCCAAAATCTGGCCCTCGCGGGTATCGCGGGTGACCATATTGAAGATGTGAACTTCATACTGCTGGCCGTAGCGATGAATTCGCCCCATGCGCTGCTCCAGCCGGTTGGGGTTCCAAGGGATGTCATAATTGACCATCCAGGAACAAAATTGGAGGTTGATGCCCTCGCCGGCGGCCTCGGTGGCCACCAGAATTTGAGTCTTGTCTCGAAATTCTCGCTCGGCGGCGATACGGGCATCCATATTCATATGGCCATGAATGGTGGTCACCGTGTAGCCCCAGAGCTGAAGCTTCTCAACCAAATAGGTCAGTGTGTCTCGAAACTCGGTAAAAATTAGCAGCTTTTGCCCACCCAAATTGGCCAGAACCTGATCGCGCAGCCCGACCAGCTTGCTTTCAATCTCCTGGGCGCGCACCTGCTCGGCCTGAGCAATCAAGCCGGTCAGTTGCTCAACCTCAAGCTTGACGTCATCGATATTTTTGGCGATGGTCAGATGTTCCAGGCGCTCTTCCAAACGCTGCAACTCATCTTCCGACATATCGGCCAGGTCATCTTCATCCAATTCGTTTAGACGCAGATAATCTTCATCCTGGCGGATCTTGTCCGGCAGCGATAACAACTCTTCCAGACGCCCCTTACGCCGCTTGAGCGACTCGTACACGGCGTGGGTACTGGAGGTCAGCCGTCGCTGCAAAATCATCAGGGCAAAGGAGATACTGCGATTCTCCTTCACCCGGTCGAAATAGTCTCGCACGTAATTGGTGACCCGGTTGTAAAGTTCCGTCTCGGCGTCGGTCAGTCGAAATGGAACGGTATGGACGTAGCGGGGCGGAAAAATGGCCGTGCCGTCAAAGCGCTTCAAATCTTCTTTCAGCCGCCGCACAAAAACGGGATTCTCTTTGTTTTCAACCGACTCCTTGAGTAGGTCGGTCTGGGCAAAAAATCCGGGCCGCAGCAGGTCCAAAAAAAGACGAAAATTCTCTTCATCGCCTCGGTGGGGCGTGGCTGTCAAGAACATAAGATGGTTGGTTTGCTTCGATAAAATTTCCCCGGCCTGATAGCGTTTGGTCTTGTCGATTTTGACCCGGTCCCGGCCTTGATAGGCATAGGCGCTCATTTTGTGAGCCTCATCAACAAAGGCCATATCCCAGCGAGCGCTGTTGAGGGTGGAGCGGATTGAGTCTTGCTTGATGAAGTCGATGGAGGTGATGCACAAATCGCGCTCCTCCCAGACATTCTCGCCCCAGGCCGACTCCATCCGGGCGCGGTCGACGATGGCGAACGAGATGCCAAAGCGCTCTTTCATCTCTCGCTGCCATTGGTATTTGAGATGGCCGGGCGCGACAATCAAGACCCGGCGCACCAGGCGTCGATACTGGAGTTCTTTGAGAATCAACCCGGCCATAATCGTTTTGCCTGCGCCGGGATCATCGGCGATTAAAAAGCGGATGCGCGGCGACTCAAGCACGTAATGATAAACGGCTTCAATTTGGTGGGGGAGGGGATCGACCTGCGAGATACTGACCGCCAGTTGGGGATCGAATTGGTAGGCTAGCCGCAGCCGGTGGGCCTCGATGAGAAAGAAGAAATCTTCGGCATTATCGGTCAACGCAACCGGGTTACGCTCAATGATGTGAATTTGAGCCAGTTGGCCCTCGGTAATGTTTTGGGAGAGATACTGGTTGCTACCGTCCTTGAGCAGCACTTCCAGGCGGTAGTAGCCCTGTCGCGGCTCAAACTTCTTGATCTCAGCCTGAGCCGGCAGAAACGGTGCGGTAATCTGTTGTCCTATTTGCAAGTTCACGAGGCTACCCTCAAGCGAGCATCTTTGGTCAAGCCGTCTGATTAAGAGCAAGCAGTCGAAGTGTTTTCCGGGAGAAGATGGGGCTAAGATTCAAGGTCGGCGTTAAGGAGTCTTATCAATTTATTGTATCACGCTTATTATGTTATCACAATGTGACCATGTGGCTCCTTTGAAGGGTTGTGTAACAGATGTATGCTTATGAAACGAACAGGGTGGATTTTTAAGGATAGCATCCGGGTACGTTAACTACTAACAGAGACTGTCCGTCAAGCAATCATAGCTCGCAAGGATAATAAACAGCAGACTATCAGCAAAGAACTGACTTTAGGATTAGTACAACGTAAATTAAGTTTTTATGAATAAAACTCGTGTTTTTGCTGAGAAAAACTCACAATTACTTATTTTCCAATGTAGTTAGCGCAGAATCACAGGCAAGTAAGTATAAAGCTGAGGACGCCCGATAATGTTCCATACTTCATTGGTTTCTATTGGCTCATTCGTATCGAAGATGATTCTTGCCTTGTTACTAATACGGGTTCCTATCGGAATGTTTGCTTTGTGCTTTATAAAGAAGCTGACGTGACCCTGACCCCGTCCGGTGCCATCTTCAGGAGGAAGGAAACCGGCCAACGGATCGGTAGGAAAATCATCTGTGGCCGTATCAATAACTTTGAGCCGCCACTCAATTCGTCCCGTGTTTGTATTTAAGGAACCTGTCATGTCGATTACCATCTCGCCTTCGGTCGTGCCAGCGACCGTATCGGCCGTCGGGAATTCGCGCAATGAGAATTGATATTCGCCCGGATCAGTTGGCACCACGACCACTTGATCACCAAATGTGACATCCGAGAATTGGAACGTACTCCAATCAAGGTTGGGATCGAGATTATCTTCGATGATTAACTCTTGGACCGGAGCCGTTGCCGTCGCGAGGTTTTCGAAGTTTATAGTGTAGTTGAATTTGGTTCCCGGTGCCAAGATATGATTATCCCCCATACCAGGAAGGCCGACTTTATCATTGGGGTCTCTTGACCTGATTACAGAGACCAAAAGTGCTAAGAGGGATGAACTAGGATATTTCTTTAAGGTTGTATCTGGATTATTGCAGAACCGAGTGCCGGGCTCAATATTATAGACATTTCCTGATGTATCGATGCAGCCGTCATAGGAAGTTGAACCAAAACCTAGACTTAAGCCAAGCGCAGACCAGCGCCCCTCCACCAACTCTTTAGCTCGGTCAGTTCGTTTTTGTATATTTCCACAACCTACCTCACTTTCAACACCTACCAATAAACAAGTAATGAAACGTACTCCCGAACTATGCGCAAATCCTATAAAGAAACATTGATTACCATCACAGTCAGGTTCTATGTACCACAGTGTTCTCCTTCCAACACTGTATGAATGGTCGTCACCAACATCATATGTTTGAATACCTATGGACTCCTTAAAAGAGTCCTTGTAGTTTGGTAACTTACTAGAAATAGGCATAAAGCCAAGCTGGGATGCTGCATTCAGAATTAGTGCATTACCTGGTTCGGGAGCAGAAGATGATATATATGCATTAACAGCATTGCCAAAACTTTCACCTATGTAAGTTGTTTCTTGCCACTGCGTGTAACCCAGGCTCGTTAGTTTTTTTAGAACGTCTGCCGCAACAGCAGATGTATTACTAGATGCAGGCCAAGGACAAATACTAAGAGTTAGAAATCCGCAAACTTGGGGGGGTCGATGCTCCTTGTTTCCAAATCACACGAATTACATTGCGGTCAGGATAAACTGACTGAAGAGCTATTGCGATATCCTCGAATCTTTGAGAGTCCTCATTGCTTTTCCAACCATGGGTTACTACAATTGTCTTTTTGTTAGGGTCGAAGAATGCCCCAGGATCACGCGGAGGTCCATTGGTGGGACCAACGATTAGGCTACCAAATGCATCTAATAGTTTAACATCATCTTCAGCTTGGTATGTAGCTGTTGCAAAAATGATACTTTGCTCTTTAAAGACGTGTGGCGACATCAATGAAGTGGAAGGTTCATTCTGACTTGCTAGAAATAACGCAAATCTGATAAGACTATCCAAATCCGCAGGCCTTGAATGATAGGTATTCAGCTCCCGAAGTATTCCGAAGACTTCTTGTCGTGTATTACCGAGTTGGTCGATTGCGGAATTCCAAGAAGAATCCCATTGCGAATCAGGGACTCCTTCGGGTGTTAGTCGTTGCTTTATAAAATCCCAATCGAACAGACTATCACTTTCCAAAACTTGACTAGCGACGATCTCTGCGTCCTGTTCAGTCGAAACTAAAAATGGAATTACACCTCCTTGTCCAGGAGGAAGCACATTTCCCGGAGAAGCATTACCTGGTGCGATCCAAATTAGTACATCAGAAGGGGGAGAGCCATCTATGATAAATTTTGTACTTGAATCAGAGGCAGTGACCGACAAGAAAGGCGCTGGCAGATCAGCACCACCCACATTTTCATAAACCAGATTGTAGCGATAAATTCGTCCTGGCCGTACAACTTGCGGGCCTTCCAAAGAAACTTCAAGTTTCCCGCCAGACCCTAACCCAACATCGATGGCATTCTGAAGAGTCGCAACTGCATTGTCTGTTGGGCGTTTCACTTCAATTGCATAAGACCCGGTGGCAGCACCCTGCAAATTAAAGGTGGCAAATAGCTCTGCTTCCGAAACGAAAACATAATCACTTGCTGCAGTTCTTTGGCCGGATGGTGAAATCATTTCCACGGTGGCACCTGATGTTAAGCCGGTGCCTTTTATCTGGATAGTTGAATTACCGGCATTGCTTACTTGGTTAGGAGAGACGCTGGTAAGCTGGAGTTCAGTTGTGTAATCAGCCTGAATAGTGGCTTCGAGCGAGCCATCGGTAAGTTGCGGAGCTTGTACAAGCACGTAATATTTGCCGGCTATCGTAGGAGCGAATGGGATGGCAACCGAAGGATTAGAGACAGACGCCTCTGCAAAATCATCATGATTATCAGGAGACGGATATCGTCCGGCAGCTACAAATATTTGCACAGGCGCCGAGGACGGCGAAATGGGCACATCTTCGGCTATATCGTCCAGGGTAATCAGCAGATTGTTTCCTGCTGCGGTCTGAATTTCAAAATAGTGTCGATCTGATGGTGCCAGTGTCATCGCATATTCTGTACCAAGAGCGAGCGGAATAATTGAGTCGGGGTCAATGAACACCGGTGGAGACTCCAGCCAAGGTTCAAAGAGCACGCCATCGCTAACCTGGTCACCAACTCCGGTGGGATTCAGAGTAGGATGAAATGGTCCGGACGCGTCTCCCCACCAATTTAATCGGGCATCCACTAACACAGCAGGTGAGTCATTAAAGACAGCAAGGTTCTGCGTATTAAAAAATTGACTATTTTCAATAACTGGATCAGACCCGGATAATGCCTCCAAACCTCTAAAGTTGTGCTCGAAGCAACTGTGATAAAAGTCAAATGGTTGATTAAGATAAGGCCGGGTTCCAGTCCTGACCATTTTTAATCATGGTGTTAAGAATGACGAGCAATTTACGCATACAGGCGGTGATGGCCACCTTTTTGAGTTTACCTTTGGCTAATAAGCGTTGATAGAAGGGCTTAATGACGGGATTATGTTTGATGGCTGACAAAGTGGCCATATACAAAACCGAACGAACGGAGGTTCGACCACCAAAGATGCGGCGTTTGCCGCGGTGTTTGCCACTATCGCGATTGAATGGGGCGACGCCGACCAAGGCGGCAATTTTCTGGCGGTTGAGTTGGCCCAGTTCCGGCAGGTCAGCTACCAAAGTCGCCGCCGTGATGAAGCCAATGCCGGGCACAGTGTCAACCCGTTTGGCAATTTCCGCCCAGGTGGGGTTGGCTTCGATAGCCTGGCTAATCTGGGTCTCTAAGGCTTTAATCTCGGCTTGTAACCAGCGCATATGGCTGGCAATATGGGCCTGCATCGCCGGACTGGCCGTTTGGCGTCGGTTTTTCTCAGCCGTTAGCATCTCGACCAATTGCCGCCGCCGGCTGATCAGTTCGTTCAGGGCCACTTGGGCCTCATCCCGTCTGGCTCGGGCAGCCGGTTTCATCACAGCCCCAAAGCGGGCTATCACTCGGGCATCAATCTTATCAGTTTTGGCCAGGATACCTTCGGCTCGGGCAAAGGCCCGCACCCGCGTTGGGTTGACCACCGCCACGGCCTGGCCCCGCTCGACTAACTCACTGACCAACGCGGCCTCGTATCCGCCTGACGCTTCGACCACCACTAACTCAACCTCTTGTTCTACCACCCAGTCGGCCAACTCAGCTCGTTCCCCTTCTTCATTGGCCCACTCGTGCACTCGTTTCTGGCCATTGATGTTCACATCAAACTGCCCTTTACCAACATCGATCCCTATCACTTCTTTTGTCATTTCTCTTGTCGCTCCTGATTGTTTTGTTTCTGCGCCCGCACTAGCAATTCGTATTCGGACTCTTGCCTCTTGGCTTGGTCCCCTCAACTGTTCGGGCTTTGTTTGGTATTTAACCTGGCGATCGGAGCTTCGAGCCGGTCTCTTGACCTAATGACAATCGATCTGCCAGGTCCGTCTCTTATTCTACATCAGTCGCGTTATCATACTAGGTGATATTGCGGAGAGTAGGAGAAGCATTGTCCAAGCGGATAGCCCCAAAGTCGTTAGTGGTATAAAAGCCGTCATTGCCACTGTACCGAATGACTAAATTTTCCATCTGCGAGTTGGCATCATCGCTGTCAGTATTGAACTGTACGCGACCCCAGTCCTCGACGGCTGGCGTCGTTGCTGCCCCATCACCGTTGGTATCACCACCAACCGCGTCATCCCTGGTAGAAGTGAAATAAACCGGATTGTCAGCTCGGCCTAACACCCGCAGCGCGCCATTAACGAACAGACTATCATCGAGGCCGAACTTGGCAATCACACCAGGCTGAAATACAAGGGTTGCGTTGTTAGCCACGGTTACATCACTTAGAAAATGTACACGCATACCGGAGGTGATGGTGAGGGTATCAGCGATAGGAACGACCAAATCGCTGGTAACATAGTAGACAACGTCAGGATTGTCCCAAATGTCTGATTGCCAATCTCCACCGACAATCTCCGCGCCATTGATGAAGTTGCTCTCGAAGGTGATATTGCGAAGGGTAGGGGAGGCATTATCCAAACCGATAGCTCCAAAGTCGTTATTGCTGTAGAAGCCATCATTGCCGCTGTAGCGAATGACCGAGTGCTCGATGATGGAGTTGGCATCGTCACTCGTGCTGTTGAAATGTATGCGACCCCAGTCCTCGACGGCTCCGGTGCTGGTTCCGTCTCCGTTCGTATCGCCGCCAATCAGATCATCACGATAGGACGTGAAGTAAACTGGATTGGCAGCAGTTCCCAACACCCGTAGCGTCCCGTTGACAAAAACACTCGAGTCGTTGTTTAGCTTGATAATTGCACCCGCTTCAACAAGAAGTGTCCTATCTTCTGGGATAATAATGTCACAGGTTACACTATGGACGGCTCCATCACCAGGCCAAACCTCACCTGCCTGAATCTCACCACACGGTGTCAATCCCTGGGCATATGCCTTACTCGGATATACCGACGCGACGATACCCATCCCTAATATCACTACCAACAGTGGCAACTGCAATAGTAAGTGTCTCAATTCTCTTTCCCCCTTATACTAATGGCGCTAGTTTAGGCAATTGTTTGTTGGGTTATGCATTCAAACAGGAAGGACGTACATATCTCGGAATAATCCATTACGGCTACGATAGTTGTTGAGTATTGTAAATCGTGGAAACGTGTTTGTTCATTGGTTGTTCAGCAGCTTAACGAGCAATTATTTCTAAATTTGTGGGATACGGTCACTAGAGCTGAATCGAATTGGAGGACTGTAATTCAAATCTGGAAATCTTAACATCGAAACGGTTCGATAGGTGTTTCAGTAGAGGAAGAACTTAACGAGATTTGGATCACTCTATTTTAACAATTTTAGAACTGATAGCCCACTGTCTGAATGACCAGTCTTCTCTCCGCCAAACCGCCTAACCCCTAAATTTCATCTGTTTCATTAGCGAACAATGGTTTCATTAGTAGCATTTACAACGGAATACCCCCGTCTTACCCTAGCCAGGATTGTCCGTTTTATCACCGGCCACGCCTCAGCCAATGACCTAAACGGCGTCGGCAACAGCACGCGCTGAAATCCTCCTTTTCTGCCATGAATCCGTACTACTGCCCACTCATCAATCAAGGTCGGCTGCCATCCTAACCAATAAAACTTGTTTTCATTCTTCTCCGGTCACACCTGCTCAAACAAAATAGAGGTGAACTTTTTAGGCAGATACTCCCATAGCTGAGGCAGTTGAGTATCTTTTTTGATCAGACGGAGTTGGTGGCACATTCCACTAATTTTTTTGTGAAAGGGTGGCAAGATTTGTAAAAGGTGTCTCCAATACTGAACAAATGTTAAAATTTTTTGATAGAATTATGTAATCCCCTTGTTATTTCGTCCCGCTTTATGGTAAAATAAAAAAGCCTCCACCACTAATGCGCCTATCAAACTGTTCACCTCAGTACCAACTGCGTGGCATCCACATGTACCACAACTCTTAGATTAGACTCGCTCTGTTTTGCAGCGGGGCTGACAATGTTCCTGGATGCCGCCAAAATCAGTTCGTGTAACAGAATGGATACATCTCGATTTTTTGAAGTTGAATTGCTTGTAGAGTTGGTTTGCACCCAACGGCAACCTGCTAGCTCGGCGACGTCTGATGTGCAGTCTGGTATAATCCTTTTATTTCTAAAAATCTTTCAAACAAATGTGTGCTGAATTAAACCGTAGACAAGTCAATTATCGATTAAATAAATTCTGGGATGCTGGGCAACCACCCGATTTCAGTAGCGCTGATTTGAGTGAGATTAGTTTACGAAAAATTGATTTGGAAGAAGCCATTTTAAGTAAGGCGAATTTGAGTAACTCCATTCTGATCTCCGCAAATTTGCGCTATGCAAATTTAAAGAAAGCCAACTTGCGAAATGCTAATTTAACAAGTGCGATTTTGGAACACGCAGACATGGAAGGGTGTAACCTTCGTAGTGCCAAACTAATAGATGCCAATTTAGGAGATGCTAATTTAGACAAAGCGAATTTGATGTGGAGCAAATGCCAAGACGCTGATTTTGACAGCGCATCGCTTATAGAGGTCAAACTTCGCGGAGCAGATTTATCTGGTGCAAATATGGAATTTGCTAACATAGAAGCGTCCAACCTGTGTGGGACAAGTTTACAGGGAGCACACTTATGGTCTACAAACTTAATAGATAGCGATTTGTCAAAGGCTGATTTTAGTCGGGCATATCTCTATGAAGCGACTTTAAGAAGTGCGAAGCTGTGTCAAACACGTTTCATAGAAGCTGATCTGAGAGAGGCAGACTTCACAGATGCTCTCTTTGAGAGCGTTAATTTTACTGGTGCTGATCTTAGAGGAGTCAATTTTAAAGACGTTGATTGTAGACAGGCAATTTTTGCAAAGGCTGATTTAAGTGGTACGGACTTACATGGTTTAGATTTTTCTGGAGTTGATCTTCGAGGAGCAGACCTTAGTTACTCGAAATTGCGCCAGGTTAATTTTAGTGGGGCAAATCTAGAGTATGCTAACCTAACTGGAGCAACTCTAAATGAGGCAAATTTTTTTCGTGCGAACCTGCGAAACGCAAATTTATCAAAAGCAACAATGCGGCAAACCCGTTTTAGAGATGCAAATCTAACTGGTGCATATCTCGAAAATACAGATTTTAAAGACACAGCCTTTATTGGTGCAAATCTTTTTGAAGCTAAATTCCGAGGCGCAAAACTTAGGGGAGTAAATTTCAGAGGAGCTAATTTGGCCTCAACTATATTTTTTGGGACCAATTTTGATGAAAAATCGTTAATCAATGCAAACCTTGAAGAGGCAATCCATTCTTTGCCGCGCGACGTGCTTGAAGCTGCTAAATCGAAGCGATTAGTTACTACTTATGATGCCGGGCAGTTCGCAGATGATTATCGTGGTAAATGATTTGAGCATTGTGAGAAGTTCGCATAACTAAAGATTAGGAAAAGCTCCTCGGTATTCGGTAAAATAAGGTTGCGAAACCAACCAAATACAAAGGAGCTGAGAGCATGTTAACAACAGAATTAATAAAACGGCAACAACAAGCCCTGACATTGGTCACGGCTGAAGATCCGTTCATCTTTTCACCACAACTGGTTGAGGAGTTGCAGTTGAGAAACTTGGCCCGAGAGATCATCACGTTGGCTGAACGGCTGAAACCCTCATTGCCAGCCGGAGCCGGAGGTGCCCCCCAAACATACCCGGAGGAGAGCATTCTGGTGACAATTATGGTCATGAGTGTCTGGTAAGTATCAGCCGAAACGATGGTCAAACGGCTCAAACGGTGGCCAGCCTTAGCCCAAGCCTGTGGTTTTAAGGTCGGCCAGGTGATTAGCAGCAGCCAGTTGCGACGACGGCGTGATAAGCTAGGAGTGTGGGTGTACTTTATCACGTTTTGTAGCCTGGTTTTCATCCTCATTCGGCGCGGCGTGCTGGTCGGCCGTGATTGGGTCATCGATTCAACCATCATTGATGCTTTTTCAGGCCAAGACAGTCAGGCTGGCTGGAGCTTCACCCGCCGCTTTGGCTATAAAGTCCATCATCTGCTGTGCCGAGATAGCCTGCTGCCGATTATGCTGTTAGTCTCGCCAGCCAATGCCAATGACGCTCCTTGGGCACCGCGGCTAATGACCTTGGCCCACCACGTGTTTGCCTTACCCGTCACGGTGGTCCGGGCCGATGCGGCTTACTACACCCGCGCGGTTTTAACCTTTATCACCACGGTCTTGACAATGCAACGCCCAAAGTGGTTTACAATCCCCGTCGCGCCGGCAAGAAAGCGGTTGTCACGCTCGATTGGGTTGCTGATTTTCGCCAAGACCGCGGCAAACGGGGCTATATCGAACGCTTTTTTGCTCTCCTAAAACGCTACTACCGGCTCAACCAGTTGCAACGGGTCGGCGTTTGGGCCGCTTATCGTCACGCTGTGAAGTCTGTTTTGCTGTTCTGTTGGTTGCCTGGTTAGCTGACCATCTGGGTCGTCCTGACCTCATTCATGCTCGCTCTCGCCTCCTTGCTCCTTGTTAACGTTATGCGAACCTCTCCATTGTTAATAAACTGGGCGACCTTCACATTTATCTAGATATAGTAGGATAGCTTGGGAAATTCCTTTTTCAGTGTACAACTTTATTGTCACACTGATTCTCAGCACAATCTAGAAGTTCGCATTCAGTGTACAACTTTATTAATTTTGCTGTAATTTAAAATCTGCGATTCCAAGCCGGAATCGCAGATTTGAGTGTACAACTTTATTGTCACGAAACATTTCGTGACAATAAAGTCGTACACTATTGTCACGAAACAGTCGGTTGTATTGGATAAAGCCCAGACAGGTATAATATGTCCGTATTTTTTGTCTCCGATTAGCGACTCAACCAACCGCCATCGACCGGGACAATCGCGCCCTGCATATAGCGGGCCGCATCCGAAGCCAGGAAGACCGCGACTCCTTTTAGATCCTCTGGTGTCCCCCACCGGCCGGCCGGAATGCGGCTGAGAATAGAGGCGGACCGTTGTTCATCGGCCTGGAGAGCCGCCGTATTGTCGGTGGCCATGTAGCCGGGCGCGATAGCGTTAACGTTGATGTTGTAGCCCGCCCACTCGTTGGCCAGCGCGCGCGTCAGTCCCGCCAGGCCGCTTTTGGCCGAGGTATACGATGGGACCGTGACGCCGCCCTGAAAAGAAAGCATCGAGACAATGTTGATGATTTTGCCCCCGCCCTGTTGCACCATCACTTTGGCCGCGGCTTGCGATAGAAAAAAGACCGTTTTTAAGTTAACCTGCTGCACATCATCCCAGTCCGCTTCGGTAAATTCAAGGGCCGGAGTGCGACGGATGATGCCGGCGTTGTTGACCAATATATCGAGACGCCCCAGCGTAGCCGTAATCTGATCCACAATCGCGGTCAAGTCGGCCACGCCGGCTTGAAGTAAATCTACCGATAGATGGTAATAGCGTCGATCTAAAGCCTGGACAGCCTCAGTGGTGGCCGCGCCATCGCTGCGATCTAACCCGGCCACATCGGCCCCGGCTTCGGCCAGCGCCAGAGCCATCGCCTGACCCAATCCCCGTCCGGCGCCGGTCACCAGGGCGACGCGACCCTCCAGGTTAAATTGATCTAATATCATGATTGCTCCTTATTTTTTGGGAGATGGATGGTTAGTTGGTTAGTTGGATAGTTTGATGGATGGTTGGTTATCGACAAACCATCAAACTATCAAACTACCAAACTATCAAACTACCAAACTACCCCCGCGCGGCCTGAACCCAGGCCAGGCATTGGGCTGTTTGGCGGCTCAATCCATCAAAATCGCGGTCGTTGACAACTTTCTTGGAGATGAGCTTGCTGCCCATACCGACCGCTGCCGCGCCGGCTGTGATCCAGGCTGCAATACTGGCTTCCGTAGCATCGACGCCGCCGGTTGGCATGAGCCGGTGCCAGGGACAGGGAGCCATCGCCGCCTTGATAAAACCCGGCCCACCAACCGACTCGCCGGGGAAGATTTTGCAGATTTCGGCCCCGGCTTCTTCCGCCGTGGCAATCTCCGTTTCGGTGGCACAGCCCGGCAAATAGGCGGTCTTGCGCCGGT